>NZ_AUHY01000073.1 GCF_000423425.1 Meiothermus rufus DSM 22234 | reverse complement strand
GGCCCTTTTCTTTTAGGGCTTTTTTCCAGCGGTGGTAGGTGGCCCGGCTGATCCCGACCAGGTCCTGGATCTCCTTCCAGCTCTTTTTACTTTCACGCAGGGCTTTGACCAGTCGGAGCTTGCGCAGACGTTCCTTGACCTCTGGGTCGCCTGCTTTGGCCTCGGCCAGCCTCTGTGCTTGTCTAGCGCCTTGCCATATCTCTCGGCCAACGGTGGTAAACTGCACCTGGGGAACCTCCTTTCTTGGTTGGTTCCCCTCTTTTTATCCCAGCTTAGAGTCTCACATGTGTCCGTCCAGGTTCAGCCTTGGGCTCGGCTAAACGCTCTCGGCCCGCTTGCGCTGGGAGGGGTCGAGCACCCGTTTGCGCAGGCGCAGGCTCTGGGGGGTGATTTCCAGCAGCTCGTCGGGGGCCAGGAACTCCAGGGCCTCCTCGAGGGTGAAGCGGCGCGGGGGAATAAGCCGGATGTTCTCGTCGGAGCCCGCAGCCCGCACGTTGGTGAGCTTTTTGTTGATGTTGACGTTGACGTTCAGGTCGTTTTCCCGCACGTGCTCACCCACGATCATGCCCACGTAGACCTCGGTGCCAGGCTCGATAAAAAAGTGGATGCGCTCTTGCAGGCGGTAGAGGCTGTAGGCGTAGGCGACCCCCGCCTCCATGGCGACAGCTGAGCCAGTGGTGCGGGTTTCCAGGCTGCCCACGTGTGGTCCGTAGGCGTGGAAGCTGTGGCTCATCACCCCCTCGCCAGCGGTGAGGGTTAGGAACAGGGTGCGAAAGCCAAACAAAGCCCGAGCAGGCACAGTAAACTCGGCCCGGATGCGACCTTGGTCTTGCGCCATATGCACCATCTGGGCTTTGCGGCGGCCCAGGGCTTCCATCACCGGGCCAAATTTGGCCTCGGGCACGTCCAGCACCAGGTACTCGTAAGGTTCTTGAATCTGGCCCTCGACCTCCTTGAAAAGCACGCTGGGCTGGCCCACCGAAAGCTCGAACCCCTCGCGGCGCATGGTCTCCAGCAGCACCGACAGGTGCAGCTCACCGCGCCCGTGCAGCTCGAAGGTGTCGGGGGTCACCTCGATCACCCGCAGGGCCACGTTGGTCTCGAGCTCCTTCAACAGCCGCTCGCGAATCTGGCGGCTGGTCACATACTTGCCCTCTTTGCCAGCAAAGGGCGAGGTATTGGGGGTTACGGTAATGCTTACGGTGGGTTCGTCCACCGCCAGGCGGGGCAGGGCCTCGGGGGCCTCTTTGGCGGCGATGGTGTCGCCGATCTCCACCCCCTCCATGCCGGCAATGGCCACGATGTCGCCGGGGGTGGCCTGCTCGACCTCGAGGCGCTCTAAGCCCCGGTAGGTGAAGATGGCCACCACCTTAAGCTCCCGCTGGCTATGCTCGCCCACAATGGTCACGAACTGGTTTTTGCGCACCGTGCCCCGGTGTACCTTGCCCAGGGCCATCTTGCCCAGAAAGTTGGAGTAGTCCAGGTTGGCCACCCGAAGTTGGAAAGGCCCCTCGGCCACCCGGGGGGCAGGGACGTGGCGCAGAATGGTCTCGAATAGGTCGGTCAGGTCGGGCTTGGGTTCTTCCCCCAGCCAGGCTTTACCCTCGCGGCCAATGGCATAGAGGTAAGGGAAGTCGAGCTGCTCCTCGCTCGCGCCCAGCTCGGCCATCAGGTCGAAGGTTTCGTTGAGTACCTCGTCGGGCCGGGCGTCTTTTTTGTCTACCTTGTTGATGACCACGATGGGCTTGAGGCCGGCCTCAATGGCTTTCTTGAGCACAAAGCGGGTCTGGGGCATGGGGCCTTCGGCGGCATCCACCAGCAGCAATACCCCGTCCACCATGCTCAAAGCCCGCTCCACCTCGCCGCCGAAGTCGGCGTGGCCAGGGGTGTCCACGATGTTGATCTTCACGCCCTTCCATTCCACTGCAGTATTCTTGGCCAGGATGGTGATGCCGCGTTCGCGCTCCAGGTCGTTGGAATCCATAATGCGCTCGTTGCCCTCCTCGTGGCGCGAGAGGGCCTTGGCCTGCTTGAGCATGGCGTCCACCAGGGTGGTCTTACCGTGGTCTACGTGCGCAATAATGGCGATGTTTCTGAGTTCCATTTTTTCTCCGGGGGTTTGCCACGTGGGCAACCCTGTTAGTCTAGCCGATGGGATGGGGTTTTGTATATGGCTTTGTCAGAGTTCCCCAGGTTGGATAGAGTAAGGAACTGCTGAGGCAGGAGGAGAGACCCAATGGCAACCCCATCCCTCGAGGGCCGCGTCCCTCCCCACAACCTGGATGCCGAGGCCAGCGTGCTAGGCTCGGTCTTGTTGGACAGCGAGGTGCTGGATCGACTCGAGGGCCTGATTGGGCCGGAGGCGTTTTACAAGGAGGCCCACCGCAAAATCTGGGAGGCC
Organism: Meiothermus rufus DSM 22234; assembly: GCF_000423425.1. Taxonomy (GTDB): domain Bacteria; phylum Deinococcota; class Deinococci; order Deinococcales; family Thermaceae; genus Meiothermus; species Meiothermus rufus. Next base: position 9,233 of record NZ_AUHY01000073.1, on the reverse strand, counting down.
ATGGAGCGGCTGCGGGCCCGGCGCGACCCGGTGGATCTGGTGACCCTTTCGGAGGAACTGCGCCAGTCGGGCGAGCTAGAGATGGTGGGGGGGGTGTCCTATCTGGTGGGCCTGTCGGAGCACACCCCCACCGCGGCCTACGCCGAGTATTACGGGCGCATCGTGGCCGAGAAGTGGACCCTGCGCAAGCTCATTGCGGCGGCAGGGGAGGCCATGCGCATGGCCTACGATGAGGAAGGCAGCCTAGAGGAGATTCTCGATATCGCGGGCAGGAAGGTGCTCGAGGTCTCCACCCAGGGGGCCCGCTCCGAGTTTTTGAGCATGAAGGAACTGGTTCACCAGACCTTCGAGCACATCCAGCGGCTGTACGAAAACAAAGGCCAGCCCGACGGGGTTCGAAGCGGCTTTCGCGAGCTGGACAACCTGATTGGCGGGCTAACCAGCGGTTCGCTCAACATCATTGCCGCCCGCCCCTCCATGGGCAAGACCAGCTTCGCCCTGACCATCGCCCAGAACGTGGCCCTGCGGGAGGGGGTGGGGGTGGCCATCTTCTCGTTGGAGATGCCGGCGGTACAGCTTGTGACCCGCATGCTTTGCTCGGAAGCCCGCATCGACATGAACCGCCTGCGCCAGGGCCAGCTTTCCGACCGAGACTTCTCCCGGTTGGTGGATGTGGCGGGCCGCATTGCCGAGGCCGCTATCCTAATCGACGATACCTCCGACATGACCCTAATGGAGCTTAGAGCCCGGGCCCGCCGCTTGCACGCTCAACACAAAATCGGCCTGATCGTCATCGACTATTTGCAGCTGATGTCCGGCCCTAGCCACAAGAATGGAGGGGAAAACCGGCAGCAGGAGATCGCCCAAATCTCCCGTGGGCTCAAGAGCCTGGCCCGGGAGCTAAACGTGCCGGTCATTGCCTTGTCGCAGCTTTCCCGGGCGGTGGAGTCGCGCCCCAACAAGCGCCCCATGCTCTCTGACCTTAGGGAATCGGGGTCGATCGAGCAAGACGCGGATCTGGTCATGTTCATCTACCGCGACGAGTACTACAACCCGCACTCGGAAAAGGCCGGCATTGCCGAAATCATCGTGGGAAAGCAGCGCAACGGCCCGACGGGTACGGTGGAATTGCAGTTCCACGCTCAGCACGTGCGCTTCAACGACCTGGCCAAGGACGAAATTTGACCGGCGTTTGACCGGGGCTTTGGTTATTCTGAGAAGATGCGTTTTTGGGGGCTGATGGTGTTCTTGTTGGGGGCGGCCTTCCTCCTCATCCGAACGGTGCAGGCCCAACCGATTGCCCGTCCGCCCGGCGTGCTGGCGCCCCACGCCCCCTTCCAGGCCCCTTTGACCGCGCCAAGCGACCTGCGCTTGGAGAAACCCGGCTATCGCTTCAGCCCGGTGGCCTCCTTCGAGCTCGAGGCCCGGGTGCTCTCCAAACGCCTGTACCATACCGACCCTGCCGCGGCTATCGCCCCGGTGGATCTGGCTTTGGGCTGGGGGCCTATGTCCGACACCGCGGTTATCCGACAGCTTCATATCCGCCAGGCCGACCACTGGTACTTTTACGCCTGGCGCCAAAGCCCGCCCATTCCCCCAGAGGAGATCATCCGGAATAGTGCCAACATGCACCTGATACCGGCCAACGCCAACATCGAACGCCGCTTAAAAAAGCTCAAGCCCGGCCACATCGTGCATATCAAGGGCTTTTTGGTGAACGTAGCCGGCCCCGATGGGTTTTTCTGGCGTACCTCTACCGTGCGCCACGATACCGGCAACGGGGCTTGTGAAATCGTCTGGGTGGCCGATCTGGTGGTGCGCTAGACACCGCGCGGGGTTGGGAAACCCGGCTGGGGTAAGCTATAGTTTCTGCATAGGGAATGCGCGTAATGGGTTTTTGCTGTAAGGTCCACCCTGAAAAGGGATAAGCTTTCTGTCTGGAGGTATGTGTTGAAAGGCAACATAACGGTTACCGAAACTGCACTGGCCGCGATTCTGGGCCTGGCCGCCCATGAAGTGCCGGGCGTTTTGGGGATGAGCCCAGCCGGGATTCGCGAGTCCATTAGCCGCATCCTAGGTAGGAGCGAGGTGAGCGAGGGGGTGGTGGTTAAGCCCGATCCGGCGGAGCCGGGCAAGTACCAGGCCGATTTGTATGTGGTCATTGCCTTTGGCTCGCGCATTCCCGCAGTGGTGGAGAGCATCGGTGAGCGGGTTCGTTGGGCGGCCAAAAGCCTAGCTGGGGCTGAGCTTTCCTCGGTGCGGGTGCACGTGGTGGGGGTGAGCCGTGGCTAGGGCCCTTTCCCCGGCGGAACTGGCCAGTGCCTTTCGCTACGCCACCGATTGGTTTGCGGTGTATGTGGAGGAGACCAACGCCCTGAATGTGTATCCGGTACCCGATGGGGATACCGGCACCAATATGCACCTCACCCTGCAGTCGGTGCGGCGGGAGCTGGACCTGGCCGATACCCAGAAGATGAGCGAGGTGGCTCGGGCCATTAGCTACGGTTCCTTGCTGGGGGCCAGAGGCAACTCGGGGGTCATTACCTCGCAGATTCTCAAGGGGTTTGCCGAAACCCTGCGGGAGGCTTCGGTGCTCACCCCGGCTTTGCTGGCCCAGGCCCTCGAGGAAGGCTCCCGCACCGGTTACAAGGCGGTGATGAAGCCGGTGGAAGGCACCATCCTGACCGTTTCCAGGGGGGTGGCTGAGGGGGCCCGTCGGGCGGTGGCAAGGGGTGCCGATAGCCTCGAGGCTGTGCTCGAGGCGGCCCTGCAAAGCGGACGGGAGGCCTCCGACCGTACCCCCGAGCTCTTGCCGGTGCTGAAACAGGCCGGGGTGGTGGATGCGGGTGGGGTGGGTCTACTCCGCTTCTTAGAGGGCCTCGAGGGCTACCTTAAGGGGCTGCCCCTGCCCGAACCCCCCAAAATCGAGCGCTACGCCCAGACCGCCTTCGAGGAGGAAGAATTCGGTTACTGCACCGAGTTTTTGATGGAAGGGGTGGTCGAGCCCATCGAAACAATCCGCGAGGCGGTCGCCTCCTTTGGCGACTCCCTATTGGTGGTGGGAGCCGAGGGCTTTGTCAAAGGGCACATTCACACCAACGACCCCGATGGCCTGCTGGCCCGGGTGGCCCGCTACGGTAAGATGCTGCGCACTAAGGTGGAGGACATGTCCCAGCAGCATACCGAAATCCTGGCCATGGCCGGGGCCGCCGACGAGGCGCCACCCCCCACCGGCCTGGTGGTGGTGGCGAGCGGCTGGGGGCTGGTTAAGGCCTTTCGGGGGTTTGGGGCCCGGGTGGTGGCGGGGGGCCAGACCGCCAATCCCAGCGTGCAGGACATATTAGATGCTGTGCGAAGCCTGCCCAACCCTGAAGTAATCGTTTTGCCTAACAATAGCAACGTTGTCCTATCGGCTCAACAGGCCGCTGGCCTGGCCGAGGGCAAGGTGGTGCACGTTATCCCCACCCGTACCCTGGGCCAGGGTCTGGCCGCCAGCGTGGTCTATCAAGCCGAGAGGCCGGCCCGTGAGCTTCTACCCGAGATGGAGGAGGCCTCTAGGCGGGCGGTAACCCTCGAGGTCACCCGGGCCAGCCGCAGTGTGGCCATCGGGGGGGTCAGCGTGCGGGAAGGCCAGCCTATTGGCTTGCGCGACGACAAGCTGGCCCTGGCTACCGAGACGCCGGAAGAGGCTTTGGAGGGCCTGATCAAGCTGGCCTTTCAGGAAGCCGAACACGAAATCCTAACCATTTTCCACGGTCCTATGGTGGCCAAGGAAACCCTGGATGGTCTGACCCACCAGCTTGCCCAAGCCTTCCCCGACCTAACCTTAGAGATTCACCCTGGGGGGCCCGACCTGTACGACTACCTGGCGGTGTTGGAGTAGATCACCCAGTCAAGCCCCATCCTGGCGCCCCCAGGGTGGGGCTTGTATCTTCCTGCTGGGCGGTTTGGCCTGTCGGTGAGTCGAGGCGTTACTACAAGCGTAACGCCCGTGGTTTGGAAAGAAAGCAAAAAACCGGCAGGAAGGCAGGAAAGAGCCAGGCCTCTTTCTGGGCATAGGTCAGGGAGCGGTCAGGTTTTTGATGAGAAAGGTAAAGAGGCTCTTTATTTTGTTCTCATAAAAGCAAGGCGGGTCGTAGCCTTGTTCTACAAGCAGAAACGACCTAGGCCCAGCCAAGCCCCGGTTCTTTCAACCTGGGAAATGAGAGACGTGACCTGGCTTTCTAAGAGAAGCTGAGAACAGCCCCCCTACCCTCTAAAGGGTATGGAACGGTTATTCCGCTTCCGCATTCCTAGCCTGATCTTGCTCGTTGCGGTGTTTGGATTGAGCTGGGCCCAAGCCCCCCGGGTTATGGTGCTCAAAGCCACGGCCTATACCTCCTCGGTGCGCGAGACCGATAGCACCCCTTTCATCACTGCCACCGGCGCGCGCACCCGCATCGGCATCATTGCGGTGAGCCGGGATATGCTAAAGGTGCTGCCCTACGGCTCCAAGGTGATGCTGGAAGACCTGGGCACCCCCAACGGCACCGGCAAGGGGCGCTTCAACTACCTTTTCAAAGACCGGGTCTTCATCGTGGAGGACACCATGCACCCACGCAAGCGTGAGCGCATTGACGTCTGGCTGCCCGACCGTAGCACCGCCATCCGCTTTGGGGTGCGCAACGTAAGGGTTACGGTTATTCAGCGCGGGCGAGGGTAAGATAGAGGGGCTTCCAGGGCCGGGGTAGGCCCTAAAGGCTCCTTGCTATGCGCTTTGTCTGGTTTCTTGCCCTGCGCCATTTGCGCTACCGGCGCACCCAGAGCCTGATTACCCTGCTGGGGGTGGCGGTGGGCATCATGGTGCTCACCACTGCTCTTTCCTTGACCAACGGCTTTATCAAGGGGCTGGTGGAGGCCACCCTCAAGGCGGTGCCCCACCTCTACCTGCAAAGCCTGGACCCCGAGCAAAGCCCTCCCCCAGCCCCTCACCCGGAGGTGGTGGGGCAGGCCCCGGTCTTTCTGACCAAGGCCCTGCTCACCCGCCGGGCTGGGGCGGGCCGGGGGGCTGGGGCCGATTTTGCCACCCTGATTGGGCTGGGGGAGGGGGGGGAGGCGGTTTACCCCGACCTCGAGCTCTCCCCCCTCAGAGAGGGCGGCATTGTGCTGGGCAGCGCCCTGGCCCGCAGCCTGGGGGCCTACCCGGGCGACCGGCTATTTTTGGTCTCGATTAACCAGAAGCGGATCGAACTGGAAGTGGTGGCCACCTTCCAGACCGGCAACTATCTGCTCGACGCTGGTTTTGCCTTCGTCACCCTGGCCGATGCCCGCGCCCTGATGGAAGCCCCTACGGCCCTCTCGGGCTACCAACTGCGCTTGCGCGACCCGCAGAAGGCCCTCGAGGTCGGTACGGCGCTGGCCAGCCGGTACTACTTCCCCCAGACCTGGCAGTCTACCAACCGCACCCTGATCGAACAGCTGGCCCTGCAGAAGCGGGTGATTGGTATTGTGGTCTTCCTGATTGTGGTGGTGGCGGCGCTGGGCATGGCCAGCGTGCTGGTGCTCAGCGTCATCGAGAAAACCCCCGACATCGCGCTTTTGCGGGTCATGGGGGCGCAAGCCCTCCAGGTGGCCGGGGTATTCGCTTTGGAAGGCCTTATTCTGGGCCTTTTGGGCATTGGGCTGGGCAACCTGCTGGGCTTTGCCCTATCCAGCTATTTCCACTGGCACCCGGTGGAAATCCCCGGCGAGCTCTACTTTCTCACCCGCCTGCCGGTCGAGATTAAGGCCTCCGACTTCGCCTGGGTCTCCGGGTTTAGCCTGCTGGTGGTCCTGCTGGCCTCGTTGCTCCCGCTGTGGCGGGCTTTGCGCATCAAGCCGGGAGAGGTGCTGCGCTAAACCCAGCTCACCGCGCCAAAGGTGTCCTCACGGCGGGGGCTGGTGGAGAACATCACCACCGGGGTCTGGGTGTACGCCTCGATAAGCTCAATGAAGCGCTTGACGCTTTGGGGGAGCTGCTCGCGGCTGCGGATGCCCGAGAGGTCGCCCCAGCCGGGCAGTTCCTCGTACTTGACCGTCCCGTCGGGGCGGTGCTCAATGCCGATTTTTACGGTCTTGAAGCCGGAGAGCACATCCAGCTTGGTCAGCACCAGGCCATCGAAGCCGTTGACCTCGCAGGCGTACTTGAGCAGCACCAGGTCGAGCCAGCCGGTACGTCGGGCCCGGCCCGTGGTGACCCCAAACTCGCCGCCTTTTTGCCTGAGGTACTCGTCTTCTTCCCCGAATAGTTCGGTGGGGAAGGGGCCGTTGCCCACCCGGGTGGCATAAGCCTTGGCCACCCCGTAGACCTTGTTGATGGCCTTGTGGTTGACCCCAGCCCCCACCAGGATGCCCCCTACCGTGGGGTGTGAGCTGGTCACGTAGGGGTAGTCGCCGTAGTTGAGGTCGAGTAGGGTAGCCTGGGCCCCTTCGAAGAGCACCTTCTGGCCGCGTTTGATGGCCTCGCGTAGCAGGCTCCCGGTGTCGGCGATGTAGGGGGCCAGAATCTCGCGCATGCGGTAGAGGTCGGCCAGGGCTTTCTCGGGGGTGTCCCAGCCGGCCTCACGGGTGGAGTTAGGCTTCTCGGTCAGAAGGGTCTCGACCCGTTCGCGCAGTACCGCTTCATCAAGTAGGTCGCCGACACGAATGCCTACCCGGCGGGCCCGGTCGGAGTAGGCCGGCCCGATGCCGCGCCGGGTGGTGCCCACGAAGTTGTTGCGGGTTTCCACCGTTTTGTGGTGGGGCAGGACCAGGTGGGCCTTGGCGGAGACCAGCACCCTGGGCTTTAGCCCTTCCGCCTGGATGCTTTGCATCTCCTCGGCGAAGCGGAAGGCGTCGATCACCATGCCGTCGCCCAGCACGTTGGTGGCCTGGGGGTGGATAACCCCGGTGGGCAGCAGATTGAGCTTGAAGGTTTTACCCTGGGCCACCACGGTATGGCCGGCGTTGGCCCCCCCTTGGTAGCGCACCACAAAGTCGGCGTCCTCGGCCAGGGCATCGGTGACCTTGCCCTTGCCCTCGTCTCCCCATTGCGCTCCGATAATGGCAATTCCTGGCACGCTATATAGCCTATCGCCCAAAGCCCAAAGCGAAAAGCCAGCGGGAAGGCCTAGTATGCCTAGCGGGGGTTCACCCAGCAGCCGCTCCGGCCCCGGCTGTAAAGGTTGGCCTCGCCGCGCAGAACGTTTTGGAACGGGCCGTCCAGCAGGCAGGAGAGGGTGGCCTGCCCCGGCCACTACACCCAACCGCAGGGTGCAGCCGGCATAAAACAGGCGGAAACGCCAATCGGGAGCCAGGGTTTGGCCGCTGCTGTCTTCCACGATTTTGGCGCTGCAAATTCCGTGAATAACCTAAGGTGTAATGAGGCGTGAAAAGGCGCCGACTCTTCGCCTTTGCTAGCAGATCGGCCATCTGGGTAAGAAAGTCCAACCTGGTTGTGCAGGCTTTTATATGCAGTATGAACAAGCCAGAAGGAGCGAGAGGCATACCCAGCCCAATACCGTACTTGATGGGAGTACCCGACGTGCGAGCCCCTAACCGTAGGTATGACTGGTGAATGCGGTTCATGCTGGTGCTGATGGGTTTGGGGAGTGGTTGAACGAAGTGGATCGAAGATCAACGGGACTGGCTGCTGCGGATGGGATTTGGTCGAGGAAAAACAGGCCGGGCCCTGCCCGCTCAGGCCACCCTTTACCGCTTTAGGTGGGCTCTGGAGAAAGAAGCAAAAGCGGCCCTACGCAACCCGCTCCTGGGCTTCCTTCACCAACTCAGCCGACCCGTCCTTTGCAGCTTCTCCGTCCAACCTATGCCCCTGTTTCGCTGGCTCAATGGTTGTTAAAAGCCTGAGGGAGTCCAGGTTTTTGGGGCAATGCTGCGCGAACAGCCCGATGACCCAGCTCGCGCCCCCGGGAAGGCCAGCCCAAGGAGGGCACCTCGAGGGCCTGCTGCGCCTCAATACGCTTCGTGCTGATGGGCACCCTTCAACCTTCCTCCTTGGGGGGATGAGCCATCTGGTAGGCCTGGTTGCGCGGAATTCCCGCCTCGGTCAAGGCTTTGACCAGCTCCTTGCCTTTCAGTCCCTGCTCCCTTAGCTGCTGCAACAAGGCCTCTGTCTGGGGTTTTTGCTCCGCGGCCCTTGCCGTCTTTGGTCCCAACACCAGAACGAACTCACCCCGGGGCTCACGAAAGTGCTCTAGGGCTTGGGCTAAGGAGCCCCGCCAGATTTCCTCGTGCAGCTTGGAAATTTCCCGCGCGATGGCCACCGGGTGGTTTGGGCCGTAGACCTTGATCAGGTCGGTCAGGGTCTGCCGTAGGCGGTGGGGGGCCTCGTAGAGCACCACTGTTCGGCCCGACGAGACCTGCTCCAGGCGTTCCCGGCGTTCAGCCGGTTTTTGCGGCAAGAACCCTTCAAAGGCGAAGCGGGCGGTGGGCAGACCCGAGGCCACCAGGGCCGGAATCAGGGCCGTGGGGCCAGGCAGCACCTCCACCTGCCAGCCTTCTTGCAGGGCCAGGGCCACCAGCTCGGCCCCGGGGTCGGAGATGCCAGGGGTACCGGCATCGGTCACGTAGGCCACCCGCTCGTAGCCTTCCAAGAGCCGCCTGGCCTGGCCCACGGTGTGCTGGTCGAGGCGCACCATGGGCTTGGCGATGCCATAGTGTTTGAGCAAAATCCCGGTGCGCCGGGTGTCCTCGCAGGCCACCACCTCGGCCTCGCGCAAAACGCGCAAAGCCCGCAGGGTGATGTCCTCGAGGTTGCCGATGGGGGTAGGCACCAACACCAGCCGCATTAGCCCAGTGTACTCGCTGCTGGGCTTGGGCCAAGGTCCCAGGGCACCTTACACACTAACCCAAGTTGCTACCCAGCCATCTTCCTTTCCATGAACCTGAGGTTGTGGGCCAAGACGAATAGGATGACCTTGATGAGGAACCCTTCCTGCGTTGTGGCGTGGATGCGCCTGGGGAAGAGGGCATGAAGCATACTGCCCACCGTCTCCACCACCCGCCGTTGCGTAATGGCCAGATACGGGTACCAGAGGTGGAAACGCTTGGAATTCTCCTTGCGCACGGGCAAGAGGCGTATCCCCTCCGCCTCCAGAAGAAGGTCTTCAAGAAGATAGCTCCCATAGCCACGGTCCACCGCTACCAGAGTCCCGGGCCCCAGGTTCAGGGGCAGGAGGAGCAACCCCTTGAGATCGGCCAGGCTACCCGGGGTGAGG
>NZ_AUHY01000072.1 GCF_000423425.1 Meiothermus rufus DSM 22234 | reverse complement strand
GTCGCACTCGGGCGAAAGCTCGAGTGAGGATTGAAACGCTCCGGGCTCGAGGCTCGAGCGATTCGGGCCGTCGCACGCGGGCGAAAGCTTGATTGAAGAACCTCAGTTTGGTTTTCCCGACCTATAGCGCTGGCTCAGAACTTCGGCTAGAAATCTGGCGCCAGCTTTATCAAGAAATTGGTTGCCATTGCCACACTTGGGCGAGAGGATACAGCGAGGGCAGCCATCCTCGCAGGGGCAGCTTTTCAGTAGCTCGAGGGCTGCGGCGATCCAGCGGGGAAACTGCCTTGCAGCCGCCCGGGCATACCCCACGCCACCGGGGTAGCCGTCGTAGATGAAGATGGTGGGGCCACTACCCGAGGGTAAGAGCCGGGGGTAGAAGGCGTACGAAACCCCGCCTACGTCCTGTCGCTCGGCAAGCACAAAAAGCGGAAGCAGACCGATGAGGGTGTGCTCGAGGGCGTGGATGGCCGAGGGCACCTGGGCTTCGCTTAGCGAACCCTCTTCCGAACCAGGCCATACTGCCACCCCTTCGCAGGGGTGGAACCAGACCGCCTCGGTTTGGAAGCTGAGTTCGGGCATCAAAAGCGCTACCTCTTCCAGCACAGTTTCGCTAACGAAGCGTTTTTTCACGTAGCCTATAACCTGCTCGCGCAGCACTACTGGCCCCACCCACACCCCAGCCTGAATTTCCTCGCCCCCTAGCACCTCGATATGGGTCTCGGCCCTGGGCTGGGTGTAGTAGTCTTCTAAGGCGGGCAGAAGAACCACCTCTCGTTTCTCTAAGTCGAGGTTGCGCACCAGGTAGCTCTCGCCCTGGTGCAAGTAGACCGCCCCGGGATGGGCTTCCCAGTAGGCCTGCCGCTCATCTAAGCTGCCCAGTAGCCGCCCTTGGTTGTCGCGCAAGCTGAAGCTCTGACCTAGCCCACGCAGGGTAAGCTCGCGGTGTGGATTGCGTTTGGGCGTGTAAAGCCGACCGTATTTTTCCACCAGCGGGGGTTGGATAGCGTGCCAGGGTTTGTAGAAGGGGTCGGGCTGGCCCTGGTCTGGTAGGGCAATGGGGAGTTCGCGGGCTGCACAGTGGGCGTGCAGGGGAAAAAGCACAGGGTTGTCGGGGTCGGCAACGGCTGACTCTGGGGGGCTGGCTAGCAGAAGCTCGGGGTGTTGTTCGAAGAAGGCGTCTAGGGGGTCTTCGCGGGGAATCCAAAGCACCAAAGCGCGCTGGGCCCCCCGCCCGGCCCGCCCAGCCCGCTGCCAAAAGGAGCTAACTGAGCCAGGGTAACCCAGCAAGATCACCGCATCCAGCCCGCCGATGTCCAGGCCCAGCTCTAGGGCACTGGTGCTGACCAGCACGCGGATAGAGCCTTCCTGTAGGGCCTGCTCGAGCCTGCGCCGCTCGGCGGCAGTGTAACCGGCCCGGTAGGGACGTACCCGCTCGTCGGCAGCGTAGCGGGCCACCAATTCGGCGGTGCGGCGAGCATTCGTGAAGATTAGGGTGCGCAGGCCCTGTTCAGCCGCATGTCGGGCCAGCAGAGCGGCCTCGAGGTTGGGGCTGCGCCGGAGGGTACCGGCTTTGTCTAGAGCCTTAGGCACCCAAAGCCCAAACTCCCGCTCGGCTCGGGAAGGGGTTGCGTGCACAGCCGCAAAGCTAAGGCCGGTAAGGCCCTGGGCATGCTCGGCGGGGTTGGCAATAGTGGCGCTGGCTGCGATCACCTGCGGGCAAGCCCCATAGTGCCAAGCCAAGCGAAGTAGGCGCTGGAGAATTAGAGCCGTATGTGTGCCAAAGACCCCTCGGTAGGCATGTAGCTCGTCCAGCACCAAATAGCGCAACCGGGCCAGGAAGGAGGCCCAGTCGGGGTGGTAGGGCAGCAGGCCGAAGTGCAGCATGTCGGGGTTGGTGAGTAGGGCTTGGCCGTTTTCCCGCGCCTTCTTGCGCTGGGAAGGAGGGGTGTCGCCGTCGTAGGGGTAGATGCGCTCGGCAGCCCCCAGGGCTTCGGCGAGCTGCCGCAGCCGCTTTAGCTGATCGTGGGCCAGGGCCTTGGTGGGGTAGAGCAATAGCGCGGTCTGACCTTCCAAAAGGGCCTTTAGTACCGGTACCTGGAAGACCAGGCTCTTGCCCGAGGCGGTGGCAGTGGCCAGCACCAGGTGAGCACCCTGGGCCAGAAGGGCCAGGGCCTCAGCTTGATAGCTGTAAGGCTGTAGGCCCAAAGCGGCCAGCACCCCGGAAAAAACCCCTTGGTAGGGCGTGGGGTTGGGAGGGTTGGCCGGGAGCACCCGCACGAAGCGGAGCTGTCCGGCGTAGCCCTCGAGGTCGCGCAACCACTCTGCAAAAGATGTGTAGGGTAGAAGGGCTTGGGGTAGGTTCATGGCGCGGTATAGCTTCCGGGTCGGTGTTCTTGCACCCGGGTCAGGCTCGCTATGGGCAGCAGCATCAGCAGCGCTCCCAGAAAGCCCAGCGCTCGCAGGCCCAGCGCTTCCACCACCAGCCCTCCCAGGATGGGTAGGCCCATGCCGGCCAGGTTGGCCCACTGATCCAGCGAGCCGATGGCCCGTCCTCGCCGTGCCGCGGGGGTTACGTCGGTCAGCATGGTGTTGGCCCCCAAAAAAGCCCCTGACCAGCCCAGCCCTACCAGGAAGGTTCCTATGGTAATGGGCCAGTATCCGCTGCCTAGACCCACCAGAAGGGCGCCCAGCCCGGCCACCCCCAGCCCCGCCAGCAGGATGGGTTTGCGCCCTATCCGGTCGGCCATGCGCCCGATAAACCAGGAGAAGGCAAACATCCCCACCACGTGCAAGGCTACCGAAAAGGAAATCTGCGACAAACTGCACTCTAGTGCCTTTAGGGCTAGGGGAGTCATGGCCATCATCATGACCATCTGCCCTTGGGCTACGACGGCTGAAAGGATGGCCGCCAGGCGGGGGCCCGGGGGGTGAGGGGTCTCGAGGCTCCCGCTGGCCATAGCGGTAGGTTGAAGCGCCCAGGTGGGGTAGTAACGTTGGGGCTCGAGGGCCATCTGCCGGGGGTCGGGCCGGATGCCATAGACCAGCAAGAAGCCCGGCAGAATCAAGCCCGGCACCAACAACCAGGCTAAAGCGATTTCATTGAGGTGCCAAAGCTGGCTCAGCGCTTCGGCGAAAGCCACCAGCAAAGGGGAAAGAACCGCGCCAAAAAGCGAGCCCAAAGCCACCAGGCTAAGCCCCTCGCCCCGCCGGCTGGGGGGGTACATATCGGCGGCGGCCACCCGCATCTGTTGTACCGCGCCCACGCCGCTGCCGAAGACCAGTATCCCTGCGCAGAACAGCACAAACGAGCCCATCAAGGTAGCTGTTCCCACCAGCATGGCGCCCACCAGCCCCAGCCAAAGCCCTAGAAAAAGACCGGCTTTGCGCCCTTTTTGGTCGCTCAGGCGGCCTACCCAGCTTGCAGTGACCACCCGGGCCAAGGCCATCAGGCTGGTGGCCAGCCCGGCGAAGGTAGCGTTGCCCAAAAGCATCACCACCTGTATGGCGCCAAAGGTGGGTATGAGCTGAATCCCCGCACCATTGATGGCCTGGGTGATGGAAAGCCGCCAGGTGTTTTGACGAACCAAAGGGGGAATGGGCACGGTGGAGGTGGGTTCAGCCGTCACAGCGGCAGTATATATGGTCGCGTTGCAAACATTCAGGGCTGCGTTTCCTTGCTAAACTAGGCTTTGTGGAAGTGACGCCTAAAAAACTTCCGCCTGCGCTGCAGCTGGCTTTGGTGGGGGTGGTGGTACTGGGTCTGGTGGCGTTGGCGCTGTGGTCGAGACCCCCAGAGCGAGGGGCCGACCTGCCCCAAGTCCAGCTCGTGCGGCTAGACGGTACCCCGGTGCGGCTGCAAAGCGGCAAGCCCACGGTTTTGGTGGTCTGGGCTACTTGGTGTACCTACTGTCAGCGCCAGCTACCGGAGTTCGAGGAGGTGGCCCGACAGCACCCGGGGATACACTTTGCCTTTGTGAACGATGGTGAGCCGGCCTCGCTGGTGCGGCAATTTCACGATGCGCGGGGCTTTTCCCAGGCGGTGGTTTACCAGGATGCCTTGCGGACAGTGGCCATGGCTCTGCGGGTCAACGGTTACCCCTCCAACTTTTTCTACGATGCCAAAGGCCGCCTGGTCGGTGAGGTGCGCGGCTATATGAGTCCAGAACAGCTTCGGGCAGCTCTGGTTCAGCTCAACTAGCGGGCCTCGAGCGCTGGCGTGTCCAGGCACAAGCATGCTGCGCGTTTCTCGCACCTGCCTAGAGCAGACCCTGGCCCACCTACACAGGGTGCAGCCTGCCGAAGGGGTGGGCCTGTGGGCGGGCCGAGAGGGGCGGGTGGAGCGGGTCTGGCCCTTGGTGAACGTTCACCCGGAGCCTTGGCGGGCCTATGAGGCTCACCCCCAGGCTTTGCTCGAGGCCCTACGGGCTTTGGAAAGAATGGGGCTCGAGCTTCTGGCCATCTACCACTCCCACCCTACTGGTGTAGCCTGGCCCAGCTCTACCGACCGGCGGCTGGCCTTCTGGCGGGTGCCCTATGTTATTGTGGCCTTGCAAACCGGGGAGGTGCGGGCCTTTCGCCTGCCCGAGGGGGAGGTGGTGCCCCTCGAGGTGGTGGCTACAGCAGCAGATTGAGTATGTGGACCAAGGAGGAACTCGACCGTTATGCCCGGCACATCATCCTGCCGGGGGTGGGCGGGGCTGGCCAGGCCCGGCTCAGGCAAAGCGCAGTGCTGGTGGTCGGGGCTGGAGGGCTAGGCGCACCGGCGCTACTCTACCTGGCCGCAGCTGGGGTAGGCCGGCTGGGGGTGGTGGAGATGGACCGGGTGGAGCTATCCAACCTTCAGCGGCAGGTGCTCTACGATACTAGCGTGCTGGGCCAGCCCAAGGCCGAGGTGGCCCAGGCCCGCTTGCAGAGCTTGAACCCTCACGTGCAGGTGGAGGTGTACAACCGCAGGCTCGAGGCGAACAACGCCCGAAAGACCCTACAGCCCTACGACCTGGTGCTCGATTGCAGCGACAACTTTCCTACCCGCTACCTGGTCAACGATGCTTGCGTGCTGTTGGGTAAGCCTCTGGTCTATGGGGCCATCCATCAGTTCGAAGGTCAGCTCTCGCTTTTTCACTACCAAGGGGGCCCCTGCTACCGCTGCTTATACCCTACGCCTCCCGCACCAGGCAGCGTGCCCAGTTGCGCCGAGGCCGGGGTGTTTGGCGTGCTGCCCGGGGTGGTGGGCAGCCTGATGGCTGCCGAGGCCCTTAAAGTTTTGCTTGGCCTGGGGGAGACCCTCTCGGGCCGGCTTTTGCTCTACGATGGGCTTTCGGCCCAGTTCCGCAACCTTCGCTTCCGCCGCCGCCCGGACTGCCCGGTCTGTGGCGAGCACCCCAGTGTAACTACACTGCAAAATTATGAAGAGGGGTGCGGTATTTCCTCGTAGAAAAGGCGCTAAAATACACAGGCTGAAGCCGACCGAGGTCGGAACATAGGAGAGCGTATGAGTGCAACCGTAACCATTGCCCGAGGTCTGGAAGACGTCATTTTTACCGAGAGCAGCCTGTGCTTTATCGATGGGGAGCAGGGCCGCCTGTACTACGCTGGCTACAAAATCCAGGACTTAGCCGAGTACGCCACCTTCGAGGAGGTCACCTACTTACTGCTGCACGGGCGACTACCCAACAAGGCCGAGCTCAAAGCTTTTAGCGCGGAGCTGGCTTCCCGCCGGGCCTTGCCGCCCTCGGTGCTCAAGCAGATCAAACAGTTTCCCCGCCATGCCCACCCTATGTCCATGTTGCGCACCGCGGTGAGCGAGTTGGGCATGGTGGATGAGAACGAGAGCGATGTTTCTCCGGAGGCTTTGTATGAGAAATCCCTTACCCTCATCGCTCAGTTCGCCACCATCGTAGCGGCTACCAAACGCCACCGTGAAGGGCAGAAAATACTGGCTCCGCGTAAGGGCCTGTCCCACGCAGCTAATTTCCTCTATATGTCCACCGGCAAGGTGCCCAGCAAAGAGGAGACCAAGCTGATGGATGTGGCGCTGATTCTGCAGGCCGAGCACGGCTTTAATGCCTCTACCTTCACCGCCATTGCGGCCTTCTCCACCCAGACCGATATCTACAGCTCGATTGTAGCTGCAGTGAGTGCGCTCAAGGGGCCCCGGCACGGGGGAGCCAACGAGGCGGTCATGAAGATGATCGCCGAGGTGGGTTCGCCCGAGAATGTTTCGGCCTGGCTGGCCGACCTACAGGCCAGGAAGGGCCGGGTTATGGGGATGGGCCACCGGGTTTACAAGTCCTACGACCCCCGGGCCGGGGTGCTCGACAAGTACGCTGGGGAGGTGGCTAAAAAACACGGCCACAGCAAGGAGTATGCCATCCTCAAGGAGATCGAGCGGCAGGCCGGGGCTATTTACAACCCCAAAGGCATCTACCCCAATGTGGACTTCTATTCCGGGGTAGTGTACTCCGACCTAGGCTACCCCCTCGAGTTCTTCACCCCCATCTTTGCGGTGGCCCGTATTTCCGGCTGGTGTGCCCACATTCTGGAGTACGCCAAGGTAGACAACCGCCTGCTGCGCCCGGACGCCCACTATACCGGCCCCCTCGACCTTCCTTATGTGAAGCTATCTAAGCGATAGGCTTATGGCTATCGATACCCCGCTTCTTAAGCGGGGTTTTTGCTTTTTTGGGGTGGATTTGCAGAGGTTTTGCTAAATACGTAAACCACCTGAGGTATCGGCCTTATGTCGCCTTGGCTAAACCGCACTCCTTGAAGCCTTGGAGAGCCTCGAGGGCGTTGGCATAGCGCTGGGCCAGGTCCTTGCTAATAAGCCGATTCAGGTAGTATTGCAGGCCAGGGGTTATCTGCAAGCCGGTATCGGGGTTAGCCAAAAGCGGGGGTGGCATCTCCCTTAGGTGAGCCTTCATCACCTCCACCGGTTCACCTACAAAGGGTAGCTCGCCACTCAAGGCCCAGTACAGAAGAATCCCCGCAGAGTAGACATCCGAAGCGGGGGTGGGCGACTGCCCCCGAATCTGCTCTGGGGCTAGGTAGGCGATGGTGCCCAGGCGAAGCCTTTGCGCGAAGCGCTCGCTGGTAGGCCCGGAAAGGTCGAAGTCAACCAGGCGAGCCTGGCCGGTGCCGTCTACAACCAGGTTGTCTGGCTTGACGTCGCGGTGTACCAGGTTGTGGCTATGCATGTGGGCCAGGGCCTCGAGGAGCTGCTGGAAAACCTGCAACACCTTGCTGGGGTGATCCTTGCGCCACTCGGAAAACCGGGCCCCAGGGGCGAAGGCCAGCAGTACCGCGGGGTTTTCGCTTCCGTCGTGGGGTACGCTGAGCCGGCCCAGCACCGGGTTGATGTGGGGGTGGGAGAGCTGCTGCCCCACCCTCCACTCGCGGTCGGCACGTCCTTCATAGCCCTTGGGAAATACCTTCAAGGCGTAGGGCTGACCATGCACGTCGAAGGCCAGGTACACGGTGGCCAAGGCCCCGCGGGCAATAGGACGGATGACCTTGTAGCGGCCCTCCAGGGTGATTCCAGCCAGCCCCACACCCATCACTATACTGGCTTTGCCAGGGGGCTGGGGGCTATTTCAACCCTGGCTCAGGTTAGAATCGGGCTGTGCGCGGTCTGGTTCTCTCGGGAGGTGGGGCTCGAGGGCTGGCGCATATCGGCGTGTTGGAAGTCCTCGAGGCCCAGGGCTTTGAGGCTCAGGTAGTGGCTGGCACCAGCATGGGCGGGGTGATTGGGGCTTTGTATGCTTCAGGCAAAGGGCCCGCGGAGATTCTCGAAATTGCCCGCTCGACCCCCTGGCTGCGCTTGTTGGACCTGGTGCCTCGGCCTGGTCTCATCTCCCAGCGGGGTTTGCGCGATTTTCTGGCCAGATACCTACCGCCTTACTTCGAGGAGCTGAAGCGCAGGCTGGTGGTGACGGCGGTAGACCTCGAGGCCGGCAAACTGACCTACTTTACCCAGGGTGACCTGCCAGGGGCGGTACTGGCTTCGGTGGCTTACCCTGGGCTAGTAGCCCCGGTGGTCTACCAGGGACGAACCTACGTGGATGGTGGGGTGCTCGACAATCTGCCGGTGGATGCAGCCCGGTTTATGCAGGCCCACTACGTCCTGGCCGTGGACGTAACCCCTGAGATGCGGCGGCCAGGCGTGCCTCGCTCGACCATCGGACAGGTGCGCCGGGCCATCGACATCATGCAAAACCACCTCACCGCAGCCCGCCGTTCGCTGTATCCCCCCGACCTCTACATCCGCCCGGAGCTTCCGGGGGTGGGCCTCGAGCAGTTTGCTCGCTTGGAGGAGATTGTAGAAGCCGGACGTCGGGCTGCTTCGCAAGTGCGGCTGCTTGGCGCTACTTCAAGCGGTTTAGGACTTCCTGGGCTTCCTTGAAATCCGGGCGCAGCCGCAGGGCTTGCTCGCACTGGGTCTGAGCCCCGGCTTTGTCGCCCAGAAGCTCGTTGGCCCGGCACAGCCAGTAGCGGTAGAGGGGGTTGTTTCCGTCCAGAGCCACCGCCTTGGTGAAGTTGAAGCGGGCCTTCTGATAGTCCTTCATCTCAATGAAGACCTGGCCCAGCCCAGCGTAGGCATCGGGGAAGCGCACCGGTGAAAGGGCGATAGTCTGCTGATAAGAGACGCCGGCTTGCTGCCACTCTTTCTTTTCATAGTAGGCATCGCCACGGCGCAGCCAGGCTTCAGCGTTGCCGGGGCTTAGCACCACGGCCTGGTCGAGTTGTTCGATGGCCTGATCCACGTTGCCCCGCAGCAACAGCAGACTGCCATATTTGATGCGCAGACTGGCGTTTTTAGGGGCGGCCTTCACCGCTTCGTCGTAGTGTTTGAGGGCTTCCTCCCACTTGCCCTGCCGGATGTAGATGTCGGCCAGGAGGGCTCGCACCACCGGTTCGTCCTTGAGGACCAGCGAGCGCTGGATGGACTCGATGGCCTGGTCGAGGCGGTTTTGGTAGGCCAGCACCGCCCCGCGTGTGGCGTAGATGGGGGCGTATTTGGGGTTGACCCGCTCGGCCTCTCGCAGGGCGCTCAAGGCCTGATCCAAGAGACCTTTGGCTGCCTCGCGGTTCTCCGAAAGGAGGTACTGGCGCATGTAGACCTGGGCTAGGGCCACATAGGACTGAATGTAGCTGCTGTTGAGGGTGATGGAGCGCCGCAGATTCTCAATAGCTGCGGTGAAGCGGCCCAGCTCAGACTGCACTCGAGCCAAAAGATAGAGATTCTCGGCGCTGGGCGCATCCCGCACGGCCCGCTCACAGGCAGGTAGCGCAGCTTCTGGACGCCCTGCATCGAAGAGCAGGGCACATAGGCTGGCCTGGGTCTGGGGTCGCGAAGGGGGTTGGGCAGGGTTTTGCTGAGCCAGCACACCACCTGCTACCAGAGCCACCGCAAAAAACCAAAAACGCATCATCTTCCTCCTGCTCTTGCACTGGCCTTGCTGGGGCATTTTACCAAACCCCAACGGGCATCGTTCGGTTTGACCCTCATAGGATGTAGCGGGAGAGATCGGGTGAGGCCAGCACATGGCCCAGTCTTGCCTCCACATACTCCTTGGTAATTTCCACCCGCCCTAGGTTGGTCTGGAAAGAAACCTCCTCTAGCAAACGCTCCAACACGGTCGAAAGCCGTCTAGCGCCAATATCCTCCAACTCTTGGTTAGCTTGGTGAGCGAACCGGGCCACCGCCTGAATGGCTTCAGGGGTGAAGTGAAGCTCGGTTTCATCGGCAGCGAGCAGGGCCTGATACTGCTTGATGAGGGAGTTTTCCGGTTCTTGCAGGATTCGCTCGAACTCATGGGGCCCCAAAGGTTCCAGCTCTACCCGGATGGGAAACCGCCCCTGCAGCTCAGGGATTAGGTCGGAAGGCTTGGAAAGGTGAAAAGCACCTGCAGCGATAAAGAGCACGTGGTCGGTGGAAACCGGGCCCAGCCGGGTCGAGACCACCGTACCTTCCACGATGGGTAGGAGGTCGCGCTGCACTCCTTCCCCAGAGACGTCCGGCCCAGCGACGGCCCCCTTACCGCGGGCGATCTTGTCTATTTCATCAATGAAGACGATGCCCTCCTCCTGGGCCCGCCGCAGGGCTTCCTGGGTGGCTTCCTCCTTGTCCACCAGCCGCTCGGCCTCCTGGTTTTTGAGTATCTCGAGGGCTTCGCGTACCCGCAGTCGGCGGCGCACCTTGCGCTGAGGCATCAGTCCTTTGAGCATCTCTTGTAGCCCCTGCATCTGTTCGCCACCAAACATGCCCACCAGGGGTAACCGGGCTTCTTCGGCCACCTCGATTTCCACCCAGTGGTCGTGGTAGCGGCCCGAGCGCACCTCGAGGGGCGTAACCCGCAGAATAGAGGCTACTTCTTCTTCGGCTAAGCTCTGTGCACGGCCTTCGACTTTGGCCTTCATCTCCTGCAGCACCAGCTGATAAGAAGCCTCAGCCAGGTCGCGCACGATGGAGTCCACATCGCGGCCTACATAGCCTACCTCGGTAAACTTGGTGGCCTCTACCTTGAGGAAGGGGGCCCCGGCCAGCCGGGCTAGACGGCGGGCGATCTCGGTCTTGCCCACCCCGGTAGGGCCGATCATCAGGATGTTTTTGGGGGTGACCTCGCGGGCTAGTTCGGGGGGTAGTTTTTTGCGCCGCATGCGGTTGCGCAAGGCCACCGCCACGGCTCGCTTGGCGGCGGCCTGGCCCACGATGTGCTTGTCCAACTCGCGTACGATTTCCGCTGGGGTTAGGTTCATTCGCTACCCCCAAGGCTCAAGACCTGGGTGGGTTGGCCGCTGGTGTAGAGGTCGATCTCGCCAGCCAGACGGATGGCTTGCTCGGCAATCTGTGGAGCCGAAAGGTTGGAAAAGCGCAGCAGGGCCTTGGCTGCGGCCAGGGCATAAGGGCCGCCCGAGCCTACCGCAATGACCGGCTCATCAGGGGTGAGAACCTCACCGCTGCCGGAGAGCAGAAGGAGGGTATCGCGGTTCGCTAGCACCAGCATGGCCTCGAGGTTGCGTAACACCCGGTCGGTGCGCCAGAGTTTTGCGGTTTCAATGGCCGCGCGGGAAAGGTTGCCCTTGGTATGGGTAAGGGCCCCCTCGAACTTTTCCAGCAAGGTCAGGGCATCAGCCACAGCCCCGGCAAAGCCCACCAAGACGCCACCGCCCACCTCGAGGCGCCGTACCTTTACGGCCCCGGTCTTCATTACGGTCTGCCCTAGGGTCACTTGCCCATCGCCTGCGATTGCGGTGACACCGTCTCGACGTACTGCCACAATGGTGGTGCCGTGCATTCCCATTCCACCGGAATGTAGCGCTTCAGGGTGAACCAGGAATGAGAGGCAGGCCAGGCTAGAGGCCCTTGAAACCCTCGGGAATCGGTAGCGCACGTATGCGATTCAAGGGCCACCAGACGGCGTTGGCCCGCCCCGCGATGGCTTCTGTTGGCACCGGCCCAAAGGTGCGCGAGTCTTCTGAACCGCCAAAGGTGCGGTTGTCCCCCATTACAAAGTAGTAGCCGGGCTTGAGCTTGAGAGAGCCGGTGAAGCAGTGTTCGCCGCTGTAGCTTTTTTCCAAGTCAGCCGAGCTGGGTGGGGTTAGCATCTCCAGGGTGGGCCGGAGAAATTCAGGCAGGTTTTCGGGGGCAAAGCGAACTTGTTGCTGGGTGATTAGGGCCAAAAGCCGTCCGTTTTGGTAGCAGACCACCGGGTAGCTGTCTGGGTAAGGCATCAGCGAGGCGGTGATGTGTACCTCGTTGAGGGGCTGGCCGTTGATGTAGACCACCCCTTCGCGCAGGCTGATCTCGTCTCCTGGCAGCCCAATGATGCGCTTGATAAAGAAAGCCCGGAACTGAAAACCCAGAATGGGAAACTGGGCTACGGCGTTAGGGGTGCCTTCGGGCGGCTTGACGATGGCCACCTCGCCCCTGGCCCATTGCATCAGACCAAAGCGTACCAGCCAGGTCTCGTACTTGGGTACGAAAACCCGCTCACCGTTGAGCAGGGTGGGGTTCATGGAGCTACCCACCACCCCCACAGTGGTAAAGACAAAAGTGGTCACCAGGAAAGCCAGCAAAAGGGCCTCGCCTACCTGGCGAAACCATTCTCTGAAGAGATAATCCCAAAGTTTGCGCATCGTAAAAGTCCCCTGCTTTAGGCCCTAGCATATCCCACTCTAGGCCAGGCCCATCTTACCGAGCCAGGTTTATACCACATGAAGGGCTTTGCCTGGGTGTTCTAAGAGATTGTCCTAGCACAATCCGGCCACTTGTACCTTCCACGGCCTTCCGTGCGGTGCATATAATGCCTCCATTCAAGGAGGCCACTGTGGGCGTGCGGGTTAAGCTGCGGCGGGATGGTCGAACGGCTTTGTATCGGCACATTGCCGAGGAGTTCCGTGCCCGCATCGCCAGGGGGGAGCTGCCCCCGGGTACCCGTCTTCCTACGGTGCGGGCTTTGGCCCGCGAGGTCGGCACCACCCGGCTCACCGTTCACAACGCCTACCGCGAGCTGCAAAGTGACGGGCTGGTAGAGTCGGTGGTGGGGCG
>NZ_AUHY01000071.1 GCF_000423425.1 Meiothermus rufus DSM 22234 | reverse complement strand
ATCCAGGTGGATGGGGGCAGCGAGTTCATGGCCGAGTTTGAGGAGGCCTGCTGTGCTCTGGGGATTGCCTTGTTTGTGCTGCCGCCGAGGAGTCCTAAACTCAATGGTCACGTGGAGCGGGTGCAACGGACCTTTAGGGAGGAGCTCTATCCCCGGCCTCTGCCCCCCCGGCTCAGCGAGCTACAGGCAGAGCTGGATGCCTCCCTGGACCACTACAACCGCCGAAGGCCTCACATGGCCCTGGGGGGTCTTGCTCCCTTGGAGTATTTAGCTAAGATGCAGGAGGAGTCGGTTCCCCAGTCTCACATGTGTTGACCGATTACAGGGTCTTGCTCCCTTGGAGTATTTAGCTAAGATGCAGGAGGAGTCGGTTCCCCAGTCTCACATGTGTTGACCGATTACATCAGCTGGAGGTTGAAAGCGGAGCTGGTTTAGAATGGTTCCCACCGTGATGCGCGTTCCTCGGATGCAAGGACGCCCCCCCATCACCAGCGGGCTGAAGGTTATCCGCTCGGGTAATCGCACAAAACCATACTGGCAGCCTCTGCCACCAAGCGGCAAAGGCTCGAGCCCGCCTGCCTGTGCTGGATTTTACCCCTCGCGGTAGAAGCGGCTGTTGAGGTAGAACTCGGTGTAGATCACCTTGAAAAAGGCCGTCAGGGGCACCGCCAGCAACGCCCCGGCCAGGCCATAGAGGCTCGAGCCCACCAGAATAGCCCCAATCACGCTCACCGGGTGCAGGCTGGTGCTCTGGCCCAGGATGCGCGGCCCCAGGAAGTGGGCCTCGAGCTGGTTGGCCACCACCACCACCCCCAGCACCGCCAGCACCTGGGGCCAGCCCACCGTAAGGGCCAGCAGCACCGCTGGTACCGTGGAGATAATCACCCCGGCATAGGGAATCAGGTTAAATACCCCGGCCAGAAGCCCCAGCGAGCCGGCCAGCGGCACCCCGAAAATCCAAAGGCCCACCCCCACCAGAAGGCCCACCCAGAAGGCCACCTGGAGCTGGCCCCGCAGGTAGCCCCCCACCGCCCGGTCGAGCTTGGCGAAGATGTCGGCCGCCAGGGGCTGGTAGGGCTGGGGGATGGCCTGGAACAGGCTCTGGCTAATCTTGGGCAGGTCGTAGAGCAGGTAGATGGAGATGATCAGGGCGGCAAAAAACTGCAAGGCCCCCCCCAGGAGCGCGGCCAGAAAGCCCACCAGGCTGCCCCCCTGGGCCAAGAGGGCCCGCAGGCCGTCCAGCAGGGTTTGGAAAAAGCCCTGCAACAGGGTCTGCAGGTTCTGGGCGGCCTGCGCCAGGGCCCTCTCGAGGGCCGGGGGCACCTCGATCTGGCCGATGCGCGAGGGCAGGTTCTCGACCCAGGCCAGCAAAGGGGCCAGCAGCCGGGGCAGCTCGGTGGTGTAGCGCCCCAGCACCGCCACCATATCGGCAATCAGAAAGGAGGCCAGCCCCAGCAACAGAATCAGGCCCAAATACACCAGCGTCACCCCCACAAAACGGGGCACCCAGCGCTCGAGGGCCCGCACGATGGGCGAGAAGATATAGGCAAATACAAAAGCCAGCAGCAGCGTTACCAAAGCCGCCCGGGCCCCGCCAAACACCAGCCCCAAAAGCTGCACAACGAGGAGGGCCAGTACTGCATAAACCGCGATGCGCACCCAAAGCAGCTTCCAGATCTCCATCAGGTCGCGGCGCATGGCCCTAAGATACCCCACCCGCAGCGCATAGCCTATACGCGGGCCGGTATAATCGCTGGTGGTGTCGCTTTTAGACGAAAAATTCACCATTTTGCAAGAAGAGCCGCCCCAGAGCTTCCTGCAGCCCTATCTAGTGCAGTCGCCCGAAGGGGTAAAGGGCCTACTCTACTGGTTTGAGGTACATACCCCCGAGGCCCGTGCAGCCTTCCACCGCTATAAAAACGCTCTGCGAAGGCTACAGGCCCAGGGGTTTTTGCCCCAGGGGGTGGTGGTCTCGGCCAACCCGGGGCGCTACTATGTCTTCTGGCCCGAGCTACCCCGGGTAGCCCCCAGGCCCCGGCGACTCAGGCCGGTTCTGGAGGCCCTCGAGCCTTTTGGCTACGGGGCTAGCGACCTGGAAATCAGCGAAGAAAACGGGCAGCTTCTGGTCGCCAACCTGCGCCCCCAGACCACTCCCTCCAACCCAAGCCCCCCTCCCTCCCACCCCCAAACCGAGATGCCAGCCCCACCCCCTCCAGCCAAGCCTCGTTTTCGCAGCCACTGGGCTTCCTGGCTTCCCGGCTTGCTCATGCTGGCTCTGGGTGGTCTGGGCCTTTGGCAGGCCACCTTCCGCTACCTCAACCCCCCCGAGTACGTGTTGCCCGATCTGGTCGGGAAAACCCCCCGCCAAGCCCTCGAGGAGGTACGAAGCTATGGCCTTAATGTGACATTCACCGAGGGCAACGATATTTCACGGCCCAAAGACCAGATTTTAGAACAGTCCCCCGACCCTGGCACCCGGGTCAAGCCCGGGCGCCGGCTCGAGCTGGTGGTGAACAAACCCCGTCTGGGCACGGTGCCCAGCCTGAGCGGTCGCTCTTTAGAGGACGCCCGCCGGGCCCTCGAGGCCTCTGGCTACCGCATTGCTAGCATCACCCGCATCGCCTCGGGCGATACCGCCGACACCGTCTTGGCCAGTATTCCTCCCGAGGGCCAGCCCCTGGGGCCTGGCGAGGGAGTACGGCTGCTGGTCTCGAGTGGGGCCCGCCCCCCCGCACGCGAAACCCTATTACCCGACCTCTCTGGCCTTAGCCAGGAGGAGGCCCTCTATATCCTCAGTGTGGCCGAACTTCAGGCCCAGGTCGTGCGGGTGGCCTCCGGTGCTCCCGAGGGCACGGTGATAGGCCAGGAACCCGGCCCCGGAGTGGTATTGCCCCGGGAAACGGTAGTGCGCCTGCTGGTCGCTGCCCAGCCGGTAGCCAACCTACCCAAGGCCTCTCCTTTCCAGCCTCCCCGCCTGGCTCCTCCAGCGCCGGAGCCCCAGCCTGCCCCCCCCGCCGAGCCTGGCCTGGCCCAACCCACCCCCGCCGGGCCCCAGGAACGCCGGGTCAACGTGAGCTATACCCTGCCGGAAAACATTCCCAATGCGGTGGTGGTCATTACCGTACAGGACGAAGTACTGGTCAACACCGTGTTTGAGGGGCCGGTGCAGCAACCCTGGAGCTTCAACCAGGAGGTCGTGGTGCGGGGCAGCGCCATTCTGCGCATCCTGGTCAATGGCCAAACCGTAGTGGAAACCCCTCTATGAAAGGGGCCTGGGCCGAGGCGCAAGCCTGCCGCTACCTGCTGGAACGGGGGTATGTGTTGCTGGAACGAAATCGGCGCACCCCCTTCGGCGAGATCGACCTCTGGATGCAGGACGGCCCCACCTACGTGGCGGTGGAGGTCAAACAGCGCCGAAATGAGCGTTTTGGCAGCCCCCTCGAGGCCCTAACCCCCACCAAATACCAGCGCATCTACCGCTCCGCACTCTACCTTCTGGGCCGGGACGACCTACCTTTGCGCCTCGAGGCGGTGCTGGTCTACGGAACCCCCCAGCGCTTCCGGCTGGAACACCTGGTGCTGGCGTAGGACATTTCCGGCTGCCTCCACATTCCCTCTCGGGGCATGGGCTATCCTGGGAAGGATGTTTAGGAACCTACAGGCGTTCATTCAGGCCCTCGAGGGCCGGGGCGAGCTGGTGCGGGTGCGCGAACCGGTCTCCTGCGAACTGGAAATCACCGAGATTGCCGACCGCATGGTCAAGGCCGGGGGACCCGCCCTGCTCTTCGAAAAAGTGCAAAACCGCGATTTTCCTGTCTTTATTGGCGGGTTTGGCAGCGCAGAACGCACTGCCTTGGCCATGGGGGTAAAAAGCCTCGATGACTTGGCCCAAAGGGTCGCCAACCTGATGAAGCTCAACCCCGGCAAGGGTGGCCTCAAGGCGGCGTTCGCAATGTTACCCAAGCTGCGTGAGTTAAAGGGCTTCTTTCCCAAAAGGGTACGCGGCGGCCCGGTACAGGAGGTGGTCTGGAAGGGAGAGGCCATCGACCTCTTCAAAATACCCATCCTCAAGTGCTGGCCTTTGGATGGGGGCCCCTACATCACCCTGCCCCTGGTCATCACCAAAGACCCCGAGACCGGCGAACTCAACCTTGGCATGTACCGCATGCAGGTTCTGGACAAGCGCAGCACCGCCATGCACTGGCAACTGCACAAGGTGGGGCGCCGGCACTACGACAAGGCCAAAAAACTGGGTAAGCGCCTCGAGGTGGCCGTAGCCCTAGGCGGGGACCCCATTCTTACCTACGCCGCCACCGCCCCGGTACCGCCCATTCCAGGGGTCAACGAGTTCAACCTGGCCGGCTTCCTGCGGGGCCGCCCGGTGGAGCTAACCCGGGGTATCACCGTCGATTTACCCGTGCCTGCCGAGGCCGAGTTTGTGCTCGAGGGCTATGTCGACCCGGCCGAAGACCTGGTGGTGGAGGGCCCCTTTGGCGATCACACCGGCTTTTACACCCTGGAAGAACCCTACCCCCGCTTCCACCTCACCGCCATCACCCACCGCAAAAACGCCATCTACCCCGCCACCATCGTGGGCCGCCCTCCCATGGAGGACGCCTACCTGATCGAGGCCTCCGAGCGGCTTTTCCTGCCCGCAGCCCAACTCATCCTGCCGGAAATCCAGGACTACCACATGCCCCCTGCTGGGGTAGCCCACAACTGGGTCAACGTGAGCATCGAAAAAAGTTACCCCGGCCAGGCCTACAAGGTGGCCAACGGCCTGTTTGGCCTGGGCCAGATGATGTTCGCTAAGGTGATTGTGGTGCTGGACGCCGGGGCCCCCCTAAAAGGACCCCAGGCCTTGCAAGCTGCCCTCTGCCACGCCGTGCCCGGACGCGACACCCTGGTCTCGCGCGGGCCTATCGACGTGCTCGACCACTCCTCCCGGGCCATGGGCTACGGCGGAAAGCTGATCATCGACGGCACCCGTAAGCTGGCGGAGGAGGGGGGCCCTGTGGCTTTTACCCCCAAGGCCCACCCCCACCTACCCAGCCTGCCCGGGGTAGCCCAGCGGCAGATTCCCGGCATCTGGATGGTCACCTTAGAAAAAACCCGTCCCCACCAGGCCCGCGAGGTGGCCGATCGGCTGCTGGCCACCCCCCAGAGCGAGGGCATCCGGCTTTTGCTCCTGACCGATAGCGACATCCACCTGGACTTCAATGAGGTGATGTGGGCCGTACTCAACAACATCGACCCCGAACGCGACGCCTGGGTGGGGCCAGGGGTAGCCGGGCCGGTACTGGTGCTGGACGGCACCCGCAAGCTGGCCGAGGAGGGCTTTACCCGCCGCTGGCCTCCCAAAATCGTTATGGCCTCCGAGGTGGTACAGCGGGTTGAGGAGCGCTGGTCACGCCTGGGGCTTCCACCGCTGCCATCGAAGGATACTGAGGCAGTTAGCGGGTAAGCCCAGTCACGGGGCCCAGGTCAAATAACCCGCCACCCGGCCCACCTGGGGCTAACCTCGAGGTATGAAAGCTTTCTTCCTGGCTTTTGTGTTCCTGCTAGCCCCTATGGCCTTCGCCCAAACCCTGGTTGAGGTAACCACCGTTGCTGCCACTGCCTCCACCCTTGACCCCAGTGTGCGCTTCCCCTCCGGCTCTTTTCGGGCTGGGCGGGGCAGCGAGGCCATCTTAGCCCGCATTCCCGACGCCAGCCGCTTCAACCTGGAGGTCTACGCCGCCCGAGGGCTGGCTGCTCGCCTGCAACCCGGCTTTGTGCAGCAGATTCTGACCGGATTTGCGGTCGCGGGCTACTTCGTGGAAAATCAGCAGGAAACCCAGGTCGCAGGCGAAACGCGCACCCGCTACGACCTCAAAGACCCTGGGGGTAAAGCCGCCCTTCTATTCGTGGTGCGCAAAGGCGACGAGCTGGTTTTTGCCTTTGGCAAAGCCCGCTAAAAACCCCTGGCCAGGCTGTATAATCAGCGCCAGGGCCAACCATGCGAGGGCGAAATGTTTTTTTGTTGGTTCTGATAGGGGCGATGTCGCTTCTGGCCTGGCGCAACTGGGCGGTCTTTAGCGAACAAAAAACGCTATCCCTCTTCTTCACCGAGGTCACGGTTCCCTTCGGCATGACGCTGCTTATCCTCATGGCCGCGCTGGTGGTGATCTACTTCCTGTACACGGTGGGCCTCGAGACCGCAGCGCTGCTCGAGGTCAAGCGCTATGCCCGCGAGCTGCTCTCGGCCCGTAAGCTAGCCGACGAGGCCGAGGCCAGCCGGTTCTCCGAGCTAAAAAAGTGGCTCGAGGGGGAGCTGGCCGCCCTCAAGGCCCATAGCTCTGCCGGCCTCGAGGCCAAACTGCAAGCCCTGCTCGAGCGCATTGATCAGGCCGAACACGAGCTGCGCGAGGATATCGAAAAGGCCGGCAACACCCTAGCGGCCTACATTGGCGAGCTCGAGGATCAGCTCACCGGCCAGGACAAACACCCTCCTCCCCCGCGTTGAGCAAACCGGGCAAACCCGCTAAACTAGCGTTGGTTAGGTGGGGGCCGTTAGCTCAGTTGGTGAGAGCAAGCGACTCATAATCGCCAGGTCGCGGGTTCAAGTCCTGCACGGCCCACCAAGCCCCCCTTGGGGGGCTTTTTTATTTCGGGTGGGGAAAATCTGCGAAAGAGGCGGTATGCTCGTGGGGTGCAACGGGTAGTAGCCAAACCAGGCAAGGACAAAAAAATACGCAACTTCTACCCTGTGCTCTTCGCCGATGAGCTGGCTGCATCCCCCCAAGAGGCCGGGGTGGTGCAGGTCTACTCCAGCGAAAACCAGTTTTTGGGTGTGGGCTACTACCACCCTGCCAGCCGGGCCGCCGTGCGGGTTTACCGTTTCGATGAGGGAGCGCTCGATAAAGCTTTTTTTCTACAGCGCTTCGCTCGAGCCCAAGCGCGACGGGCTGGCTTAGGGAGCTTTTATAGGCTGGTACACGCCGAGGCCGATGGGCTGCCGGGGCTGGTGGTCGATCGCTTCGGCGAAGTGCTGGTGGTTCAAGTGCGCAACCAGGCCATGGAAGCCTTACGGGAATACTGGCTGCCCGCCCTGGTGGCGATAGCCCAGCCGGTGGGCATCTACGAGCGCTCCGATGTGGAAAGCCGTAGGCAGGAAGGCCTCGTGGAACGGGTAGGGCCGCTGTATGGCCAGGTGCCTTCGCTCCTGGAGGTAGACGAAGACGGCTTGGTCTTTCACATTCCCCTGGCGCTAGCCCAGAAAACCGGCTACTACCTCGACCAGCGGGAAAACCGGCGGCGCTTCGAGGCCATGGTACAGCCCGGCGAGCGGGTGCTGGACGTGTACAGCTACGTAGGGGCTTTCGCCCTGCGGGCTGCCCGCAAAGGGGCCTATGTCCTGGCGGTAGACAAAGACCTGGAGGCCCTGGGTGTGCTGGACCGAACCGCCTATAGGTTTGGCTTGCGGGTGGATATCCGCCAGGGTGATGCGGTAGAAGTGCTGGAAAGCCTGGCCAAGAGCCACACCCCTCCCTTCCAGCAGGTGCTGCTTGACCCCCCTACCCTAGTCAAAAGGCCCGAGGAGCTGCCCCGGGTCAAGCGGCTGCTGGTGGACTTGCTGCGGCCTGCCCTTAGGCTGCTGGCGCGCCAGGGCTGGTTGTGGCTCTCGAGCTGTGCCTACTACCTGGGGGTAGAGGCGCTGCTCGAGGTCACCCGCCGGGCCGCTGCCGATGAGGGCCGCCGCCTGCGGGTGCACGCGGTGTACCACAACCCCCCGGATCACCCCTGGAGCCTCCACATTCCCGAAACGCTCTACCTCAAAACGGTGCTCTTCCAGGACGACCCGCTGTAAAGCGGGGTATGCTTAAGGCGTGCCGGAACTTCCCCTACCCATCTGCGACACCATCCACCTCGAGGTCGAGGTGGTCTATGCTGCAGAGCACTCCCGGCCAGGACAGCACCTCTTCCTCTACTTCATCACCCTGGAAAACCGGGGCCCCAAGACCGTGCAACTCCTGCGGCGGGAGTGGTTTATATACGATGCATATGGGCTGGCAGGACATGTGGAGGGCGAGGGCGTGGTGGGCGAGAAGCCCATCCTAAAGCCGGGGCAACGCTACCGCTACAACAGCTTCTGCCCGCTGGCCCATCCGCCTGGTGCCATGCACGGCTACTACACCTTCCAAAACCTGCAGGGTGAGCAGTTCCGGGTAGAGATACCGGCCTTTGCTCTGCGCCTACCCCATAGCAGGCCGCGCACACTTCACTAGGGGTTGCTCGCGGCGCGCCGTAGACGATCCATAATGGCCCGGCCCAAGCCCATCTCCGGCACCGGCTCGGCATAGATGGCCTCGAGGCCCAGCCGGTCGAGCTGGTGTAAGGCCTCAAAGAGATGGGCTGCGGCTTCTCGCAGATCGCCCGTGGGCGAAAGCACCTTCACCACCTTGAAGCCCTTGGGCACCTCCTGGAAAGCCAGGTAACCCACCCTCCGGCGAACCTCGAGGGGTATGCTCTCGGCAGGGGCCATGCGAATGGGGGTGCGCGGAGCGTAGTGCTGGGGCAACTGCCCTGGAACTAAGGGCTTCTCGCTTTCCCCTATCTGCAATTCCAACGTGCCTAGGACATCCTTTAGCTCTTCCACCGTGACCGCCCCATAGCGCAACAAAACCGGCCTTTCGGCCAGCAAAACAATGGTCGACTCCACCCCAAAGGCCGTCCTTCCCCCATCCAGAATCAGGTCAACCCGATGCCCCAGCATCCGCTCGACATGCTCGGCCCGGGTGGGGCTCAGGTAGCCAAAGGGGTTGGCGCTGGGGGCAGCCACCGGCAGGCCCGCCCGCCGGATCAGTTCCAGGGCTACCGGGTGGGCTGGCATGCGCACCGCTACCGTGGGCAGCCCCGCGGTCACAAGGCCCGGCACCTCTGCCGATTTGGGCAACACCAAGGTGAGGGGGCCAGGCCAGAAGCGCTCGATGAGCCGCTCGGCTAAGGGCGGAATCTCCCGCACCACTACTCGCAACATCTCCTGGTCGGCTACGTGAACGATGAGCGGGTCGAAGCTAGGACGCTCTTTGGCCTCGAAGATTTTGGCCACAGCCGTAGCCTCTAGGGCATTGGCCCCCAGGCCATACACGGTCTCGGTGGGAAAGGCGACCAGCCCGCCGCTACGGAGGACTTGTGCAGCGCGCTCGAGGTTTTCAGGGGTAGGCGGCACAACCATACAACCCCGACATGATAGCAGAACCCCAGGATAGCGTTCTGGCACTGCGGGTAAACTGGGGTGGTATGA
This sequence comes from Meiothermus rufus DSM 22234, assembly GCF_000423425.1. Taxonomy (GTDB): domain Bacteria; phylum Deinococcota; class Deinococci; order Deinococcales; family Thermaceae; genus Meiothermus; species Meiothermus rufus. Next base: position 3,898 of record NZ_AUHY01000071.1, on the reverse strand, counting down.
GTTGGTTGCAGCGCCTTAAAGAAGGCCTCAGCAAAACCCGTGATCAGATTAGCAAAGCCATTCCCTGGGGCCAGAACCCGGAGGAGGTGCTGGAGGAGCTCGAGTTCGCCCTGATCGCCGCCGATGTGGGCGTCGAGGCCACCCAGGAAATCCTGGAAGAAGTGCGCCAGTCCGGCAAAAAAGACCTGCGCGAGGCCCTCAAGCAGGCCCTGGTGGTGCAGCTCGAGCCCGATAGCTTCCGGGCCAAGATTCGCAAAGCCGGCTTCAACCCCAATGCCCAAAAAGCCACCATCGAACCGCAGGGCAGGGTCGTGCTGATGGTGGGGGTCAACGGAGTGGGCAAGACCACCACCATCGCCAAGCTAGGGCAGTACTACCAGCGCAAGGGCAAAAGCGTGATGTTCTGCGCTGGCGATACCTTCCGGGCCGCGGGTGGGGCCCAGCTCGGGCTGTGGGGGGAGCGGCTGGGTATCCCAGTCATCCAGGGGCCAGAGGGCTCCGACCCCGCGGCCTTGGCCTTCGACGCGGCCTCGGCGCGCAAGGCCCGGGGCGTGGATTTGCTGCTGGTGGACACTGCAGGCCGCCTACACACCAAGCACAACCTGATGGAGGAACTGGCCAAGGTCAAGCGCTCCATCGCCAAGGCCGACCCCGGCGAGCCGGGCGAGGTCTGGCTGGTGCTGGACGCTGTGACCGGCCAGAACGGGCTAGAGCAGGCCAAGAAATTTCACCAGACCGTGGGTCTCTCCGGGGTCATCGTGACCAAACTGGACGGCACCGCCAAGGGGGGCGTGCTGGTGCCCATCGTGCGTACCCTGGGGGTGCCCATCAAGTTCATCGGGGTAGGCGAGCGGGCCGAGGACTTGCAGCCCTTCGATGCAGGTGAGTTTGTGGAGGCTCTGCTGGGCTGAAGCCAACCCCGCCCCTATTGCTCTCGAAGCGTAGAACAATGTATATAAGGCATTATGCTCTCTAGCGTAACCACCGTCGAGTGGATTTCGGCTGCTTTAGTTGCTTTGGTGCTTTTGGTGCTGGTTCTACTCATCACTGCCCCATTCGGCAGCATCTTCAAAAAAAGAAAATGAAGTCTCGCGAATCAAAGGGCAGCGTCCCTAGGCCGGGGCTGGGGAGGTTCTTGCTTCCCAGTAAGCTAACGCCCTTAGCAGCGTATCCCGCTCGCTCTTATGGGAAAGTCGGCGCAAAGCCTCCGGCAACGGCAGCCAGTCCACCCCATCCACCTCTTCCTTTTGTGGTCGGGGCGTGCCTGCCACATAGCGCATCAGGAAGTAGTGAACCTCTTTGGTTACGGTGGTCTGCACCCCGTCGTCCCGAACGGTGAAGTGGTAGCGAATACTGCCCAGGGGGGCCAGCACCCGGGCTTCAATGCCGGTCTCTTCTCGCACCTCGCGCACAGCCGTCTGGGTGTACCGCTCCCCTGGCTCCACCTTACCTTTGGGCAGGCTCCAAACCCGCCCTCCTTTTATGGCGATTAGGAGAACCTCGAGGCCCCGCCCTCCCGGCCTCTCGCGCAGCACCACCCCTCCCGCCGAGGTCACCCGGCGGCGGGATTGCGGCTGTGCTTGGGGCCCATTGCCCCCAGCAATGCCGCGCTTTGGTCTGCGGCGGCGCGAACTGATTGAATAACGCATACAACGGCTACTTCCCAATGACCCCGTAATGGGTACCTAAGCACAGTGTACACGGATTTGGGGCTCTTGTCGTGTACAAAAGCACATTAGACCGTGACAACCGGCACGCATAGCCGGCCAGTTTCGTGCCAGCAGCCTAGAGTAGCGTGGGCTGTGAGATGGCCAGGACTTCAGGCTGTTCCAGGAAGGCCCTATGCACTTTTTGGCTGTGGGTGGCCACGAACAGAAACTCGTGATTTTCTGTATGGGAAATTCGCCCCACCTTTTCTCCCTGAGGGTTATAAATTCCGATCCTTGCGCCCACATACCGCTGGTGCGGACGGGTTAGGCGTACCACGTAACCCCATTCTTTCAGCATCCACTCTATCTCTTCGGCGCTGAAAAAACCTTCGTCATTGAAGGAAACCACCACGTGATGGGCCTTGATCTGCGATAAAACGGCGATCATGGCATCTTTAGCCTCGCGCTTCGAGTTGAAGGGACTTTTGCGTTCCTGCACGTCCATCCTCTTTTGCGCCACACCGTAAGTTTGGGGATGATCCCAGCGCACCAGCGTTTCCCACACGTGGTAGTTGCCCAGATAAGAGTGCTGGTTGTAGGGGGGATCCAGATAAAAGATATCGGCCTCGAGCTTTCCCGCCATTTCCAGCGCATCGCCCAGAAAAGCCTGGCCTCTTCCGGCTAGCAGCGGAGGGTACTCGAGGCGCAGAGGGTTGTAGGCGCGGGGCGCCCAGCGCTTGAGGTAGGCCATCTGTACGCCCGTGGTCGAATCCACTTTATCGGCGGCCAGTATCAGGCTGGTTAGCAGTATGGCTTTGAGTAAGGGGTCGTCGGCATGCGCTTCGATGGCTTCACGAATAGCCTCTATCCGGGCCCCATTGTTGGGCTGAAAATACCGCGCTTCCTCGCAGTAAACCCGGGTAAACCAGCCAGGCGCAGGGGCGACTTGCATCAGCTCGTGAAGAATTCTGGCGATGCGGCCCTGCGGATACACACGGGCATCGGCTTCCACCAGGGCTTGCGCCAGTACGAAAGCATAGGTGTTGACATCGTTGGCAGTGACCTGGAAACCTCTGGCCTTCAGCGCATGACCCACCCGGGCACTCCCCGAAAATAAATCCACCACGCTCTGGGCCTTTTCCAGTCGGCGTATGGTCTCGATGGTTTCAACGATCCAGGGTAATAAAGCACGTTTCGAACCAATGTACTTAATCATTGACCCTCCAGCCAGGCCTGCCAACGCTCAAATAGCCTTAGGTACTGCGAAGAGGTGCTAACCATATCGAAGTCATACCAAGCAAACGCATTGGCAAGGCGAATTCCATGAACCCCGAAACCCGTATGGTACTTGTTTCGATAGCGAACAAAGGCATCGTTGGTCAATAGCAGAAGCTGAGTTCTTGGGTATAAAGCGGCCAGCTCAAGATATTCAAGGTTCTGATAGGCAAACCGCTCGTGGGCGTTACCGTCAATTCGAACTTTGTTCGATGACTTTGCCGACTTGCACTCGAGCAGGACTTTGAGTCGCAGCACGTCATCCTCGATGAAGAGGACGGTCCCATCAAACTCTATAGACAATCCTTTGTGAATATTCGGGTAGTTGTTTCCGGAATAGATCACCTTATCCCCGTTTGTAGGGATCCATCCCCTGTTTGCAAGCTCATTCATCTTAGGGTCATACCATTCCTGGACTTCGTATGTGCGTTTGAGCCACCGTTCTTGTATTGCCACCGGTGCGGTATTTGTTTTTCCTAAAGCCAAACCAGGCAGTCTAAATACTATCTTTCGCTGCCCTTTGACCAGTGCGACTAGCCCATCGTCGCTTTCTAGCCTGCGCGGTGACAAACCAGCTGCCAAAACACCATGGGCTGAAACACCCGGCAAGCTTAGAAAAACATGGGTTACCTGGTTGATGCCATCAGCTACCAAGCCCTCAAAAGAAGACCCGCCTGCGGCAGAACCGGTCGGACGACCCGCTTTGCTAGGCGGATCTTCAAAAGACGCGATCTGGTCGGCTATTTTTTGTAAAGTCTTAGTCACGCTTGTAGTATACCAAAACAAAAAAGCGCCCTTTGGGGCGCTTTTTTAAACTTGACAAAAGAAAGATCAGCCGAGCTTCTGTGAACCCATCCCGCATAGGGGAGAGGTTGAGTGCTCCTTAGAAAGGAGGTGATCCAGCCGCACCTTCCGGTACAGCTACCTTGTTACGACTTAGCCCCAGTCATGAGCCTTACCCTAGGCGCCTGCCT
>NZ_AUHY01000070.1 GCF_000423425.1 Meiothermus rufus DSM 22234 | reverse complement strand
GAGCAAAAACCAGGTTTTCAATGTCCCCAAGCCGATTTCTCGGCTTGCGCGAACCCCCCTGGGTTTGGCTGCTTGCTTGGGGTTCGCGCGTTGAGGATAGATTATCAGAAATTGTCGAGGTTGGCGCAATGGAGAGTAACCAGCCCCGTTAGACTGGGTTTTTGTGGGACTACCTTCACTAAACGACGTCATCGTGGCCATTGCCACCCCACCCGGCAGAGGGGCAGTGGGCATTGTGCGGGTCTCGGGTATGGGCAGTTTAGAGCTGGTCTCGAGGCTTTGGGTGGGGAAAAACCCCCACAAGCTTGGAGGGGGTCGGTTTACCTTTGGTAAAGTCCGCGATCCGGCCAGCGGGGAAATTCTCGACGAAGCGTTGTTGCTGGTTTTCCGAAAGCCCCACTCCTACACCGGGCAGGATAGTGCCGAGGTGCACACCCATGGCTCACCCGCTGTGCTGCGCCGCGTAGTTCAGATGTTGCTCGAGCAGGGCGCCCGGCTGGCCCAACCAGGCGAGTTCACCCTTAGGGCCTATCTAAATGGAAAGATGGATCTAGCCCAGGCCGAAGCGGTGCTAAGTCTGGTAGAAGCCGAGTCAGACGCAGCCCGGCGGCAAGCCTTGCGCGGGCTCAGTGCGGAGCTATCGCGCAAAATTGAGCAGCTTTCTGAGCGACTTTTCGACCTACTAGCCCACATTCAAGCCTGGCTCGACTACCCCGAAGAAGGCGTAGAGCCAGCCCGGGTACAGGAAACCTTAGGGCCTGTGCTGGAGGAAATCCGGCGCTTACTAGCCACTGCTAGCGCCGGGCGGATTGCCCAGAAAGGCGCGCGCATCGCCTTAGTGGGGGCTCCCAATGCGGGCAAGTCCAGCCTGCTCAACGCCCTATTGGGCTACCAAAGGGCCATCGTAACCCCTATACCCGGCACCACCCGCGACTACCTAGAAGCCCCCCTCGAGCTGGCCGGGGTGCCCATAGTGGCCATTGACACCGCGGGAATACGCCCCACCGACGACATCGTAGAAAGAAGCGGGGTGGAGCACGCTTTGCGAATTGCCCAGGAAGCCGACCTAGTGCTCTACCTAGCCGACCAAAGCCAGCCCCGGCCCACCCCGCCCAACCTACCCTGGGAACGCACCATACAGGTGGCCACCAAGGCCGACCTTCCCCCTGCCTGGCACGACCCGGCTTTCCTTCGGGTCTCGAGCCAAACCGGCCAGGGCCTAGACGAGCTGCGCCAGGCCATTCACGCCCGCCTGTTGGGCCAGGCCCCCCAGGGCGAGGTCTGGGTCAGCAACGAGCGCCACGTGGAGGCTTTACGCCGGGCCGAGGCCCACCTAAAAGAGGCCCTAGAGGCCCCCGACGACCTCGCCGGGCTTTCCCTCGAGGCCGCACTAGGAGCCTTGGGGGAAATCCTGGGCAAGGATGTACCCGAAGAGGTGATTGAGCGGGTTTTCCGCAACTTCTGCGTGGGCAAGTAAAATCGGGCAGGGGGGCTTGTGGGGCAACACAGGGTCGTTGTGGCCAAACCCAGCCTACGTACCTACCTGGTAGCGGTAGGGCTGATGGGCATGGGGCTGGTTTTGCTGGTTCTATGTGGGGTGGGCTGGGTGCAAGGGGTGGAACCGCGCTGGTCGGTGGGGCTGTTCGCCCTGCTGGGGCTGTACACAGTGGCCTTGGGGCTAGCGGCCTCGAGGTTCACCCCGACCGTCTGCGCATCCACAGCTTTGGCCGCTGGGAGGAACACTCCCTGGCGCAAATCCAGGGCATAGATGCCTTGCGCGACATCCTGGGGGGTAGCTTGCTGCTGGTGCTGCCCAAGGCCGATGGGATCGCCATCCGGGTACCCTTGCGGCGCTACGCCAATGCGAAGGAGCTTGCCCAAGCTCTGCTAGACGCGGCCTGGCTGGGCAATAAAGAGCTAGCGGTCATGCCTCGGGTGGCCCGGCGCTGGGGAGAGCCCCCTTTGGGCGTTCTTGCCCAGAAAAAAGCCCGCCGCTCATAGGCCGGTGGTTGTACACCTCCGGCCTTTACCCCCTATGATTGAGGCATGGAACTGGCCTGGGTAGGAGCCGCTTACGTCTTAGGACTCCTGGCCAGCCGGCTGGGCCTGCCCCCTTTGGTGGGGTACCTTGGGGGCGGGTTTGTGCTTTGGGGAATGGGCTATCAAAACAGTGGGTTGCTCGAGTCCATCGCCCATGTGGGAGTGCTGCTTTTGCTCTTTACCGTGGGGCTCAAACTGCGCTTTGCCAGCCTGGTGCGCCGGGAGGTGCTAGGGGTGGGGGGTATCCACCTGGTGCTTTTCGCTTTGCTCCTGGGGCTTATTCTGGTTTTTCTGGGGCTACAAAGCAACGCTGCACTTTTCCTGGGTACCGGGCTGGCCTTCTCCAGCACCGTGCTGGCGGTCAAGCTCTTAGACGATAGACGCGAGCTTTCCACCTTCCACGGGCGCATTGCGGTGGGCATCCTGATCCTGCAAGACCTGGTAGCAGTGGGGCTGCTGGCCTACGCCGGGGTCAAGAACCCTACCCCCTGGGCCCTGCTGCTTTTGGCCCTGCCCTTGCTGCGCCCGGTGGTGGGGTGGCTGCTGGAGAAAAGCGGTCACGACGAACTCTTACTGCTCTATGGGCTAGGTCTGGCTTTGGGCGGGGCCAGCCTGGCCAAACACCTGGGGATCTCCCCTGAGTTGGGGGCTTTGCTGATAGGGGCGGCCCTGGCCAGCCATCCACAGGTCTCGGAGCTTTCCCGCACGCTGTGGGGCCTGAAAGAGGCCTTCCTGGTGGCCTTCTTCTTGCAGATTGGCCTAATGGGCCTCCCTGGGCTGCAAAGCCTGCCTTTGGCCTTGGGCCTTTTGCTGCTGTTGCCCTTGAAGGCAGCGCTCTTCTTCGCTTTGTTTGTCGCCTTTGGCCTACGGGCCCGCACCGCTTTTGTAACCAGCGTAGCCCTTACCAGCTACAGTGAGTTCGCCCTGATTACCAGCGTGGCTGCGGTGGAAGGGAACCTCCTGCCGGAGTCCTCAAGCCAGCTAATGGGCTTAGTGGTGGCCGCCTCGCTGGCCCTAGCCGCCCCGCTCAACCGGGCGGTGCACCACCTGTATCAGCGCTACGAAGGCTTCTTGCTGCGCTACGAGCGGAAGGGCCGACATGCCGACGATGAGCCTACCGGACTGGGGGGAGCCCAATGGCTGGTGGTGGGCATGGGGCGCACCGGTGGCGCGGCCTACAAAATGCTGGAAGGCCAGGGGGAGCGGGTGCTGGGCCTGGATGCCGACGAGGGCAAGCTCGAGGCCCATCGGCTCAAGAAGCGCCAGGTACGCTACGGCGACGCCGAAGACCCCGAGCTGTGGGAAAAGTTGGACCTTACTGGCCTGAAAGGGGTGCTCCTTACCCTACCCGATACCGAGGCCAAGCTAAGGGCTATCCAGGGCCTCAGGGCTCGAGGCTTCCAAGGCACCATTGCCGCCACCAGCCACCATCGCGAGGAAGACCCCCTGCTGGAGCAAGCCGGGGCTACCCTGATCGGCCACCCTTTTGCTGAGGCGGGCGAGCGCTTGGCCGAACGGGCTTTGGGGCTCAACCCCACCGCTGAGGAGGAAGAAGCCCAAAGCGCAACCTCGGGCGGCTAGCGTTGGGCCAAGGTCCAGTGCTTTTTGCCAATCCCGTTTATCTTTTGCACCGTAAACCCAGCCTGGGCCAGCCCACGGCGCAAGCAGCCGGCCACCGAGTAGGTGGCCAGGTAAGCCCCCAGCTGGGCCGCAACATAAAGCCTGCGCAGCACGGGCAACTGCCAGGGCTCGGGGTTGACCGCCGGACTGAAAGCATCGAGGTAGATGGCGCTGGCCCACTGGGGGGGGAACTGGGCTTGAGCGACATCCTCGAAGCGCACTTCGAGGCGGCCCCATGATCCTTCCAGCACTAAGGGCCCCCTCGAGGAGGGCCAGCTCGAGCACACCTCCTGCCAGACCTGCGCGGCCTGGGGCGAGAGGGGCAACGCCACCTGGGCCAGCACCTCTGGCGGAAGGGGAAAAGCCTCGTAGCTAAGGTAGTGCAGGTCTACCCCTCGAGCCAGGGCGTTTTCCAAGGTGGCGCGGAAGTTGACCCCCAGGCCAAAGCCCAGCTCCAAAACCTGGGGTGCGGGGTGCCGATGGGTCTGGGTGGCCCTTAGATACAGCGCGTTGGCCTGGGTCCAGGCCCCATAGCGGGAGCTATAGGCCTCGCCAAACTGCGGGTGTACCAAGGTGGGCGAGCCATCGGCGGTCTTTAATAGTTGAAATCCCTCAGGTATCAACTTCCACCTTCTGGGCTTCCTGCTGCATCACGGCCCAGAGCGCTTCCACATGCCGCTCTTCGGTGGCCTCGGCCCCAAAGGAAACCCGCACCATCCAGCGCCCCTTGAGCAAGGCTGGGGTCAGGAAGGCCCGCCCGCCCTGGTTGACCCGGGCCACCCAGTCCTGGGTATGCCGGTCGAGGGCCTCGGGCGAGAGGCCACCGGGGTTGTAGCGCAAACAGACCGTTTGCAACACCACTGGGGCCAGCACCTCCCAACCGGGGGTCTTCCGAGCCTGGGCCTCGAGCCACTTGGCGTGGGCCAGGTCGCGCCGCAGACGAGCTTGCAAGCCCTCTACCCCCATATCGCGCAGGGCGAACCAGATTTTCAAAGCGCGGAAGCGCCGCCCCAGAGGAATGCCCCAGTCCTTGTAGTTGCGCACCGCTCCATCGGCAGCCGAGTGCAGGTAGGAAGGGTTGGTTGACATAGCCCGCACCAGATAGGCTGGCTCGCGCACGTAGTACAGCGAGCAGTCGAAGGCCACCCCCAGCCACTTATGCGGATTGATAACGATGGAATCGGCCTGCTCGATACCCGAGAACATCCAGCGGCACTCCGGCAAAATCATGGCCGAGCCAGCCATTGCCGCGTCCACGTGAAGCCAGATGCCATATTTCCGGCAGACCTCGGCGATGGGTTGCAGGGGGTCAATGGCGGTGGTTCCGGTGGTGCCGATGGTCGCGACCACGGCGCAGGGTTTGCGCCCATTGACGATATCGTGCTGGATGGCCGCCTCGAGCATCTCCAGGCGCATGGCATGAGCCGAGTCGGTCTCGATCAGGCGCAGGTTTTCGCGGCCCAGTCCGGCTAGTAGAACCGCCTTAGGCACCGAGCTGTGGGCCTGGTCAGAAACATAGACCGTGAGGGGCCTTTCCTCTGCCTGTAGGCCGCCGCGCTCCTGGGCGTACTGGGTGGCCCACTCCCGGGCGGTGAGCATAGCCACCAGGGTTCCGCTCGAAGCAGTATCCTGGATGACGCCTTGGAACGTGTTCGGCAGGCCAAACATCTGGCGCAACCAGTCGGTCATCACCTCCTCCACTTCGGTAAGGGCCGGGCTGGCCTGCCAGGTAATGCCCGTCTGGCCCAGCCCGGTGGCCACCAGGTCGGCCAGCACCGAGGAAAGAGGGGCATTGGAGGGAAACCAGGCAAAGAAGTTGGGGCTTTGCCAGTGGGTCAGGCCGGGGAATAGGGCCTCTAAGTCTTGTAGTAGCCCCTCCCAGTCGCCCCCCTGCGCAGGCGGAGTGGCAGGAAACAGGGCCCTGACCTCCCCCGGCTTCACCTGGGCCATCACCGGGAAAGCCTCGAGGTTAGCACGGTACTCGGCGATGGAATCGATAAGCCGATAGCCTAGACGCTTGAACTCTTCTGGCGACATACCCCCACCTAAACCACTACCAGGGCCAGGGCTCGAGCCGCTCCTTGCCCAAGTAGGGCTGCACTGCCTTGGGCACATAGACGGTGCCGTCTTCGTTCTGATGGTTCTCCAAAAGCATGACCAGGATGCGCGGGGTGGCTAAAGCGGTGTTGTTGAGGGTATAGGCGTAGCGCACCTTGCCCTCTTGGTCGCGGTAGCGCAGGCCGGCCCGGCGGGCCTGCCAGTCTAAAAGGGCCGAGCAGGAATGGGTCTCGCGGTAGCGGTTTTCGCTGGGTACCCAGGTCTCGAGGTCTACCTGGCGGTACTTGCCCAGACCCATATCCCCGGTGGAGACCTCGATGACCCGGTAGGGTAGCTCCAAGGCCTGCAAAATCTCTTCGGCCAAACCCAGCAAGGTCTCGAACCAGCGGTTAGACTCCTCCAGATCGGCCCGGCACAACACGTACTGCTCGACCTTGTTGAACTGGTGTACCCGCATCAGGCCGCGCACGTCCCGGCCCGCGGAGCCAGCCTCACTGCGGAAGCAAGGGGAAAGGGCGGCGTAGGTTTTGGGTACCTCCTCTTCACTCAGGATTTCCCCGGCGTGCAGGTAGTTGAGCAGCACCTCGGCGGTGCCCGCCAGGTAGGCCTCCCCGCCGTTTACCTCGTAGACCTGGTCGCGCGCGGTGGGAAACTGGCCGTGGCCCCAAAGGGCTTCCTCCTTGGTCAGGCTGGGCACGCTTAGGGGGGTGAAGCCAGCCTGCACCATCCGGTCGAGGGCGAAGCGCAGTAGGGCTTGCTCGTAGAGCATCAGGTCACCGCGCAAAATGTACGAACGCGAACCCGAAACCTTGGCGGCCCGCTCGAGGTCGGCCCAGCCGTTTTTCTCTATCAGGGCCACGTGGTCGAGGGGCTCGAACAAAAAGGTACGAGGCTTGCCGTGTACCCGGGTTTCGCGGTTAAAGGAGTCGTCCGGCCCTACCGGAGCCCCCTCCCAGGGGATGGTAGGGGTGAGGTAGAGCAGGTTTTTGAGCTGTTTTTCCAACTCACGCAGCTCGGGCTCGAGGTGGGCAAGCTGCTCGCCGATCGCCTTACCTTTTTCCACCATGGCCTGGCGCTCCTCGGGCTTGGCCCGGGCAGCCGCTTTGGCGTTGGCATTGCGCTCGGCCTGAAGGGCTTCCACCCTGCGCCTGAGGGCCTGCACTTCGCGGTCGAGGGCTAGGAGTTGGTCAAGGTCGAGCGATACGCCTTTCTGCTCGATGGCCCGGCGCACCGCCTCGGGGTTTTCGCGGATGAATTTGAGGTCTAGCATATAAGCGTTTGTGTCGTGCTAAACGTTGTCTACTCGATAACCCGGGGCACCTTGAACTGGCCTTCTTCTTGCTCGATGGCCACCGATAGCACCTCTTCTTGAGAAAGGGAAGGGCGCACCTCGTCGGGACGCAGGCGGTTGGTTATCGTCACCGGGCGGGCCAGCTCCGGCAAACCCTGGGTGTCCAGCTCTCCCAGCTTTTCGAAGAAAGCCACAATCGAGCGCAGCTCACCCTCGAGCCGGGCCTCCTCCTCTGGGGTAAGGGCCAGCCGCGAGAGCCTGCTTAGGTGCTTGACCAGCTCAGGCGTAATTTCCATACCCGCCATTCTACCCCCATATCCGCGCCCCTAGCTTCCAGCCCAAGGCGGGAGAACCCCGTGTAAAATCCCCCTTTGTGGACTACTCCCCCATCGCCCTACTCTATCAGTTGCAGTACGAAAACTACGCCGACGACCTGGAGTTTTACACCCGACTGGCCCAAGACTACGGCGGCCCTGTGCTGGAGCTAGGTGCGGGCACCGGACGAGTAGCCCGGGCCCTAGCCCGGTTGGGTTTGGAGGTGTGGGCCCTCGAGCCTGCGGAAGAGATGCGCAAGCTAGGGGCCAGGCACACCCGCGATCTAAAGGTAAAGTGGCTCCCTGGGGACATGCGCCGGCTCGAGCTTGGGCGCCAATTCCCCCTTATCATCGCCCCTTTCAACGCCCTGATGCACCTTTACACCCTGGAGGAGCAAGACCAAGCCCTCCAGGGCATCGCGGCCCATCTGGAGAAGGGGGGGCGCTTCGCCTTCGACCTATACAACCCGGCTCATATCGGGCCGGCTGGGGTTTTGCAGCACGAGGGAAGCTATGGCCCCACCCAGGTCTTTCTCTACCAGGAGCACCATCCCATCGCCCAGGCCCTTCTTACCCACTACCTGGTGGATACTACATCGCCCAAGGGCCATCTGCGCCGCCAGCACCACACCCTTACCCAGCGCTACTACACCCGCTATGAGCTTGAGCGCTGGTTAAGGGCTTTTGCCTTCGGCTATCGCCTCTACGGGGGTTTTCACAAAGAGCCGTTGCTGGCGGAAAGCCCGGTTTTTGTGGTAGAGGCCTGGCGTTCTTAGTACAAGTGATGCATTTATGTTATATTTTTCACAATAACTCTGCTAGTGAATATCATATCTAATGGCTATTCACACCCACCCCTCGCCCCTTGGGATTTTTCACCCTGAGCGATAGCATACGCTCATGAGAATCGAAGCTGCCGAGCTCCGCTTGATCACTTTGCCCCTAAAGTTCCGCTTTGAAACCTCCTTCGGCGTACAGACCGAGCGCCACCTTATCGTCCTAACCCTATTCGGTGAGGGGCTGGAGGGCTACGCCGAGACGGTGATGGAGTACACACCCCACTACCGTGAGGAAACCCTACCGGGGGCCTGGGCCCTGCTGGAAAACCTGCTGCTGCCCAAGGTTCTGGGCCGGGACTTTGCCAACCCCGAGCAGCTCTGGGCCGAGATCAGCGGTTTCCGGGGCAACCGAATGACCAAGGCGGCTTTGGAGATGGCCTTCTGGGATTTGTGGTGCAAAAGCCTGGGCCAGCCCCTGTGGAAGCTGCTGGGTGGGGTGCGCCAGGAAATACCGGTGGGCATCAGCCTGGGTATCGAGCCCAGCCTCGAGAGCACCCTGGAGAAGGTGGGCCAGGGGCTGGCCGCGGGCTACCGCCGCATCAAGCTCAAAATCAAGCCCGGCTGGGACATCCGCCCAGTGATGGCCGTGCGCGAGGCCTACCCTGAGGCCACCCTTACGGTAGATGCCAACTCCGCCTATAACCTGAACGACATCGGCACCTTCTGCGCTTTGGACGCGGCCCGGCTGGACTACATCGAACAGCCTCTGGCCTTCGATGACCTTCTAGACCATGCTAAGCTGCAGTCGGCTATCACCACCTCCATCTGCTTAGACGAGTCCATCACCTCGCCGGAGGACGCTCGCAAGGCCCTGGAAATCGGGGCAGGCCGGGTCATCAACATCAAACCGGCCCGGGTGGGGGGCATCTTGGCCAGCCGTAAGGTGCACGATATCGCCCAGAGCTATGGGCTGCCGGTCTGGATGGGGGGTATGCTCGAGGCCGGGATTGGCCGGGCAGCCAACATCCACGTGGCCACCCTGCCCATGTTCACTAAGCCTGGGGATACCAGCAGCGCCAGCCGCTACTGGCAGGAGGACATCATCGAGGAAGGCTTGGAGGCCACCCAGGGCCTGATGCCGGTACCCCAGGGCCCCGGCTTGGGCATCACCCTCAAGCGTGAGTTAATCCAGCGCCTGACGGAGAAATCGGCCTACATCGCCTGAGCTATGCAGACCCTCATCCGCGAACTGCACGACCCCGAAGAGATCGCCCAGATTCCCCGACTGGAAGAGGCCATCTGGAACGACCCCAACGACACCCTGCGCACCGGCACCCTGATGGCCTTGGTGCACGAAGGGGCCCTGCTGGCTGGAGCCTTTGCGCAAACCCCGGACAGCGGGGCTGCACCCAGCCTGGTAGGGTTTGTCTTCGGTTTTCCCACCAACCGGCCCGACGAGCACCACTCCCACATGGCGGGGGTGCTCCCGGCCTACCAGAACAGCCAGATCGGCTATCGGCTCAAACTCTTCCAGCGTGACTGGGCGCTGTGTCACGGCTACGAGAGGGTGGTCTGGACCTTCGACCCCCTGCGCGGGGCCAATGCCCACTTCAACCTGCGCAAGCTAGGAGCCACCTTTCAGCGCTACATTCCCAACTGCTATGGCCCCATGGGGGGCATTAATGCTGGGGCCCCCTCGGACCGGGCCTATGCGGTCTGGGAGCTGCGCTCTTCCCGTGTGTTTAGCCGCATCTACGCCCCCCCGCCTCCGGTTCGGGTAGAGGGCCTGCCCCAAGCCAACCGGCTCCTTGGCCAAGAGCCGGTGGACCTCGAGCTCGGCCTGGAAGCTCCCCGCATTCTGGTGCAGATTCCCGAGGACTGGGGCCAGATTCTGCGATCCGATCCCGCGCTGGCCCTGCGCTGGCGCCTGCACAGCCGCGAGCTTTTCACCCACTACCTCAGTCGGGGCTACCGGGCGGTAGACTTCGTGCGACAGCCTAACCGCTATGTGCTGGAGAGGACCTGAATGGAGCTAAAGCCGGTCATCTGGACCGCCGAGGTGGTCTACCTGGGCTTTGGGACACCCATGCTAGAGGGCGGGCTGGTGGTGGTTGGCCAACATGTGGTGGCCAGTGGCCCTTTGGCTGAACTGCAGGCCCGCTACCCCCAGGCCCCGGTGGTACCCAAGGGCAGAGCCCTCACCCCCCCGGTGGTCAATGCGCATACACACCTCGATCTTTCTACAATACCCCCCTACCCACCTAACCCTGAAGGCTATACCAGCTTCATCCAGCACGTTATCGAGCACCAGGCCTGGCGTACCCCACAGGCCGTAGCCCAGGGGCTAGAAGAGCTCAGGCGGCTAGGTGTAGGAGGGTTTGGCGATATTGCCTACCGGCCCGAGGGGGTGGAGTGGCTGCTAGAGCACGGCACTTTCGACGCGCCGTGGCAGGGCGCGGTGGTCTACCTCGAGGTCATCCAGCGCGACCCTACCCAGGCCGAGGCGGTAACCCGCAGACTGGCCCAGCAGCTAGCGGCCTGGCGCCGCAAAAACGAACGGGTGCGGGTGGGCCTCTCGCCCCATACCCCTTTCAACGTAAGCCCCGAGCTGCTGAAAAAGCTGGTGGAAGTGGCCCGCCTCGAGGGCTTCCCTTTACAGATGCACGTGGCGGAAAGCCCCGAAGAAACCGAGATTATGACCCAAGGCACCGGGCGGCTGCAGGAGATACCCCGGCGCTATGGGTTCCCCCCCTACCAAAACCTCCCCGGCACCACCCCGGTGCGCTACCTGGCAGAGCTGGGGGTGCTGGGGCCCCACCTCACGCTGGTGCATGGGGTTGAGGTCGATGAGGAAGAGGTAGTGATGCTGGCCCAGTCGGGTACCCGGGTGGTCTCCTGCCCCCGCAGCAACCAGGCCTTGGGCTGCCGGCCCTTCCCCTGGGCGCTGTACCTGAAACACCGGCTCGAGGTGGCCCTAGGCACCGATTCCCGCGCCAGCAGCCCCGATCTGGACGTACGCAACGAGGCCTTGTTTTTGTGGGAACGGGTGGACCCTCGGGTGTTGGTGCGGGCCGCTACCCGCAACGGCTACCGGGTATTGGGCCTACCCACCCCGCGCATTACCCGTGGAACGCCTGTGGCCCAGGTACAATCCTGGTAGGGGGCCTCTCCCCTCTTTACTATGCAAATCGGCGCGCTCATCCTCTACAGCGCTTTTGTGGGTGCCCTCACCGGGGTTTTCGCCGCCGGTTTTGTGTTTTTGCTGGGGGCTTTACAGCGCTATTTGCTAGGGGAGACCCTGGGCTACTTCCCCCCTGGCCTGCCAGGGGAGGGTGGCCTGTTGCAGATTTTTCGGGGGCCGCACTTCGGGTGGCTGGCCCTGCTGCTCCCGCTGGTCTTCGCTGCCTCGAGCTACCTGGGCTCGGGACGGGGGTTAGGCTGGCTGCTGGCAGCCTACCGGGCGGGCCAACCGGTGCGGGCGGTGGAGTATTTTCGCGGCATCCTGGGGGCCTTGGTGCAGCTTGGGGCGGGCTCGCCCATGGGCCGGGAAGGGCCCATGGCTGCCCTGGGGCTATGGGTGGGCAGTGCCCTGGGCCGGCGCATCCCCTTGGGAGAGTCCAGCCGCTTCTTGCCTTTTGCCGGTATGGCCGCTGGGTTCGCCTCGGCTTTTCACGCCCCCATGGCCGGAGCACTTCTGGCCAGCGAGATGGTGTACCGGGGGCTGGCCCTCGAGGTGGGGGCTCTGGCCCCGGCCCTCATCGGAGCCCTGGCCGGGTTTACCATCTACGGCTTTATACACGGCTATGGGCCTTTGCTGGAGCTGCACCCTGGAGGCCTGGCCTGGCCCCAACTCCTCTTTGGCCTGGCCATCGGTCTGGTCTGCGCTGGGGTAGGTACCCTCTGGCTCGAGGCCGAGCGCCTCCTTCAGCGGGCCCTAAGCCATTTGCGCTTTGTCGTGCGGCACACTCTGCTGGGAGCGGTACTGGCTGGCGTGTTGCTGCTTATGCCGGAGGCCTTGGGCAGCAGTCTGGCCTGGGTACAGATGGGCACCTCGCCCATCCTGAGCCTGCCCTTTCTGGGCATGCTTTTTCTGGTGCAGCTCGGTCTGCTCATTCTGGGGGGTGGGGTGCGGGCCTATGGCGGGCCACTTACCCCTGCACTGGCCTTGGGCGGCCTGAGCGGGCTGATTCTGGGGCAGATGCTAGGCCAGGTCTTTCCCACCCAAGCCCCCCCTGCCGAGACCGCTGCTTTGGTGGGGATGTGTGCCCTTCTGGCCGGAATGGCCCGGGCCCCTTTTGCCGCGGTGGTGCTGGCCGGGGAAATGGGCGGGTATGGCCTGCTACCCCTCACCCTGGTGGCGGCCTTCGCAGCCTATACGTTCACTAGCCCACGGGGTAGCCTCGAGGTGGACGCGGCTAGCCTAAATAGGCATGAGCCAGCGGAGCCTCGGCCTGAAAGCGCTCTGCAAACTGCACCCCAGCCTCAGCCCCCAACCTCGAGCGATTCGCCCTGAAGGCTTCCAGGCTGTAGGCCCACTGGTAGAAGTCGCGGTAGAAACTAAAGACCCGCTCGGCCACGGCCTGGCCTTCCTCCCCTACGTCCACGTACACTGCCGGGCGGGGGATATCGCTGCGATAGTAGTGCAACAGCCGCACCGGCTCGCGGTGGGGCTGGCCTACCAGCTTGGGAATGCGGCAGAACTTCAAAGCGGAAAGGGTGGCCCAGTAGGCCGCACGGTGATCGGGGTGGACATCGTGAGGGTTCCAGGTCAGCACCACATCCGGCTTCCAAGCCGCCATAACCTGGGCAATGGCCAGAGCCTCCTCCCGGCCCCCGCTCAGGCTCCCATCGGCAAAATCGAGAAACTGTGCCTCGGCTCCAACCATAGCGGCTACGGTATGCCCGTGGCCCTCGCGAATCCGGGCCACTTCGGCTGGGGGGGTGTCGCCAAACTGGCTGGCCAGCTCACCCCGGGTGAGCCAGAGAATCTTGGCGGCATCACCGCGCATCACGTGTTTGGCCAAGGTGCCACAAGCCCCTATCTCGTCATCGGGATGGGAGAAAACCGCTAGAAGTCGCACGCCCTAAAGTATACGCCTCAGCTGAACCCGGACAAACACATGTGAGACTCTAAGCTGGGATAAAAAGAGGGGAACCAACCAAGAAAGGAGGTTCCCCAGG
>NZ_AUHY01000069.1:6625-13439 GCF_000423425.1 Meiothermus rufus DSM 22234 | reverse complement strand
CGTCATGGTCTGCTTCCTGGCGCTGGTCCTGGAGAGCCTCTTGTTGCGCAAGCTCCGCCAGCAAAACCCCGATGTGAGCTACGAGGACGTGCTCCACGACCTCTCGCAGCTGCACGCCGTGGCCGTGGAGCTGGACGGCGAGGCCTGCCTCACCCGCACCGAGCTGGTCGGGCAGGCCTACGAGGCCTTCAAGGCCGTGGGCCTGCGGCCGCCGGCGCGGGTCCAGCCGCTGCCACGTCCCGAGACGACCCCCGCCGGGTAGTGTAGTGGTACGCGACCCCCGTGTGCCCAAGAAAGCCTTGTGTTTCAAGGGTTCTCAAGGATCACGGTGTCAAAGTCGAGTCTGACGGACACCGGGGGGCGTCTTTTGAAGGCCTTTGTCCATCCGGCTAACGAGCACGACAAGAGGGGTGGGCAGGCCTTGCTTTTGGGGATGGACCTTTCCTTGTGGCCCCGGGTGCGCAAGCTTTTCGTGGACTGGGGGTACCGGGGTCTTGCGGGACTGGCTTCCTCCCTGGGGTTGGAGATGGAGGTGGTGGCTCGTCCCTACGCGGGGGTGCGAGGGGTCTGGGTGCGGGAAGGAGAGGAGACGCCGGAGATTCCGCGGGAGAGTGGGTTCAAGCCTTTGCCCAAGCGGTGGGTGGTGGAGCGGACCTTTGCCTGGCTGGGGCGGAACCGACGGTTGGGGAAGGATTACGAGTACCATCCTGAGGTGACGGAAGCGTGGATGTACCTGGGCATGATACGCTTACTGGTGAAGCGGCTGGCCAGGGCCGCGTAGCCTCTCGTGGAGGGCTTTTACGACAGCCTCTAACGCGCCGGGGCTAGCCTGGCACTCAGAGGTGGCCGCGATGACGTGGAACTGGGGACATGGCATGGGGGCAGGGATGTGGCTTTGGGGCTTGCTCGAGCTGGCCGTCCTGGGGTTGCTGGTCTACGCCTTGGTGCGGCTGATCGGTCCGAAGGATAAACCGCAAGACCGCGCGCTTTCGGTCCTGCGCGAGCGGTACGCGCGCGGGGAGATTGACGGCAACACCTATGAGCAAATGCGGCGGGAGCTAAGCGAGTAGCGAGTCGCCCGGAGCGAGGGTTGGAGCGAACTTCCGCTGGACCCTCGGCTCGCTTGCGAGGCACGAGACATGGCGAACGTGTTGATTGTGGATGATGACCCGGCGATCCGCGAGGTACTTAGCGCTTACCTGCGCCAAGAAGGCTACGAGGTGGTAGAGGCCGCAGACGGGCTAGAAGCGCTGGGAAAGATTCCCCAGGCCAGCCTGGTAGTGCTCGACCTGATGCTACCCCGGCTTTCGGGCTGGGAGGTGGCCCGCGAACTCCGGCGGGACTACCCCGAGCTGCCCGTTTTGATGCTCACCGCCAAAGGGGAAGAGGAAGAGCGCATCCGAGGGCTCGACCTGGGGGCAGACGACTACGTGACCAAGCCCTTCAGCCCGCGCGAGGTGGTAGCTCGGGTGCGGGCTTTGCTGCGCCGCAGCGGGCTTAAGGCCGAACTGGCCTTCGGCGAGTTGGTGATCCGACCCCGCGAGCGTGAAGCCTACCTGGCCGGAGAACCCCTGGCGCTCTCGAAGCTCGAGTTCGACCTACTCCTGACCCTGGCCCAGCACCCCGGGCTGGTGTGGAGCCGGGCGCGGCTGCTCGAGCGGGTGTGGGGCGGGGACTTCCCCGGCGTAGATCGCGTGGTAGACGTGCACATCGCGGGCCTGCGCCGGAAGCTGGGCGAGGACGGCGACAACCCCCGCTACATCGAGACGGTGCGCGGGGTGGGCTACCGCTTCCGGGAGGAATGATGTTCACACGGCTATTCCTGACCCACCTGCTGGCGGCCTTGGTGGCGGTGGTGGCGCTGCTGGGCTTCGCGGAGTGGCTGGCTCCGCGCTTCTATCAAAGGCACATCGAGCAAATGGCAGCAGCCATCGGGCCACAAGGCCCCGACCTCCACGCCGACCTCGAGCGCGGCCTGCGCTCGACCCTCACCGCCGCCTGGCTGGCCTCGCTGCCGCTGGCCGGGCTGCTGGCGGCGGGCACGGCCTGGGTGGTCTCGAGGCGGGTCAGCCAGAGCGTGCGGCTGCTGGCCCGCGGCAGCCGGGAGATCGCCCAGGGGCATTACCGCAACCGCCTGAAGGTTCAGGGGCGCGACGAGCTGGCCTGGCTGGCCCAGGATTTCAACCGCATGGCCGAGGCGCTGGAGAAAGTCGAACACAGCCGCATCGAACTCATCGGCTCCGTCGCTCACGAACTGCGCACCCCCCTGGCCGGGCTGCAGGGCTACGCCGAGGCCCTGGCCGACGGGGTGCTACCGCCCGAGCAGGCCGCTCACCGCATCGCCCACGAGGTGCGGGCCATGCGCCGCCTGGTCGAGGACCTCTCACTGGTCTCGAGGGTGGAAGCTGGTGCGGTAGAGATCCGCCCCCAGCCTCTCGATCCCGCCGAGGCCCTTAGGCAGGCCGCGGAGCGCTTCGAGCTGGTCTTTGCCGAGCAGGGGGTGGCCTTGCGCCTGGACGTGCCCCCACGACTGCCCCCGGTGTGGGCCGACCTCGAGCGCCTGCAACAGGTGCTCTCCAACCTGCTCGCCAACGCCCTGCGCCACACCCCGTCTGGTGGGGAGGTGGTACTCAAGGCCGAGCCGGCACCGAGCGGGGTGGGCTTCAGCGTGCGCGACACCGGCCCGGGCATACCCCCCGAGCACCAGGCGCGGGTCTTCGAGCGCTTCTACCGCGTGGACTCGGCCCGCAGCCGGCAGGACAGCGGGAGCGGGGTGGGCCTGACCATCGCCAAGGGTCTGGTCGAGGCCATGGGGGGCAACATGGGCCTCGAGAGCGAGGTCGGGCGCGGCAGCACCTTCTGGTTCACGCTGCCGCCAGCCCGGTCCTGAGCCCTGTCGCGCTCTTCCTCGCGCTGCGCCTGATCCGGTGGGAAGGGGCGCCCTAAAGCGTCACGAAGGGCTCGAGCCGCCCTTTGACGAGGGCCAGCACCCGGTAGGGCTGGGTCTTGGGGCCGGGCATCCCCGGCGTGCCCGAGGGCATGCCCGGCAGGGCGATCCCGTCGATCCTGGGCCGCTCGCGCAGCAGCTTCTGGAGGGCGGCCAGCGGGACGTGCCCCTCCACCGTGTAGCCCGCGAGGCGCATGGTGTGGCAGCTCTGGGCCTCGGGCGGGATCCCGTAGCGGCGCTTGAGGGGGCTGAGGTCGTCCTGCAGCACCACCTTCACCAGGGCGCCCTGCGCCTGGAGGAACTTCACGTACTCCCCGCAGCAGCCGCAGGTGGGCGACTTGTAGAGGGTGGCCTCGAGGCCCTTCAGGGCACTCCCCTGCTGCGCCAGGGCTCCGCCGGCCAGGCCCAGGGCGAGGCCGCCGAGCATCTTCAGCGCTCGTCTTCGGTCGGGTTGATGGGTCATAAGCTTCCTCTCCGACAGAGGCTAATGCCTTGGTGTTAAGCCTTTGTAAACCCGGTAGTTTCAGCCGGCACTCAAGGCAACTTCAGGCGGGGGGGCTAAAGTTGAACCTCCTTCGACCCGCCGGCTCGAGCTTTAACTCTGCCTCTCGTCGTCCGGAATTGCCAGCAGGATCAGGGCCGAAAGGCCGAATTTCAGGAGGTCCAGCCATGCAGCACAGCAGCCAGCACCACACCCACGGCACCACCGGCATGAGCCCCGCCATGCAGGCTTGCATCGAGGCCTGCGGGCAGTGCCACGACGTATGCCTCACCACCGTTCAACACTGCCTGCAGCACGGCGGCCAGCACGTCGAGCCCGCCCACATGACCATTATGATGGACTGTGTACAGATTTGCGAGACGGCCAAGGACTTCATGCTGCGGGGCTCGCGGCTCCACGCCCAGGTCTGCCGGGCCTGTGCCGAGGTCTGCGAGGCGTGCGTCCAGAGCTGCGAGGCCATCGATGACCCCGACGGCACGATGAGGGCCTGTGCCGACGCCTGCCGCCGCATGGCCCAGGCCGCCTGATGCCCGCCCCCTCGAGCCCCCGGCCACGGCCGGGGGTTGCCCTTTGCACAGGCTTAACACTCCACGCGCAGGCTAAAGCAGGAGGCGTTATGAACCGACGCGAACTGTTGAAGTACGGAGCCCTGGGCCTGGCGAGCAGCTACGGGCTCTCGAGGCTCCCCGCCTTTGCTCAAAGCCCCTTTCCCCAGCCCCGCACGCTCGAGGTGCGCCGGGCCGATGGCGTGGTGGAGGCCCAGATCACCGCCCGGCAGAGCAACCTGACCCTGAGCGGCAAGCCCGCCCGGCTGATGACCTACGGCGGCTTCCCCGGCCCTACCCTGCGGGTGCGCGAGGGCGAGACGGTGCGGCTCAACTTCACCAACAACCTTCCCGAGGCCACCAACCTGCACCTGCACGGCTTGCACGTGCCCCCCAGCGTGGACGACCCGCTGGCCCTGGTCCAGCCCGGCGAGAGCCGCCTTTATGAGTTCACGATCCCCAAGGGCTCGGCGGGGACTTACTGGTACCACCCCCACGTCCACGGCCGGGTGGCCCCACAGCTCTACGCGGGGCTGGCGGGCCTGCTGGTGGTGGAGGGGCCGCTCGACGCCCTGCCCGAGTTGAAGGGGGCCGAGGAACACTTCTTGGTGCTCAAGGACTGGGCTTTCTCCGGCGACCGGATCCCGGCCTGGACACAAATGGACTGGATGAACGGCCGGGAGGGCAACCTGCTCACCGTCAACGCCGCCGTGCGCCCGACCCTGCGTGCTCAGAAAGCCACCCTGCGCCTGCGGCTCCTGAACGCCAGCAACGCCCGCTACTACCGGCTGGCGTTGGAAAACCATCCCCTCTACCTCATCGCCACCGACGGCGGCTTCCTCGAGAAGCCCGTCGAGCTCACCGAGCTCCTGCTGGCCCCCGGCGAGCGGGCCGAGGTGCTCGTGCGCCTGAGCCGGCCCGGCAACTACCGGCTGCAGGCCCTCCCCTACAACCGCGGCGCGATGATGATGCCCGGCGGCATGAACGGCATGATGGGCGACCAGGGCATGGGCCAGGGGATGGGCCAGGGGATGGGGATGATGGACCACGGCGGCATGGGGAACATGGGCGACGTGGGGAGGATGGGCATGGGAGCCACCCGCCTCGAGACCCTGCTCACCGTCGTGGCCCCGGCCAGCCCCAAGCCCCTGCCGCTGCCGGCCTCGCTGGCCCCCGTCGAACGCCTCGAGCCCGCCAAGGCTGCCGCTACCCGCCGCTTCGAGCTAGGCGAGCGAATGATGCAAGCTGAATTCTTTATCAACGGCCAGATGTTCGATCCGGCCCGGGTAGATGTGCGGGCCCAATTAGGAAGCCTCGAGGTCTGGGAGCTGGTTAACAAAACCGACATGGATCACCCCTTCCACCTGCACACCTACCCCTTCCAGGTGCTCTCGCGGGGCGGCAAGCCGGCGCCCTACCGGGCCTGGAAGGATACCGTAAACCTGCGCAAGAACGAGACCGTACGGATCGCGGTGCCCCTGCGCGACTTCAGCGGGGTCACTGTCTACCACTGCCATATCGTCGAGCACGAGGATCGCGGCATGATGGGGGTGCTCGAGGTTCGGGATTAGGCCGTGGCCGAGCGCTTCGGCATGTACGTGGAGTACGGGGCCTACCCCCATCGCAAGCGGCCCGACGACACGGAGCTCGCTGCCGTGCAGGAATGGACTAACGTCCCTGCCTCTTTATTCGCGGGAAACTTCGGAGGGGATTGACCTTTTGCATGGTTCAAACTATCCTGATTTCACACCCCCCCCACCTGGGGAGGGATATAACGGCGCCTAAACTGGCTGCCACCCGGAGGGTAACGATGGAACATAGGGCGCATCAAACCACGGCGGTCCTCGAGGTTGCCCTCAGGAATTGCCACGACGGCTCAGAGTACGCCGACCTCGAGCAACAACTCGCCCGGCTGAAAGGCGTCCGGCAGGTCCACCTCGACCGCACTCGGGGCATCGCCCACCTCGCCTACGACCCCGCGGTGACGAACGCCCAGCGGCTCGAGGCTGAGATCGAGCGAAGAGGCTACGCTTGCGACTGCACCGATTGTGCCCCCTCCCCGCTTCGCGGCGAAAGAAGCGTCTCTGAGCCCCAGCCCGGGCACCCCAGTGTGGGCTCGGAAGGCCACGACCACGCCCACCCCAGCCACGCTGCCCGCCCGGCCCCAGCCCACGACCACACCCCCGTGCAGCACGGCGAGCACGCCGGGCACGGGGCCGCGATGGTGAACGATATGCTGCGGCGCTTCGTGGTGTCGCTGCTGCTGACCCTGCCCATCGTGATCTTCTCGCCCATCGGCGGGGCGCTGGGCTTCCCCGACATGCCGCCCTTCGGCCTCTCGATGGGGCTGTGGGGCTTCCTGCTAGCGACCCCGGTGGTGTGGTGGGGCGGCTGGCCCTTCATCAGCGCGGCCTGGCGGGCTTTGCTGCGGGGCGAGGCCAACATGATGACCCTGATCGCCACGGGCATCTTGGTCTCCTACACCTACTCGCTGGGGGCTACCTTCCTCTTCGAGGGCGAGGTGTTCTACGAGGCGGCCGCGATGCTTACCACCTTCAGCCTGGCGGGGCACTGGCTCGAGATGCGCTCGCGCTTCGCCACCGGGCGGGCGGTGGAGGCCCTGCTCAAGCTGGCCCCCGCGACGGCCCGGGTCCGACGCGGGGGGCAAGAAGTAGAGATCCCGCTCGAGGAAGTGGTGGTGGGCGACGAGGTGGTGGTCAAGCCGGGTGAGAAGATCCCGGTGGATGGGGTGGTGGTCTCGGGCCAGAGCTACGTGGACGAATCCATGATCACCGGCGAGCCCATCCCCGTGCTCAAATC
>NZ_AUHY01000069.1:0-6615 GCF_000423425.1 Meiothermus rufus DSM 22234 | reverse complement strand
GGTGAGAAGATCCCGGTGGATGGGGTGGTGGTCTCGGGCCAGAGCTACGTGGACGAATCCATGATCACCGGCGAGCCCATCCCCGTGCTCAAATCCGAGGGGGCCAAAGTCATCGGGGGAACCCTCAATCAAAACGGGGCTTTCACCTTCCGGGCCACCGCCGTGGGGGCCGATACGGCCCTTGCGCGCATCGTGCAGATGGTGCAAAACGCTCAGGCTTCCAAAGCCCCGGCGCAGCGCCTGGCCGACCTGGCCGGGAAGTACCTGGTTTTCGTCGCGCTGGGCTCGGGCGTGCTGACCTTCCTCTTCTGGTACTTCCTGGGAGGGCAGGGGCTTACCTTCGCCCTCACCGTCGCAGTATCGGCCATCGTGATCGCCTGTCCCGACGCGCTGGCCCTGGCGACGCCGACCGCGATCACGGTGGGGGTGGGGGTGGCGGCCCGGGAGGGCGTACTGTTCAAGAACGCGAGCGCGCTCGAGGCCACCGCCGCCATCGACACGGTGGTCTTCGATAAGACCGGCACCCTCACCGAGGGCAAGCCCGCGGTAACCGACCTCGAGCCCTTCACCCCCTTCACCCCCGAAGAGCTGCTGGCCCTCGCTGCCTCCGCCGACCAGCCCTCGCAGCACCCCCTGGCCCGCTCCATCGTGCGGGCGGCCCAGGAAAAAGGCCTCGAGCCGCACCCACCCGAAAGCTTCGATTCGGTCCCCGGATACGGCGTGGTGGCCCAGGTTAAAGGGCGCAGGGTGCTCATCGGCAACCGGAGGCTCATGAAGCGGGAAGGCGTCGAGGTGGGCGGGCTGGAAGAACGGGTGTCCCGGCTGGCCGCCGAGGGCAAGACCGCCATGTACGTGGCGGTGGACGGTCAGCCCGCAGGAGTGGTCGCGGTGGCCGACGTGATCCGCGAGTCCGCCCGCAAGGCGGTGCAGGCGCTGCACCGCATGGGTATCCAGACCGTGATGCTCACCGGCGACAACCGCCGCACCGCCGAGGCCGTGGCCCGCCAGCTGGGCATAGACACGGTAATCGCCGAGGTCTTACCCGAGGACAAAGCGGCTAAGGTGAAAGAGCTCCAGGCCCAGGGGCGCAAGGTGGCCATGGTCGGCGACGGGGTCAACGACGCCCCCGCCCTGGCCGAGGCCGACGTAGGCATCGCTATCGGGGCCGGCACCGACGTGGCCGTAGAGACCGCCGACGTGGTGCTGGTAAGGAATGACCCCGCCGATGTCGCCAAGGCCATTCAACTGGCCCGCAAGGTACGCGGGAAGATCAAGCAGAACCTCTTCTGGGCGGCCATCTACAACGTGCTGGCCATCCCCATCGCGGCGGGCGCGCTCTACAACAGCTACGGTATCCTGTTGCGGCCGGAGTGGGCAGCGCTGCTGATGAGCGCTTCCACCGTGATCGTGACGGTGAACGCCCTGCTGCTGGGGGTGGGGTCACGGCAGCGCTTTACACGGGCTTAACACAAATCCGCCACCATCGTGCAGGAGAGGTAGAAAGATGATGCGAACAATCCTGGCACTTACACTCGCGCTCGGCTTGGCCCTGGCCCAGACCGACCACTCGCAACACGGGGGCATGGCCATGCAGAGCATGGCCGTGCTGGAAAAGCTCACCGGCAAGGATTTCGACATCGCCTACATGTCGATGATGATCGAACACCACAAGGGCGCGGTGGAGATGGCCCAGGCCGTGCTCAAGGTCTCGAAGGACGCCCGCATCCGCAAAGCAGCCCAGGAGATCATCGCCGTGCAGAACAAGGAGATTGGCCAGCTCACGGCCTGGCTCAAAGCTTGGTACGGGGTGGCGCCCTCCCGGATGTACATGGATATGATGAAAAGCGATATGAAGCCCATGATGGACACGGCCATGATGAGCATGCAAGCCATGCCGGGGCATGCCATGCCGGTAGACCGAGCTTTTTTAGAGGGGATGATCCCCCATCACCAAGACGCCATCGACATGTCCGAGCTGGCCCTGAAGAAGGCCACCAAGCCTGAGCTCAAGAAGTTCGCCCAGCAAGTCATCGCCGTGCAGCGCCGCGAGATCGAGCAGTATCGGGAGTGGCTAAAGTCCCTTTGAAGCCACCTGCCGCGCTAACCCCACCCCTCCCTGGGTGGGGTTGACTTTATCTCCAGCGAAGTCTAAGCTGGAAATGTACCCCTCCCCTGGAGGGGGTGGAGGCGAAAGATGAGCATTGAACTCAAAATCGAAGGCATGAGCTGCGGCCACTGCAAGATGAGCGTCGAGAAGGCCCTTAAGAGTGTGCCGGGCGTGGAGAAGGTGGAGGTCTTCCTGCAGGAGGGCCGGGCCATCGTCGAGGGCAACGCTCCTGTGGACCGGCTCATCAACGCGGTGCAGGAAGAGGGCTATACAGCCTCCGTCCGTCCGTGATCCAGAGGGAGGGAATGTGAACCCCATCGCCGAGCACACCCTGCACCTTGATCCCAAGGTTCGGCAGGAGGCGCGCAACCGGCTGCTTTCGGCCAAGGGGCACCTCGAGGGCATCCTCAAGATGCTGGAGGGCGAGCCCTACTGTGTGGACGTGCTTAAGCAGATCAAGGCCGTGCAGGGCGCCTTGGACAAGGTGGGTGACCTGGTCTTGAAGAGCCACCTCGAGCACCACGTGGCCAGCGCAGCCCAGCGCGGCGACGCCGATACGCTGGTTGAAGAACTGATGGAAGTGCTGAAGTACCGTTAGCCCCACGTGGCCCGATGAACCCGTCGGGCCACCTTTTCTCAGCCATCCCCTCCCCAGGAGGGGTGCGTCGGGAGGCAATGTGAAAGAACTGCAAATCGGCGTCCAGGGCATGACCTGCGCGGCCTGCGCGGGCCGGGTCGAGCGCGGGCTCAAGAAGGTCGAGGGGGTCGAGGCGGCCTCGGTCAACCTGGCAACCGAACGCGCTACGGTCGCCTACGACCCCGCTACCACCACTCCACAGGCCCTGATTGAGAAGATCCAGGAGGTGGGCTACACCCCGGTGGTGGCCGAGGCCGAGCTGGGCGTCACGGGCATGACCTGCGCGGCCTGCGTGGGGCGGGTCGAGCGCGCTTTGAAGAAGCTCGACGGGGTGCTCGAGGCGAGCGTTAACCTCGCCACCGAGCGGGCCACGGTGCGCTACCTCCCGGCCAGCACCGGCCCGGCCCAGTTCAAGCGGGCCATCCGCGACGCCGGGTACGGCGTGCTCGAGTTGGGGAAGGGCCAGAACCGCGCCGACCTCGAGCGCGAAGCCCGCGCCAAGGAGATCGCCAACCTGCGCCGCGCGGTGCTCTTGGCCGCCGCCTTCGCCCTCCCGCTCTTCCTCATCGCCATGCTGCCCATGCTCTTCCCGCCTGTCGAGGAATGGCTGATGCGCACCTTCGGGCACGGCGTCATGGCCGCACTCTCCTGGGTGATGCTGGCCCTGGCGACCCCGGTGCAGTTCGGCCCCGGCCTGCGCTTTTACCGCCACGGCTGGAAAGCCCTGCGCTCGGGCTCGCCCGACATGAACAGCCTGGTGATGATCGGCACCAGCGCAGCCTACTTCTATAGTCTGGCGGTGGTGCTCTTCCCCGGCCTCTTCCCCCCGCAGGCCCGCCACGTCTACTTCGAGGCGGCGGGGGTGGTGATCACGCTGATCCTCTTGGGCAAGTACCTCGAGGCCCTCGCCAAAGGCCGCACCTCCGAGGCCATGCAGCGGCTGCTCTCGCTGCAGGCTAAGACCGCCCGGGTGGTAGAGGGAAGCACCGAGCGGGAAATCCCCGTGGACGAGGTCCTGCCCGGCGACCTGATTGCGGTGCGCCCTGGTGAGAAGATCCCGGTGGATGGGGTGGTGGTCTCGGGCCAGAGCTACGTGGACGAATCCATGATCACCGGCGAGCCCATCCCCGTGCTCAAATCCGAGGGGGCCAAAGTCATCGGGGGAACCCTCAATCAAAACGGGGCCTTTACCTTCCAGGCTACCGCCGTGGGCGAGGGTACGGTGCTGGCCCAGATCATCAAGCTGGTCGAGGCGGCCCAGGGCTCTAAGCCCGCCATCCAGAACCTGGCCGACCGGGTGGTGGCGGTGTTTACCCCCATCGTGCTGGGCATCGCCCTGCTCACCGCGGGGGTGTGGCTGCTCTTCGGCGGAGAAAACGCCCTGACCTTCGCGCTGGTCAACACCGTGGCGGTACTGATTATCGCCTGCCCTTGCGCGATGGGCCTGGCGACCCCGGTGAGCGTGATGGTGGGCACCGGCAAGGCCGCCGAGATGGGGGTGCTCTTCCGCAAGGGCGAGGCCCTGCAAACCCTGCAGGAGGCCCAGGTGATCGCCCTCGACAAGACCGGCACCCTCACCCAGGGCAAGCCGGAGCTCACCGATTTGCAAGCCCTTGAGGGCTTCGACGAAGCCGAGCTGCTGCGCTTGGTAGCTTCCTTAGAGAAAAGTTCGGAGCACCCCGTGGCACAGGCCATCGTCAAGGCCGCGCAGGGGCGGGGCTTAGAGCTGAGCGAGCCCGTAGACTTTGAGGCGCTTCCCGGCTACGGGGTGGGTGGGCAGGTGGGGATGTACCGGGTGGAGGTGGGCGCCGACCGCTACATGGCGCGGCTGGGGCTGGACGTGTCGGCCCTCGGCGCCGAGGCGGCCCGGCTGGCCGACGAGGGCAAGACCCCCCTCTACGCCGCCGTTAACGGGAAGCTGGCGGCCATCCTGGCCGTGGCCGACCCCATCAAGGAAGGAACCCCCGAGGCCATCGCCGCCTTGCACCGCCAAGGTCTCAAGGTGGCCATGATCACCGGCGACCACCGACGCACCGCCCAGGCTATCGCCCGCCAGCTCGGCATCGACGAGGTGCTGGCCGAGGTCTTGCCCGCGGGCAAGGCCGACGCGGTAAAAGAACTTCAAGCCCAGGGCTACAAAGTGGCCTTCGTGGGCGACGGCATCAACGACGCCCCGGCCCTGGCCCAGGCTGACGTGGGCATCGCCATCGGCACCGGGACCGACGTCGCCCTCGAGACCGCCGACGTGATTCTGATCTCGGGCGACCTGCGCGGGGTACCCAACGCCATCGCACTCTCGAGGGCCACCCTCAAGAACATCCGGCTCAACCTCTTCTGGGCCTTCGCCTACAACATCGTGCTGATCCCGGTGGCCGCGGGCGTGCTCTACCCCCTGGGCGGCTGGCTGCTCTCGCCGGTGCTGGCCGGTGCCGCGATGGGCCTCTCTTCGGTGTTCGTGCTCTCCAACGCCCTGCGCCTGCGCGGCTTCCAGCCCCCGCTGAAGGCCGAGAACCCGCTGCCTCGGCCCAGCCCCCAGGCTGTCCCTGCTTAGGCGGTGCCGCTGCCTGCAATGCGGCGCAGAAATCTACCATGCCTGCGGACATCGGCTAGCGCCTCTCGAGCGCGTGTGGCTCAAACCCAGACCTGGGGATCATTGCGTGTTCTGTTCGTACGGGGATGCACTTGTCTCCCAAGACAGGAGGAAGTATGAGCGAAATAACCCAAGAGAAGGACAAGTCCCTCGGCCTGTTCGTGGCCGGCCTCAAGACCAGCAAAGATAAGGTCAAAGACCGCCAGGCCTTCGTGGCCCGTTCCCAGGCCAAGTACAGCGCCCCCCTGGTGGGCGGCTTCC
Organism: Meiothermus rufus DSM 22234; assembly: GCF_000423425.1. Classification (GTDB taxonomy): domain Bacteria; phylum Deinococcota; class Deinococci; order Deinococcales; family Thermaceae; genus Meiothermus; species Meiothermus rufus. The sequence continues at coordinate 1,020 of NZ_AUHY01000069.1, read as the reverse complement.
AGATGCTTGGGCTTGGCGGCTCCTGCGGCAAGCCCGCCTTCCTGCTGCCTTTCGCCACCCGTTGGACGCTGGAGAAGGTGGAGGCCCTCGAAGCGGTGGCCGAGCGTTTCGGGATGACCATGGAGTACGGGGCTTACCCCCACCTCAAACTACCCGACGGCACTGAAATCGCCGCCGTTCACGACTGGCTACACGAGACCCATGTCTACCTGCGACCTTCCTACGAGCGCAAGGAAGAACTGATCCAGGCCATAGCCGAGGCCATAAAGCCGGCGGGGTAGGCTGTGCTGATCCTCTACTCGACCCCGTGGTGCGGGGACTGCAAAGCCCTCAAACAGGCGCTGGCTACCTTCAACCTTCCCTACCGAGAGATCAACATCGACCAGCACCCTGAAGCCGAGCAGGAGGTATTGACCCTCAACAACGGGCGTCGCGGCGTGCCCACTTTGGTGTATGCCGGACAGGCGGCTTCGTTCAGCGGTTTCTCCGTGGCCAGGCTCAGGGCCTGGCTCCAGGCGGTCGGGATCCAGCCTTAAGTTGCTCGAGGTGGCTTTGTCAAAAGCCATCCTGAGCGACCCTCGCAGGCATGCTCGGGAGAAGAATTGGAGCGCCATAGCGGGTCTGTCAAAATGCTCATTTTGCAGGCTCACTGTGGCGCGACTTAGGGTGACGACCCCCCAGGGCCGGAAGTCCGGGGCTTCTCGGTTCTTGCAGAACGACCCCCCTCTTGGACACGGGCCGCACGGTGAAGACGAGAATGCGTCCGAGCTGAGACGCATGTCTTGAAGGCTCCGCCCGAGCTTGAGTCCGGCAATCGGGGCTTTACACTGGCTTAACCCAAGTCGGGGAACATGTGTCTATGGAGACCCACGCTGCCCACTCGAGCCCTCGCTGGCCCGTTCTGGAGGTGTCGTTCAAGAACTTAGGACTTACGCAGTTGGCTGAAGGATGTGGAGGGGATGGGCGAGATAACTTCGTATTGCCTCGCGAACAATGGACGCCTTGGCCTCGTACCAGCTC
>NZ_AUHY01000068.1 GCF_000423425.1 Meiothermus rufus DSM 22234 | reverse complement strand
GCCCTCCTGCCTTCAGCCAACCGCAACAACACCCTCAGGTCCTGCACGATGGCCTCGAACACCCCCGCTGCCAGCCAGCGCTGGGTTTGCTGATAAACCACTTCCCAGGGCGGTAAATCCCCCGGCATCATCCTCCACGCGGCTCCGGCACGGACTATCCAGCGCAAACCGTCGAACACGTCCCGCAGGGCATATTCCCTTTGGGGTGCGTCCTCGCGCATCAGGGTCAGGTAGGGGGCCACGAACAGCCACTCCTCGTCGCTCACGTCGCTCGGATACCGCTTTCGGCTCATCCCTCCAGCTTAGCCCTAAAGTTCATAACACCCTCTAGACCAATGGCGGCGATATAACCAAAATAGCGCTTCATGTTTTCACCTCCAGTATTGAGGATATCCCGTCAGGTTGTTGTTTTTGGAGTGTCAAAAGTCCCGCCCAGGCCTTATCTGGCAGTCTCTAGGCTTGAGGTAACCGTTTGGCCTTGCAGCTGGCCCCAGGAATAAAACATCCCCTCCCTTGCAGGAGGGGAAGCAAGCCATCGGGGCTTTGCGCTAGGCCAGACCCAGGCTGAGCTCTTGTTCTTCGAAGGCTATCTGGCCCTCCTTGAGGGTTACGAAGAGGTTGCGGCTAGGCCGGGTAAGGAGCTCGAGGGAGAGGGGGTCCTCGATTTTTTCCCGGATTAGGTTGCGCAGGATGCGGGTGCTGCCCTGCTTGGGGGCCTGCTCGACCAACCAGGAGGCCACGGCGGGGTCGAAGCGCACGGTTTTTTCGCGGGACTCGAGTTCCTTGGCGATGTCCTCGAGCATGATCCGGGCCACCTGCACCAGCTCGGGTTGGCTCAGGTTGCGGAAACGGATAACCTCATCCAGCCGGTCAAGGAACTCCGGGGTAAAGATGGCCTTCAGGGGGCTTTCGGTGTCCACTTCGCGGTTAGTGAAACCGATAGCTGGCCCCACGTTGAAGCCGGTATTGGAGGTCATGATCAAGATCACTCGGCGGAAGTCCACCGTGCGGCCCAGACCGTCGGTGAGGCGGCCTTCGTCCAGCACCTGCAAGAAGGTGTTGTAGATGTCGGGGTGAGCCTTTTCAATCTCGTCCAGCAACACCACGCTGAAGGGCTGGCGGCGCACGGCTTCGGTCAGGCGGCCCCCCTGCTCGTAGCCCACGTAGCCTGGCGGGGCCCCAATCAGCTTGGAGATGGAATGGGGCTCCTGGAACTCCGACATATCAAAGCGGATGAGCGCCCGCTCAGAGCCGAACAGCACCTCGGCCAGGGCTTTGGCCAAGTGGGTCTTGCCCACCCCAGAGGAGCCCACGAAGAGGAAGCTGGCCGAGACCCGGGTGCGCCCCCCCAGGCCAACCCGGCTGCGCCGCAAGGCGGCGGCCAGAGCAGCCACGGCTTCCTGTTGGCCGATAACCCGTTTGTTCAGCTCCTCTTCCAGCCGGAAGAGCTTGCTGTCGTCTTTATCGTCTACGTAAATCCCACCCCAACTATCCACCACGCTCTCGATATCCTCCCGGGCAACCAGGGGGGTGCCATCTTCGTCCACCGCTACTGGCAGGCCCAGGGAGTCGTTGAGGCGCACCCGGCTGGCCGCTTCGTCAATCAGATCTATGGCTTTGTCGGGGAAGTTGCGCCCAGGTAGGCTACGGATGCCGATTTTGACCGAGAGGCTCAGAATCTCGTCGGGAATGACTACCCCGTGGTGGGCCTCGTAGCGCGGGCGCAACCCCTTGAGAATTTCCAGGGTTTCCTCGGGGGTAGGCTCGAGCACAATCACTGGCTGGAAGCGGCGCTCCAGCGCAGCGTCCTTTTCGATGTAGCGGTGGTACTCGCCGGTGGTGGTCGCCCCGATTACCTGAATCTCACCGCGGCTCAGGGGAGGCTTGAGAATGTTGGCTGCGTCCAGGGTGCCCTCGGCGCCCCCTGCCCCAATCAGGGTGTGCAGCTCGTCGATAAAGGCGACCACCTTGGCGTTTTTGAGTTCTTCAATGATCTGGCGCAGGCGCTCTTCGAACTCGCCGCGGTATTTGGTGCCAGCCACCACCCCGGCCAGATCCACCGAGACGATGCGGGCCCCGCGCAGCACCGGGGGTACCCGGCCCTCCACAATGGCTTGGGCCAGGCCCTCTACGATGGCGGTTTTGCCTACCCCAGGATCGCCCACCAGCACGGGGTTATTCTTAGTGCGTCGGGCCAGAATCTGTATGACCCGGTTGATTTCCTCATTGCGGCCAATGACCGGGTCGAGCTTGCCCTCGCGGGCTTCTTTGGTTAAATCCCGCCCGTACTCGTCGAGGAAAGGTGTGGCAACGGTTTTTTCTTTGCTCTGCTCGCCGACTTGGGATAGCACCCGCCAGCGGATGGTGTCCACATCCTTGGCATAGTGGGTCATGATGCGGTAGGCGATGCCATCGCCCTCGCGGATGATGCCCAGCAGGATATGCTCGGTGCCGATGACCTGGCTGGACATGTTGCGGGCCTCGGCCCCAGCCAGCTCCATGACCCGCCGGGCGCGGGGGGTGATGGCTGGAGGCTCGCCGGTGCGGCTTCCCTCCCCACGGCCCACCAGTTCCTCGACCATCCGGCGCATGGCTTCCAGGCTTGCACCATACTCCATCAGGATGCGCGCCGCCGTGCCGCCTTCGCGCATCAGGCCCAGAAGCAGGTGCTCCGGCCCGATCATGCTATGCCCCAGCCGGCTCCCTTCCTCCCTGGCGTAGTGAAAAACCAACCTGGCGCGATCGTCGTACCTGTTCAAGCGCGAACCTCCTGGCATGTGGGACAAGTATCCATAGCGCCGCTGTCTTCCTATCCCAATAATACAGCATGCCACGTTCTTCTTAGGTGTTTGCGCCACACCTTACGTTGCCGCTTAGCGCGAACTCAGCGAAACATTAGACTTTTTAACGAAACGTGGCCAATGGCTTTGATCGCCACGCTAAGGGTTTAACCAAAACCGGCTCGCAGGGCTTGGGCGAAAAGAAAAAGCCAGGGGATTGCTTCCCTGGCTAGAAGGCTTTGGGGGTATTAGCGGAAGTACAGCCGAGGCCCAAACTCTACACCAAGCACGAACTGGCTGGTCCCGCCAGAGAACAGGAGGGCGGGCTGTAGTTCGACAAAGAAGTTGAAGTCGCGGGTGACCGGCAGCTCTACCCCAGCGCTACCGTTGATGCTGAACAGGGTACCGCCCCCAGCCACCAGGCCCAGGCCTCCACCGAAGTAGAAGTCGGGATTGCCGCTCGAGCGCAGGAAGTAGAGCAGGTCTGCCCCAATGCTGAAGACGGTGCCTCCGTTGACGCTAAGCCCCACGCCGCCGCGCAGAGCCAGGGGGCCCAGTGCATTTTCAGCCCCCATCCGGGCCTGAACACCCAGGTCAAAGCCGGGTACCAGGCTTAGGTTCCCGCTGGCCACCTCGCCGAACATCCGACCCTGGGCTAGAGCACCACTTAGAAGGACAACCAAAACAGCTACCAGAAGTTTCCGCATAGCAAACCTCCGGCAGGCAGTATAGCAGCTTTTCTATGCGGTTGTCTTAATGCTTACTTTTACAGTAAACTCCTTGCGAAAAGGAGAAAGTATGGCGCGCTGGCTAATTGTTGTGCTTTGCTTTAGCTTTGCCCTGGCCCAGGAAGCGCTCCGACCCCCGGCGGGGTGGGAGGAAATTCGCCCAGGAGGGGCGGCGGTTTGCTCGGATGGTTCGCCCTGGCGCTTTTACGTGTCTCGAGGGGCTGCCGACCGAGTCATCGTGAACTTTCAGGGTGGGGGAGCCTGCTGGGACGGAGCAACCTGCAACCCTCAGTCGCGCCTATACACCCCGCGTTTGCAGCTTCAAGACCTGCAGGCGGGGCAGGGGGTTTTCAACCGTAACAACCCCGAGAACCCCTTCCGCGACTGGACCCACGTGTTTGTGCCCTACTGCACGGCCGATTTGCACTGGGGCAACAACACCGCCCGCTATGGCGACCTGACCATCCAGCACAAAGGGGCGGTCAATGCCCGGCAGGCTGTTTTGTGGGTGTTTAACAACATCCCCAATCCGCAGAACGTGATGGTCACGGGCTGTAGTGCGGGGGGGTATGGCGCCATTATGTGGGCTCCGTACTTCATGCGCCGCTACCCCAACGCCAGCGTAGTGCAGCTAGGGGATGCCGCTTTGGGGGTAGCTCCGGCGTCCTTTTTTCCGCTGGCCTCGGCGGCCTGGGGCATCCAGGGGGCATTGCCGGCCTGGGTGAGGGGCCTCGAGCCCGGCCAGCTTGGCTCCAACGACCTCTACCAGGCATTTGCCCAGGCCCACCCCAACCGCAGCTTTGCCCAGTACAGCACCTTGCTGGACGAGGTGCAGATTTTCTTCTATGGCCTGATTGTGGGCCAGCCCCGCCCCACCCCGGAAATTGCCCAGCAGTGGGTACAGGGCGCCCTGGCCAACCTGGCCGCCATCCAGCAGGCAGCCCCCAACTTCTACAGCTACCTGGCCCCGGGCACCCAGCACTGCATCATCGGACGGCCCGAGTTTTACACCACCGAGGTCGGGGGGGTGCGCTTCGTGGACTGGGTGCGTAAGCTGGTGGCCGAGGGGAAGCCGGGCAATGTGGCCCCTCCCAGGTAGGGGAGTTTTGGGGATGGGCGGTTTCCTCAGGTCTCCTTGCCCAGCTCTTCCCACTTCGGGTTTGCCTCTATTTCTTCCAGCAGGGCTTTTTTAGGGGCGAAGCTACTGAACCATTCACGCAGGGAGGGCTCGAGGCTCACCAATAGTTTGTGCACGGTGGATTTCCTGAGCGGGGCCGCTTGCAATAGTCCACGCAGCAACGCATCGCCTTTTTCCTCCACCAGCCGGGTGGCCTCGGTGGTGAACTGTCCCTGGAACCAGAGCTGGTCGGTTAGGCTTTTGCGCTTGCGCTCGTAGCTGCCCAGGCTGGGCTCGAGGGGGGTCAGGTGGGCCAGCAGAAGGCCCCACTGCTTGGCCTTGGGGTAGAGTTCTGGCATGGTCCGCCACAAGGCCAGCAGGTAGAGGTAGTTGGCCAAAAACTCGTCTACCCAGCGGGTGCGGGTGCGGAGCCTCCAGGCCACCGCCACCGCATGGGCGTACTCGTGCCCCAGGTTGAGGTCGAGGAAGTCGCCCGGCTGGCCGGGGGGCCTGCCCGCCTTTGGCACCACGGGCACCATGGCCTCCAAGAGCCGCCAGATCAGGCGCTCGGGGTAGCGGGCCGGCAGGAACAGGTATAGCCCCTCCCGGAGGCTGGTGCGCTGGAAGGGGAAGCCGTAGGGGTGGTGGGTGCGGGCTTTCCAGTCGGCCTCGTTCAGCACCAGCAGGTGCACCGGTGGAATGGGGGCGTAGGCCACCAGCGCCTCCCGTAAGGCCAGCAGGTAGGCCTGCAAGGCCCGCCCCCGCCGCAGCGCCCCCTCCGAGGCCTGCAGGGGAATGTGGGGGTGGGGGAGGGCCTGCACGGGTTAAGCGTACCCCAGCACCGCTTTGCGCTTCTCTCCCCAGGCTAAGGCGCTGGCGATGCCCTCCTCGATGGAGTGCTGGGCTTGCCAGCCCAGAAGCTCGAGGGCCCGCTCGGCATTGGCATAGGCTCCGGCCACATCCCCGGGGCGGGGCGGGGCCTCTCGCTTGGGAATCGCCCGCCCCCAGACCCGCTCAAAGGCTGCCACCAGTTCCTTGACCGTGACCCCCTGGCCGGTACCCAGGTTAATTACGGTGTAGGTGCTTTGGGTTTTCGCCAGCACATGGTCGAACTGTTCGACCGCTTTTAAGTGGGCCAGGGCCAGGTCCCATACGTGGATGTAGTCGCGGATGCCCGAACCGTCGCGGGTGGGCCAGTCCACTCCGGTAATCACGAACTCCGGCAGCTTGCCCAGGGCCACATCCACCAGCTTGCCCAGCACGTGGCTGGGTTCGCGCACGTGGATACCCGAGCGCAGTTTGGGGTCGGCCCCGATGGGGTTGAAGTAGCGCAGGGCGATGCCGCGCAGAGGGGTGGCCCGGGAAAGGTCTTGCAGCACCATCTCCATCATGTACTTGGTGCGGGCGTAGGGCGAGTTGGGTTTGAGGGGGGCCTCCTCGGTCACCTTGAACCCTGGTACCGCGTCGTAGATGGAGGCCGAGGAACTGAACACCACCCGGGTATAGCCCAGCTCGGCCAGGTTGTGGAAGAGCTCGAGGCTCTTGCACACGTTTTCGCGGTAGTAGAGATAGGGTTTTTCCACCGACTCCGGCACCACAATCAGCGCCGCGCAGTGGATGGTGCTGTGGATGTCGGGGTGCTCTTGGAAGATGCGCTCTAAGAGGGCGCGGTCGGCGATGTCGCCCTGGTAGAAGATTTTGCCCTCGGTGAAGGCTTTGGGGCCGGTGACCAGCGAGTCGAGCAGAACGGGGGTGTGGCCGTGGTCGAGCAGGGCGTTGGCGATGGTGCTGCCGATGTAGCCAGCCCCCCCGGTGACGAGGACTTTCATAGGGCCGATTTTACCCGCAAAAGCTTTAGTATCTAGGCATGGGCGCTTTGGATGGCCTCAAGGTTCTCGATCTCTCACGTATTCTGGCCGGTCCCTTCTGCACCCAGATGCTGGCCGACTTAGGGGCAGAAGTCTGGAAGGTCGAGCCCCCCAAGGGCGACGATACCCGAAGCTGGGGCCCCCCCTTCATCGCTCCTGCACCAACCCCGCCGGGCTGGGTAGTGGCCGAGCAGGGCGAGAGTGCCTACTACCTCTCCTGTAACCGGGGCAAGCGAAGCCTGGCGGTGAACCTCAAGGAACCCAAAGGCCAGCAGATTGTGCAGGAGCTGGCGGTGCGGGCCGATGTGCTGGTGGAAAACTACAAAACCGGCGACCTGGCCCGCTATGGCCTGGACTATGCCACTTTGTCCAGGCTGAACCCCAGGCTCATCTACCTTTCCATCACCGGCTATGGCCAGACCGGCCCCAGGGCAGGGGAACCCGGCTACGACGTGGCGGTGCAGGGGCTATGCGGCATCATGTCGGTAACGGGTGAGCCAGAGGGCCCCCCTATGCGGGTGCCGGTGGCCTGGATCGACCTGATGACCGGCCTGCATGGCGCGGTTGCGGTGCTGGCGGCCTTGCAGGAGCGCGCCCGAAGCGGTCTGGGGCAGCACCTCGACCTGGCCCTGTTCGATGTGGGGTTGGCCGCCATGGTCAACCTGGCCCAGAGCTACCTGCTCACCGAAACGCTGCCCCAGAGGCTGGGCAACGCTCATCCCCAGATTGTCCCCTACGGGGCTTTTCAGGCTGCCGACGGCTGGTTCATGCTGACCATCGGCAACGACGAGCAGTACCGCCGGGTCTGCCAGGCGGTGGAATGCCCGGAACTCTGGGACGACCCCCGCTTCCAGACCAACGCGGGCCGGGTTACCCATCGGGCCGAGCTTCTGCCTCGCCTCGAGGCCCTCCTGCGCCAGCGCCCCCGGGCCTTCTGGATGGCCCGCTTGACCCAGGCGGGCGTACCGGTGACCCCGGTCAACAACCTGGCTGAGGCCTTCGCCGAACCCCAGGCCCAGGTCCGCGGCATGCGCCAGGAGGTGGCCCACCCCAGCCTGGGTATCCTCCCGCTGGTGGGCTCGCCCCTGGCCCATTTTTCCCGCACCCCGGCCCAGGTTCGCGCTCACCCCCCCTTCCTGGGGGAGCATACCGAGGCCGTGCTTACAGAGGTGCTGGGCTATACCCCGGCCCAGGTGCGGGCCTTGGCCGAGGCAGGGGTGGTCGGGTTGGGGCAGGGAAGGGGTTAAGCCTATGGGCGGAAGTAAACGGATGGGTGTTGTGTGGATTCGTTTGTGCCTCGGAGTGCTGGGCCTATGGCTGCTGCCTTCCTGTCTACCGCTATACCAGGTGCGCCAGGTAGAGGGCTTGCTGGGGCCAGTGGCGATTATCTACGACCGCTGGGGGGTGCCGCATATCCGCGCCCAACACGATATGGATGTGTTTTTCGCCCAGGGCTATGTGCACGCCCGCGACCGGCTTTTTCAGATGGAGTTGGGACGGCGGGCGGCCCAGGGCCGCTTGGCCGAGGTTTTGGGCCGTGGGGCCCTCGAGCAGGACCGCTTCTTCCGCACCTGGGGGTTTTACCGGGCGGCGCAGGCTTCGCTGCCCTACCACACCGAGTTTGCTCGCCAAGCCCTCGAGGCCTACGCTGCCGGAGTTAACCAGTTCATCCGCGAGGGGGCTTTGCCCTTGCCGTTCAGCCTGTTGGGCTTCACTCCCGAACCGTGGACGCCGGCGGATAGTCTGGCCTGGGGCAAGCTTCAGTCCTACGAGCTGGGCCAGGTTTGGCAGGACGAGATCGACAACAGCTACATCCTACGCCAGGTAGGCCCAGAGGCTTTTGAGGAGTTGCGGGGAAGCTATCCAACCGGCTGGCCCACCATTTTGCAACCGGGGGAGGCCTCGAGCCTGGGGGTAGCCCAGGCCGGTGGGTCGGCCCCGCCCACCCTACAAGAGGCCACCCTAGCCGCTATGCAGAAGGTAGCGCAGCTTTCCCGCGGTTTGGCTTTTGCCCCGTATAGCCCTGACCAGGGCTCGAACAACTGGGTGCTGAGCGGGGCCCGTACCACCACCGGCAAGCCCTTGCTGGCCAACGACCCCCATCTGCGCCTGCAAAGCCCGGCCCTGTGGTATATCGCCGACCTGCGTGGCCCCACCTTCCAGGCCATGGGGGCTACCATCCCGGGGATGCCGGGGGTGTTGTTGGGCCGCAATGACCGGGTAGCCTGGGGGGCTACCAACGTGCGCCCGGATGTGATGGATCTCTTTATCCTCGATCTCGAGGGCGACGCCTACCGTACCCCCGCTGGGCGGGTACCCTTACGGGTACGCCAGGAGGTCATCCGGGTACGGGGGGATGCGGCGGTGGTCATCCAGGTACGGGAGAGCGGGTATGGCCCTTTAATTTCCGACCTGGGGATTGCTTTTCAACGGCCTGGCCTGACCCCAGGTATGGCTATGGCTGGCCCTAACCAGGCGGTAGCGGTGCGCTGGACTGGATTAGACCCCCAGGACACCACCCTAGACGCCTACCTAGCCATGAACCGGGCCCAAAGCGTGGCGGAGTTCCGCCAGGCCCTACGCCGCTACGTGGCCCCCATGCAGAACTTTGTGTATGCCGATGTGGAAGGGAATATCGGCTACTTTGCACCGGGTTGGCTTCCTTTGCGCGACTGGGATGGGCGCTTCCCTGCCAATGCCAGCCGGGGGCAGGACTGGAGAGGGTTTGTTCCCTTCGAGCAGCTTCCCCAGGTGATCAACCCTCGCGAAGGCTTTATCTCGAGCGCCAACAATCGGGTTTTACCCCACGGCGGCCCGGATATCTCCACCTATACCACCGAGGTCTTCCGGGCCCAACGCATCCGCGAGCTGATTCTAGCTACCCCGCGGGCCAGCCTCGAGGATATGGCCACCTGGCAGGGCGATACCTACTCTCTTATCGCGCGGGAGCTGCGGCCAGGTCTGCTGGCCCTGCGCCCCCAAAGCCCGGCGGCCCAGCGTCTGCAGGAGGCGGTGCGGGACTGGGATCTCCGGGCCGAGCTGGACTCGGTGGGGGCCACGGCCTTTGCCTTTTACTACCGCGAAATTGCCAGGATGCTCGAGGATGAGCTGGGCCTGCGCTACCCTCCAGTGCCCTATACCTTTGTGCGCACCCTGCGGGAGAACGGGCGTTGGTGCAGGAATGCCGCGGCGGGTATCCAAGACTGCGCTGCGTTCATGGCCCAGGCCCTAGAGAAAGCCGGCGCTGAGCTAGAGCGCCGCCTAGGCCCCGACCCCGCCCAGTGGCGCTGGGGCAGGCTGCACCGGGCGGTTTTCAATTCGCCTTTGGGGGCCCTACCCCTGGTGGGGGGGCTGTTCAACCGCACTGTGCCTACCCCTGGCGCCATGCATACCGTGAACGTAGCCAACTACAACCAAGACACTTTCCTTCACACCAGCGGGGTTAGCTTGCGCACCCTGTTCGACCTAGCCGACCTCGACAACAGCCGCATCATCTACCCCATGGGCCAGTCGGCCGATCCCTTCAGCCCCCACTTCGACGACTTGCTGTGGCGCTGGCGCGACCGAGAGTACATTCCCCTCAGCACTCGCCCTTCCGACTGGGGGCCTTCCTGGCGCCTCGAGCTTAGACCCCAATGAAAAAAGGCCCCCTGTATGGGGGCCTTGGTCGATGAACCTCAAGACTGGTGGGCGCTACTGGGGTTTACCTTGATGCTGGGGCCCATGGTGGTTGAGAGGTAGACCGAGCGCAGGTAGGTTCCCTTGGCGCTTTCGGGCTTGGCGCTCTCCACCGCCTTGATGAAGGCCCGCAAGTTGTCGGCAATTTTCTCTGGAGCAAAGCTGGCTTTGCCGATGGGAGCGTGCACTACACCGGTCTTATCGTTGCGGAACTCGATGCGGCCCGCTTTAATTTCCCGTACAATCTCGCCGATGTTAAAGCCCACGGTACCAGCCTTGGGATTGGGCAATAAGCCCTTGGGCCCCAAGACGCGCCCCAGCTTTGAGCCTACCGCTCCCATCACATCGGGGGTGGCCACCACAGCATCGAAATCCGAGCGGCCATCCAAAATTTCCTGGATGATCTCCTCACCTGCGGCAATATCGGCCCCAGCAGCCTGGGCCTCGGCGATTTTCTCCCCTTTGGCGATGGCCAATACCCGCACAGTGCGACCCGTTCCATGGGGCAGAGCTACCGTCGAGCGCACGTTCTGGTCGGACTTTCTGGCATCAATACCTAGCTTGACGTGCACTTCTACTGTCTCATCGAAGCGGGCGCTTTTGATCTGCGGGATAAGGGCCGCTGCTTCATCAATGGAGTAGACCTTGTTCAGGTCAACTTTTTCCAGCAGCGCGCGGTAGCGCTTTCCATGCTTAGGCATTGGGCACCCCCGTTACCTCTACCCCCATGGCCCGGGCCGAGCCGGCAATCTGGCGGGCCGCAGCCTCGAGATCACTTGCGTTCATATCGGCCATTTTTTGCTTGGCGATCTGCAAGCACTGCTCCCAGGTGAGTGTACCCACCTTTTCACGGCCGGCCTTGCCGGAGCCTTTCTCAATGCCTGCTGCTTTGCGAATCAGGTAGGACGCTGGCGGGGTTTTGGTGATGAAGGTGAAGGAACGATCGGAAAAGATGGTGATCTCTACCGGCACAATGGCATCGCCCATGTTGGCGGTGGCGGCGTTGAAAGCCTTGACGAACTCCATGATGTTGGCACCGTGTTGACCTAGTGCCGGACCAACCGGGGGCGCAGGGGTGGCCTTACCCGCTGGGAGCTGCAACTTGACCACAGCAGCTATCTTCTTCATTTCGACTTCCTCCTTTGTTTTGTTCGGCTCCCACGAACTTCGTGGTTTTGTCGCCTAGGCGCTTGTGCGCCTGCTTACGGCTGATAGCGGAGGCTACCAGCAACAAGCCTTGAACCTGGGGTTCACCTAAGAGCGAACCACTTGCGAAAACTCGAGCTCTACCGGGGTCTCCCGCCCAAAAATGGAGACCAACACCTTGACCTTTTGGCGCTCTAGGTTGACCTCGCTTACCACACCGGTAAAGTCGGCGAAGGGACCTGAGACCACCCGCACCACATCGCCCTCTTTGAAGGTGACCTGGGGCTTGGGGGCCTCTTTCTTGCCGGCCAGACCCGAAACCTCCAACAGGTGCTGTACCTCGTCGGGGGTGAGGGGTACGGGGTGGGTGGCGGTGCCGACAAATCCGGTTACGCCGGGGGTGTTGCGCACCACTTCCCAGGCCTCATTGACCTCGCCGGGGGTGTCGCCCAAGTCCACCAGCACATAAATGTAACCAGGGTAGAGCTTGCGGCGCACCACTTCTTTCTTACCCCCTTCGCGGTGCTCCACCACTTCCTCGGTGGGGATCAAAACCTGGAAGATTTTGTCCTGCATACCGAGGGCCTTCACCCGTTGCTCGAGGTTCTGCTTGACCTTATCCTCGTAGCCTACGTAGGTGTGGACGGCGTACCATTCAATGCTCATAGGCGTTCCAGGGAATCACGGCAAACGCACCGTGATAAAGCGGAAGATGGCATCAATCAGCCCTAGGGCAACCATAGCCACCGCGGCGAAAACCAGAATCACCTGGGTTGATTCGATGATTTCTTGCCGGGTAGGCCAGGTCACGCGGGAAAGCTCAGCCCGGGCTTCGCGAAAGTAGTTCACAATCCGGGTGCCAATAGGGCGCCGGGTGGCGGTGTTCTGCTCTTGCGCCATACAACCCGCCTTTAGACCTTAACTTCCCGGTGGGGGAGATGCTTGTTGCACCAGGGGCAGTATTTTTTGAGCTCGAGCTTGGCCGTGGTGTTGCGCTTGTTCTTCTCGGTGGCGTAGTTGCGGCGCTTGCACCCCGTGCATTCCAGGAGCAGCTTGATTCGTACCTCGCTTGCCATACGGTTCCTCTTTCAGCCTTCGGCCCAGCCAGGTTTTGCGGCCTGGCCGGGCCAGCAAGCTACAAGCTAATAGTTTAGCACGTTACTCGATGATCTTGGACACCACGCCAGCCCCTACGGTGCGGCCTCCTTCGCGAATGGCGAAGCGCAGACCTTCCTCCATGGCGATGGGCTTGATGAGCTCCACCGTAAAGGTCACGTTATCCCCCGGCATCACCATCTCCACGCCCTCCGGGAGCTGCACCACCCCGGTCACGTCGGTGGTGCGGAAGTAGAACTGCGGCCGGTAGTTGGTGAAAAACCCGGTGTGCCGACCCCCCTCTTCCTTCTTCAGCACGTACACCGAGGCCTCGAACTTGGTGTGCGGCGTCACGCTACCGGGCTTGGCCAGCACCTGGCCCCGCTCCACATCCTCCCGGCCAATCCCCCGCAGCAACAGCCCTACGTTGTCCCCAGCAATCCCCTCGGTCAGGGTCTTGCGGTGCATCTCCACCCCGGTCACCACCGTCTTCTGGGTCTCGCGCAGGCCTACGATCTCCACCTCGTCCCCGGTCTTGATCTTGCCCCGCTCGATCCGCCCGGTGGCCACCGTACCCCGTCCGGTGATGGTAAATACGTCCTCCACCGGCATCAAAAAGGGCTTATCCACATCCCGTTGGGGCGTGGGAATGTACGAGTCAATGGCGTCCAAAAGCTCCCAGATCCGATCCACCCACTCGTTCTCCCCACGCTGGGTCTTGGGGTTGGCCATCATGTGTTCCAGCGCCTTCAGCCCAGAGCCCCGGATGATGGGGGTCTCATCCCCGGGAAACTCGTACTGGTTCAGAAGGTCGCGAATCTCCATCTCCACCAGGTCCAACAGCTCCGGGTCATCCACCATGTCCACCTTGTTCAGGAAGACCACAATGTAGGGCACCCCCACCTGCCGCGACAGCAGAATGTGCTCCCGGGTCTGGGGCATGGGACCGTCGGTCCCCGAAACCACCAGAATGGCCCCGTCCATCTGGGCCGCCCCAGTGATCATGTTCTTCACGTAGTCCGCGTGCCCCGGGCAGTCCACGTGGGAGTAGTGCCGTTTCTCCGTCTCGTACTCCACGTGGGCCGTGTTGATGGTGATCCCCCGGGCCTTCTCCTCCGGCGCCTTATCGATCTGGTCGTAGGCCTGTACCTCCACGTTAGGGTTGGCCGCCGCCGCTACGTAGGTAATCGCCGCCGTCAGGGTGGTCTTCCCGTGGTCTACGTGTCCGATGGTCCCCACGTTCACGTGGGGTTTGGTGCGCTCAAATACGCCTTTCGCCAT
>NZ_AUHY01000067.1 GCF_000423425.1 Meiothermus rufus DSM 22234 | reverse complement strand
GCTGTCCATGACCAAGGCACTGGGGGGGGCATACCGTCCCTCTCGCTCCCGGTCACGCCGGACCAGGGCCTGGGCTACCTTCTCCCAGACCCCTTCCTTTTGCCACTTGCGGAAGTAGTGGTAGACCGTGGACCAGTGGGGCAGGTCATGGGGCATAGCCCGCCACTTGATGCCGTTTTCCAGGACGTAGAGTATGGCGTTCACTATTTCCCTTCTGGGCACCTTGGCGGGTCGGCCGCCGGGCTTGGGGACGGGGATCAAGGGTTCCAGCAAGGCCCACTCTGCGTCCGAGAGGTCGCTGGGGTAAAATCTACGTGTAGGCATCACCCTTCCAGTATTGCGGACTTTTACAACAGTTTCTTAGCAATGGACGACTCAGCCAAGAAGCTCGCGAGCTTCTTTAGAAATCCGGAAAACTTCGTCGGTGTTCCGCTGCAAAGCATCTTCAAGTACATCGGAGAACCATCAGGCTACGACGACTGGGATTGGGGAAGGCTTGTCTACGAATGGAAGGGCAAATGCCTTAGGGTTCGAGCGGTGACACGAGGTGGCTACGTCATAGCTGTCGAGTTCTTAGACCCAAGGGACGAGAGTCGTTTTGGAACAGTCATAGAAACGGTATGGGAGCAAAGGCCGGGCACCTAAGACGGGTTCAATCGTGCAAGCAATGACGACCAAAGTTAGCGCAACTCGAGCCCTCCCCCCCATACAATAGCTCCATACCCTCAAGTCGGGTGAACCTCGAGGGCCGCATGGCAGGCCCACGCCGACCGTTAGCGGACACATCAAGGGCAGCTTGACCGCGGGAGAAGCAATGCATACAATGCTAGCATTGATAGCATTGCCAGGGGGTGGGTATGGCCAATCTGACCATTCGCAACCTTGACGAATCCACCAAGCAAGCGCTGCGGGTTCGTGCAGCGCAGCACGGGGTCTCGATGGAAGAGGAGGCGCGGCGTATCCTGCGGTCGGCCTTGCAGGGTACCTCCTACCCCTCGAGGCTTGGCCGCCATCTGCTAGAGCGTTTTCGCGGCGTTGCCGATGAGGCCTTCAAGCTGCCCGAGCGGCAAAGACCACGCACCCCTCCGCAACCAGAATGAGCTATTGTGGTTCTTCTCGATACCAACGTGCTCTCCGAGTTCATGCGACCGCAGCCTTCGGCGCAGGTTGTTTCCTGGCTGGATAGGCAGCCCGCGAAAGAGGTCTGGATCAGCGCCATCAGCCGGGCCGAGATCGAGCTGGGGCTGGCCCTCATGCCGCGGGGCAAGCGACAAGCGGCGCTGGCGCGGGCGGCCCAGGCCATGTTCGACGAGGACTTTGCCGGCCGCTGCCTGCCCTTCGATGAGGTCGCTGCTAGCCACTATGCCCGTATCGTCTCGCTTCGTATCCGAGCAGGGCGGCCCATCAGCGTAGAGGACGCCCAGATTGCGGCGATTGCCCTGGCGCACAACATGGTGCTGGCCACGCGCAACACCGCCGACTTTGCACGGATCAAGGGCCTGGTCTTGGTCAATCCCTGGATGGACGGCGCCTGAGTTCGCAAGTGCCTTGGCCCAACGCATACCTAGTCTGCCTAATGCCTAAGCGCCCTGGGGTCATCCCAATGGGCGTGTGACCGTGCGAAAAGCAAGGGATAGTTTGCAAAGCCAGAAGCGGGCTAGCTCGGTGCCGTTGAGCCCTTCCCCCCATACAATAGCCCCATGCCCTCGAGCCTCTACTTCGGCGGGGTCATCCTCAACCCCCGGCTTCAGCACTCGGTCTACCGCCTGGAACCCGTGGAGGCCCTGTTCGTCAGGGACGGAAAGATCGTGGCGGTGGGCCGGCTTTCCGACCTGGAAAACCTTGCCACCCCCCTGACCCGGTGGGTGAACCTCGAGGGCCGCATCCTGCTGCCCGGCTTCAACGATGCCCACATTCACGTCTGGAAGGTGGGGCAACTGCGCACCACCCTGCTCGACCTGCGCGGTGTGGCCTCGTTGGCCGAACTCTACGGCAAAGTGGCCGAGCGGGCCAAAACCCTCAAACCCGGCGAGTGGCTGTGGGGGCGCGGCTGGAACGAGGCCTTGCTGGCCGAGAAAGCCCCCCCCAGCAAAGACGCCCTGGACAAACTGGCCCCGCGCAACCCGGTGCTGCTCACCCGCACCTGCGCCCACATCCACGCGGTCAACTCCCAGGCCCTACAGCTTGCGGGCATCGGCCCCACCACCCAGGTTCCCGGCGGATCCATCGATTACGCGCAGGGCCTGCTCTACGAGACCGCCTACGGGCTGGTCTTCCAGGCTATGGGCGAGCCTACCCCGGCGCAGTACGAGCTGTGGGTGAAGGCCGGCCTCGAGTACCTGCGCTCGCTGGGCATCACCAGCGCCACCGACCCCGCAGTAGACCCCCCGCTCTACGCCGCCTACCGTGCTTTGGACCTTCGCGGCGAGCTGCCCATCCGGGTCAACCTGCTCTACATCCGCCGCCCGGACGGGGGGCGCGAGACCTACCCCCTGCCGGAAAAACACCTTTCGCCCTATTTGCGCTGCGACTCGGTGAAGTTTTTTGCCGATGGCGGCCTTTCCGGGGCCACTGCGGCCATTTCCCAGCCCTACAAAACCTTAGACCCTCCCCAGTACGGCATTTTGCGCTTCGAGGAGGAAGAGCTTTTTACCCTGGCGCTGGAGGCCCACCAGGCCGGTTTTCGCATCGGCACCCACGCCATTGGCGACCGGGCGCTGGATCAGGTTCTCTCGGTGTATGAGCGGCTGTACCAGGACTCACCCGGCCCCCGCCACCGCCTCGAGCACTTTGGGCTGGCGGGCTCCGCACACCTGGCCAAAGCCAAAGCGCTGGGCGTTATTGCCGTGCCGCAGCCGGTGTTTTTGCGCGAGCTCAGATCCAACTACGAGCGCTACGTGCCCGACGAGTGGTTCGGGCGCTGCTTCAACCTGCGGGCCATGTTCGCTGCCGGCCTGACGGTGGCCTTCTCCTCGGACGGGCCGGTGGTGCGGCAGGTGGCCCCGCTGGATGGTATCCAGGCCGCCGTGGCCGAGCCCTTATGCCCGGGCAACCAGCTAACCCTGGAAGAGGCCCTTTGGGCCTACACCGTGGGTGGGGCCATCGCCCAGGGGGACCAGGGCAATAGGGGGAGTTTGGCGGTAGGCCAGTGGGCCGACCTGGTGGTTTTGCAAGGCAGCCTAGACGACCCCTACAGCCTTTCGGTAGGACAGACCGTGGTGGGGGGAGAGGGGGCGTAAGGGCGGGTTGGGTTTGGGGGAAACCCCTTCTTCCGTTTCGCACGCCAAAGTGTATACTGTATACAACCTATGTTCCAGACTGAGGCCGTCATCTGCGGGGCCGGCATTGCCGGAGTGGCAGCGGCCTACTTCCTTACCCGGATGGGCCTGCAAGACCTGGTACTGGTGGAGCGGGCCGACCCGCTGTCGCTTACCTCGGACAAGTCCACCGAGGCCTACCGCAACTGGTGGCCTGGCCCCGATGGGCAGATGATTGCCTTCATGAACCGCAGCATCGAGTTGCTGGAGGCCATCGCCCAAGCCAGCCATAACCGCATCCAGCTCAACCGCCGGGGCTACCTCTACGCCACGGCTGAACAGGCCGGCCTCGAGCGCCTCCTGCAAAGCGCCCAGACCGCCGAGCGGCAGGGGGCCGGGCCGCTCAGGGAACACAGCCACATGGCTTCGTACCGCCCCTCCTTGCCCCAAGGCTTCGAGGCGGGGCCAGATGGGGCCGACCTTATCCGGCATCCGGCGCTCATCCGCACACTTTTTCCCTACCTAAACCCCCAGACCCAGGCCGTGTTGCACGTCCGCCGGGCGGGCTGGCTGAGCGCCCAGCAGCTCGGCCTCTACCTGTTGGAGGAGGCCCGGGCCCAGGGGGCGCGGCTTTGGCGGGGTGAGGTGGTGGGCCTGGAGACCCAGGCTGGGGCCATTCACGCTGTGGTGGTACAGCGTCCAGATGGTGCCTTACAGACTCTAAAAACTCCCCTTTTTGTGAGTGCTGCTGGTCCCTTGCAAGGGGCAATCGGACAGATGCTGGGGCTAGAGCTACCCGTTTTTGCCGAGCGGCACCTCAAGCTCAGTTTTAGCGAGGCTCTGGGGGTGGTACCGCGGGAAGCCCCTATGCTGATCTGGCTGGATGAGGTAGCGCTGCCTTGGAGCCCTGAGGAACAAGCCCTGTTAGTCGAAGATGCCGCTACGCGCTGGTTGCTGCAAAAGCTGCCTGGCGGGGCCCACTGCCGCCCTGACGGGCCTTACGATAGCCCTATCCTGATCGGGCTTTACAACCCCCGCCTCGAGCCTGTCCCCCCGGTCTTTCCGCTGTCGCCCGACCCCTTTTACCCCGAGCTGACCCTACGCGCCCTGTCCTGTATGCTGCCGGAGCTTCGGGCCTACTTTCCGCGGCTGCCCAGAGCCTGGGTAGATGGGGGCTACTACCTCAAAACCCCGGAGAACCGCCCCCTCATCGGCCCGCTGCCGGTGGCTGGGGCCTATATCCTGGGGGCTTTGTCGGGCTTTGGGGTGATGGCGGCCTGTGCGGCGGGCGAGCTGTTGGCCGCTCATGTGTTAGGCCGGCCCCTTCCAGCCTATGCCCCGGCTTTTGTCCCGGGGCGCTACCAGGACCCAGCCTACCAACAGCGGCTTGCGGCCTGGGGTGAGACGGCCCAGCTATGAGCCTGGGGTAAACTAAAAGCATGGTGCAAAACTTTGCTTTTCCTAACCAGGCCTATATCGGGGGCCGCTGGCAAGCTACGGCGCGAACCTTTACGGTGAAAAGCCCCTACAGCGGTGAGGTTGTGGCTGAGGTGGCCGACTGCGGCGAGGCCGAGGCAAAAATGGCCGCCGATGCTGCTGTGGCTGCCTTTAGGGAATGGAAAAAACGTACCGGATTTGAGCGGGGGAAAATCCTGCGCAGATGGAATGATCTGCTGGTCGCTCACCAAGAAGAGCTGGGGCGGCTCACCGCTTTGGAGATGGGCAAGCCCATCACCGAGGCTAAGGGGGAGGTGCTCTACGCGGCCAGCTTTGTGGAGTGGTGCGCCGAGGAGGCCCCCCGGGTGAACGGCGAGCTGATTCACTCGCGTTTTCCCCACAAGCGCCAGATGGCGGTCTACGAGCCGGTGGGGCCGGTGTATGCCATCACCCCTTGGAACTTCCCTACCAGCATGATTACCCGCAAGGCTGCCCCGGCGCTGGCCGCGGGCTGCACCGTCATCGTCAAGCCTGCGGAGCAAAGCCCGTTGTGCGCCCTCTACCTGGCCAAGCTATGGGAGGAGGCTGGTGGCCCTCCGGGAACCTTGCAGGTGCTCCCGGCTTTGGATCCGGTGCCGGTTTCCCGGGTTTTGATGGAGGATATGCGCATCCGCAAGATTACCTTCACCGGCTCGACCCCAGTGGGCCGGATTCTCTACCGGCAGGGGGCCGAGACGCTGAAGCGGATATCCCTCGAGCTGGGTGGCAACGCGCCGCTGATCGTCTTCGAGGACGCCGACCTGGATAAAGCGGTGCAGTTTACCCTGCAGTCCAAGTACCGTAACGCCGGCCAGACCTGTGTTTGCGCCAACCGGGTCTATGTGCACCGCAGCCTCGAGGCCGATTTTGCCCAGGCTTTGGCCGAGGCGGTGGGCCAGCTTAAGGTGGGCGACCCCCTCGACCCTAGCACCCAGATAGGGCCGCTGGTAGGCCCGGAGGGCTTAGAAAAGGTCACCGCCCACGTGGAGGATGCCCTGGCCAAGGGGGCCCGGGTGGTGGCCGGGGGGAAGGTGTTGGGTGGGCTACTCTACGCCCCTACCGTCCTCACCGGTATCCGGCCCGGCATGCGCATCCTGGAGGAGGAGACCTTTGGGCCGGTGGCCCCGCTGATGCCCTTTGAGGACGAGGAACAGGTCATCGCCTGGGCCAACGACACGGAGTACGGTCTGGCTGCCTACCTCTGGACCCGGGATCTGGGCCGGGCCTTCCGGGTGGCCGAGGCGCTGGAGTATGGTATCGTGGGGGTCAACGACCCGGTGCCCAGTGCCATGGGGGCCAACCTACCCTTCGGCGGCTACAAAAGCTCGGGTTTGGGCCGCGAAGGGGGGCACTGGGGCATGGAGGAGTTCCTCGAGACCAAGCTCATCTCCTTTGTCTTGCCCTGAGGGCGCTAAAATGAGCCCCATGAAAATCGTGGGCCTTCGCGGCGCACCCAACGAGACGTTAGCGGCGCTGCAGGAAGCCTTGAAGGGCATCCAGTTTCCCCAGGCCAGCGCCACCTACATCACCGACTGGCAGGATCAGCGGGCCCAGGCCCGCTACGCCATCTACGTGCAGGACGGGCGGCGGCGGGTGCTAAGCCTGGACGCCTTTGGCCCCCGCTTTGGCCCCCAGGGCCATGCCGCGTTGCAGACCCTGACCCGCTGGCTTGTGCAGCAGGGGGTGGAGCAGTTTAAGGAGGCCATCCTGCCCCCTTCGGAGTACGCCAATCTCTTCGGCCTCGAGGAGGCAGAGATACAAAAGGCCCTGGCCGCTAAGGCCAACCCTGCCGACCCTGCCCTCTACTTGCAGCCTTAGACGTTGAAACCGAACATTCGCATCTGGCGCTTGCCCTCCTCGGTCATGCGGGCCGGTGTCCAGGGGGGTGTCCAGACGAACTCCACATTCACCGCGTTGACCCCCGGCAGGCGCATAACCGCAATCTCGGCGTCGGCCTTGACGATGTCCTGAGCAGGGCAGCCGATAGAGGTTAGGGTCATGGTGATCTCCACCAGGCCGTCCTCCTTAACCTCGGCGTCGTAGACCAGCCCCAAATCCACCACGTTCACCGGAATCTCGGGGTCGCGCACAACCTTGAGGGCTTCTAAAACCTGTTCTTTGGTGGGCAGCGTCTCGCTCATAGCCCCATGCTACCTGGGTTAGAGCCAGCACAAGCTGCCTGGGATTACATGAAGCGTTTGCGGCGGCGGTAGCTTTTGACCTCCTTGAAGCTCTTGCGCCCTCCCGACTTGGCTACCCCCAGATAAAACTCCTTCACGTCGGGGTTGGCCTCGAGGTACTCCCGGGTGCCTTCCAGGACAATTCGCCCGGATTCCATGATGTAGCCGTAGTGGGCTACCGAGAGGGCTACCCGGGCGTTTTGCTCCACCACCAGCACCGTGACCCCTTCCTCAGCGTTGATCTGGGCCACGATGTCGAAAATCTCCCGCACCAGCAAAGGGGCCAGGCCCAGGCTGGGCTCGTCTAAAAGCAGTAGGCGGGGATTGGCCAGCAGGGCCCGCCCGATGGCCAGCATCTGCTGCTCTCCGCCCGAGCAGTAGCCGGCCAGGCGGGTCTTGATCAGGGCCAGCTTGGGGAAGTAGTGGTAGATGCGCTCGAGGTCTTCCCGCACCTTGGCCCCATCGTGCCGGGTAATCGAGCCCACCCGCAGGTTTTCCTCCACGGTGAGGTGCTTAAACACCCGCCGCCCCTCCGGCACCTGCACGATGCCCTTGAGCACAATGTGCTCCGGTGGCTGGTTGGCGATGTTCTCCCCCCGGTACAGGATGGAGCCCGAGACCACCTTGCCGTCTTCGGGCACCAAGAGCCCCGAGATGGCCCGCAGGGTGGTGGTCTTGCCCGCGCCATTGGGGCCCAGAAGGGCGGTGATCTGCCCTTCGGGCACCTTGAGCGAGACCCCTCGCAACACCTGGATGATGTCTTTGTAGACCACCTCGATGTTGTTGACTTCCAGCAGGATATTTCCTAGGTCTTCGGGGTGCATATCACCTCGCTAAAAACCAAAGGCCGAGAGCCTCGCCAAGGCCAGCTCCCGGCCTCGGTGTTTTAGGGGTTCCTCACCTGACGGAACAGGGTCGAGGTGAAGGGCTCGGTCACCGGAACGAACTTGCCTCCCTTGACCTCCAGAATGCGTAGACCCTCGGCCCCGGTTTGCTCGGTGCGGGTGAAGTCGATTTCAATGCCCGCCTTGGTCGAGACAGCAAAGCCCGGCTTGAAGGCGTTGGGGCCGTTCATGCCGATGAGGGCTTGGTAGACCGTTGCGTTGTCGATGCGGCCATTGAAGCGCTGGGCGGCCCGTTTCATGGCTTCTACGGCGATGGCCGCGGCCAGCATCCCGGCGGTGTAGTTGGTGGAGTTGAGGATGTCGGCACTGCGGTTGTACTTTTGGGCCAGTTGTTTTTGCAGGTTGATGCCGGGGGCGTTTTCGTCCAAGGTGTAGTAGCTGCTAGCCCAGAGGTAGCCTTCAGCGGCATCGCCGGCCAGGCGGATCAGGTCAGAGCCACCAGTGTAGATGGCCCCTAACTGCTTGATTTTTTTGTCCAGGCCCAGCCGCTTGGCGTCCTTGAGGATGTTGGCCACGGGTCCGGCCACGTTCTGGTGCAGGATGAACTCCACCCCAGCCGCATCCAAAGCGCGTAGCAATGCGGTGTTGTCTAGGTTGCCCCCACCTACCTCCCGCACGTCCACAATGGTCTGGCCCAGACGGGCAGCCGCCCGCCGCGAAACGTCCACCACCGCCCGGCCAAAGGGGCTGGGGTTGACCACCAGGGCCACCCGGGCGTTTTTCTTGGTGCGGTTGATGTACTCCAGCAGGGCCACGAATTGCTCAGAGTAGCTGCTTACCGGCAGGAACATGTACTGGTTGTGGGGTGGCTCGATCAGGCCGATGTGGGCCGAGGCCGGAATGGTGGGCAGCCTAACCTCGTTGATCAGCGGCTTAAGCTGCAGCATGGCCCCGGTGGAGTAGCCCAGGTAGATGGCCGGTTTGGCCCGGTCTAAGGCCTCCTCGAGGATGCGCTGGGTGTTGGGGTTCTGGTACTGGTCGTCCCGCACGATGCAGTTCAGAGTGACATTGGGAATCAGCTTCTGCTCGTTGGCATACTTGCAGTAATCTTCAATGCCCGCAGCATAAGGCCCGCCTACATCCGAGGTTGGGCCGGTGATGGCTCCCGACCACAGCAGGTTTACCGTGCGCCCCTGGGCCAGGGCCAGTCCCAGGGCAACCATCATGGCTAAAACAAACCCTCGCTTCATGACTCCTCCTGTTCTCACTCGCTCTCGATTGCAACGCGCCTGACGCGGTGTTGCCTTGTTCAGTACTTGAAGGGCCAGGTTCGAAAATAACTTCGCAAGAGCCGCCACCAGTTGTAAAGCCCGCGCGGCTCGAAGACCAGAAACAGCACGATCACCAGACCAAACGAAAGCGGCAGCAGGGCCGAGGCCACATCTACCCCCGCCGGAGTGATGCTTTGGATGAAGGGGTTGGCCTTCATCCACTCGGATAGCCGTTCCACATAAATCTGTAAAAACTTCATGAAGGCTGGGCCCAGTAGGCTGCCCACCACCGTGCCCAGGCCGCCCACAATGGCCATGGCCAGCAGCGTGACCGAACGGGCTAGGGTGAACTCCTCCACCACCACGGCTCGCTGCATGTAGGCCAGCAGCCCTCCGGCCACCCCCCCGTAGAAGGCCCCTAGGGCGAAGGCAAAGAGCTTGGTGCGGCCCGGGTCCATGCCCATGGCATCAGCGGCCCGGTCGTTGTCGCGCACCGCAATCAGGGCCCGGCCATACTTGCCCCGCAAAAGGTTACGCCAGGCTATGACCATCAGCACCAGCACGAACAAAATGATGTAATACCAGAAGTAGTTGTGGTTGCGAAAGCTGATCTCGAGGCCCAAGAAGTTTCGCATCTCCACCGGAATGGCTGCACCCTGGGCCAGGGCTGGGCTGCGCCCCACCACCCAGACAAAAATCTCCTGAAAGGCCAGCGTGGCCAGCGCCAGGTAGAGATGCTTAACCCGCAGGCTGGGGATGCCCACGATGAAGCCAGCTATGGCTGCCACAAAGCCCCCCAAAGGGATGGTCAACCAGAAAGGTAGGCTGGGCGCCGCCAGGGCTACGGTGTAGGCCCCCACCCCCATGAAGGCTGCCTGGCCTACGCTGATCAGACCGGCATAGCCGGTGGTGATGTTGAGCCCCAACACCGCGATGGCATATATCAGGATGAAGTTGAGCACCAGCACCTGCGAACGCTCCAAAAATAGCGGCAGGAGGCACAAGGCCACCAGAAGGAGTACTACCGAAACAATCTCGCGGTAGTTGGCAAAGATGGTGGTGTCCTGCTCGTAGGAGGTGCGGTAGTTGCCGGTCTGGGCCCAGGGGTTACGCATAGGTGCCTCCGGTTTTTGCCCTCGTGCTCATACCCGCTCAATCTCCTCTGTGCCGAACAATCCGTGCGGTTTGAACCACAGCATGACCAGCAGCACCACAAAGGGCACCGCGTACTGCGACCCTCCCCCCACCAGCCCGATCTGGCCCAAGACCCCGTCGAGGTAGGCGGTGGAAAAGGACTGCAAAACCCCGATGACGATACCGCCCACCACAGCGCCCGGCACCGAGTCCAGCCCACCTAAAATCACCGCGGGAAACACCGCTAGGCCGATGGCAATTAGGCCGTCCTGGTTCAAGCCAGAAACCGTCCCCACCACGATGCCTGCTGCCGCGGCGGTCAGTCCGGCTACCGCCCAGGCCAGGCCGAACACCCGCCGCACCGAGACCCCCAGGCTCATGGAGGCCATCTGGTCGTCGGCCACGGCCCGCATGGCTATGCCCAGCACCGAGCGCTGGAAGAACCAGCCAAATAGGAGCAGGAAAACCATAGTAAAGCCAATTGCCATGAGCTGCGGATAGGAGATATTGATGCCGGCCAGCTCGAGCCCACCGGGGGGCAAAAACTGGGGAAAGGTAAAGTTGCCCGAGCCAAAAGGGGTCAGGTACATCAGCCCGTCCAGCACGCTGGCCAGCCCGATGGTCACCATAATCACCGAGATGATGGGCTGCCCCACCATGCGTCGCAGGAAAACCCGCTCCACTAGAAACCCCAGCCCAGCGGTCAGGAGCATGGCCAGTAGGGCCGCCAAAAGCACCGGCAGACCCACCCAGACCGTCAGGGCATACGCCGCAAAGGCCCCGATGGCGATGAACTGCCCGTTGGAAAAGTTGATGACCCGGCTGGACTTGTACACCAGCACAAAGCCCAGCGCCGCCAAGGCGTAGATGCAGCCCACGGCAATCCCCGAGATGAGGTTTTGGATAAAGTCGATCACCACCGCCCCCTATACACCCACCGGTTCGGGTTGGCCCTCGGCCTCGAGCACCCGTACCTCCACCGATACCTTTTGCACGCTGCCGTCTTGGTATTTGAACTCGGTGTCCACCCGTACCCTATTGCTTTGGCTGTACAGCGCATCTACGATCGGCTGGTAGCGCTGCATGATGAACTTGCGCCGCACCTTGCCGGTTCGGGTCAGCTCGTCATCGTCGGCATCGAGTAGCTTGTACAACAGTACAAAGCGCCGGATGCGCAAAGCCTCAGGTAGGCTTTCATTGACGCCCCGCACCTCGCCACGCACCAGCTCGGCCACCTCGGGCTTCTGCGAAAGATCGAGGTAGGTGGTATAGGCCAGCCTGCGGTCCTCGGCCCACTTGCCCACGGTCTGGGGGTCTATGTTGATGAAGGCGGTGATAAAAGGTTTTTGGTCGCCGAAGACCACCGCCTCTTTGATGTAGGGGCTGAACTTGAGCTTGTTCTCGATGAACTGCGGGCTGAACATCTGCTGAGTACTGGTGTGCATCACGTCCGAGACCCGGTCGATGACCACCAGGTGGCCGTCCTCTGTGAGGTAACCGGCATCGCCGGTGTGCAGCCAACCGTCCTTAAAGGTTTCAGCAGTGGCCTCGGGATTTTGCCAGTAGCCGGCCACCACCGCATCCGACCGGCATAGGATTTCCCCTCGCTCGCTAATCTTGACCTCGCCACCTGGAATCGGTAGCCCTACCGTATCGGCCCGCACGTCGCCATCGCGGTGCACAAAGGCGATGCCGATAATCTCGGTCTGGCCGTAAATTTGCTTGAGGTTGACCCCGATGGCGTGGTAGAAGCGGAACACATCCGGGCCCAGCGCGGCCCCCCCGGTGTAGGCCCGGCGCAGGCGCAAAAAGCCCAGTTGGTCGCGCAGCGGCTTGAACATAATCTGGTCGGCAAACCAGTAAGCTACGCGCAGACCCAGCGGCATGGGCCGGCCTCGCATGCGGTAGTCGGCGGCGCGGTAGCCGATTTTGAGCATCTGGTTGTACACCCAACGGTTGAGGGCGTAGGTTTCGGAGATGCGCACCCAGACCTGGCTTTGGATACCTTCCCAGACCCTAGGCGGGCTGAACATCACATGTGGGCCAATCTCTTTGAGGTCGACCATGGCGGTTTCCACCGACTCGGGCATATTAACGGCAAAACCCCCCGCCAAGGCCATGCCCACCGACATCATCTGCTCGCCAATCCAGGCGAAGGGCAGAAAGGAGAGGTAGTCGTCGGTGGGCTTCAAGGGGTCTACTTCCTGCAAGGCCACCCCCATGTGCAGCAGATTGCGGTGCCGCAACATGGCCGCCTTAGGCCGGCCCGTGGTGCCGGAGGTGAGCGAGAGGTGGCAGACCTCCTCGGGGTGGCCCTGGGCAATGGACGCCTCTATGGCCTGGGGGTGTTGCTCGAGGTAGGCCCGCCCCAACCTCTCTACCTCCTCGAAGCCGATGATCCAGGGGTCGTCGCGGTAAGCCCGCATGCCCCTGGGGTCTTCGTAGATGACCTTGCGCACGCTGGGAATCTCGTTGCGGATTTCCAAAAGCTTATCTACTTGCTCCTGGTCTTCGGCCAGCACAAACGAGGCCCCGGTATAGGAGAGCACGTAGGCAATCTCTGGGGGCAGGGAGGACTGGTAGACGCCCACCGAGATGCCCCCCAGGGCCTGTGCAGCTAGCTCGGCGTAGAGCCACTCCGGGATGTTGTCGGCGATGATGGCCAGCCGCTCCCCCCGCTGGAAGCCCAAGGCCAACAGCCCAGCCGCGAACTCGCGCACGTGGCGGTAGTAGTCAGCGAAGGTAATCTCGTTCCAGATGCCATAGTCCTTTTGCCGAATGGCCACCTGGCGCGGCATTCGCTCAGCCCGCAGCTTGAGCACCTGCGGCAGGGTGTACTTTTTCAGCTCATAGCCAGTGGGGATCATACCCGCTTCCTCCCACATTAGGCCACATGATCCACGCCCACGTAGGCTTCTTGCACCCGGGGGTTTTGGCTAACCTCCTCGGGCAGACCGGAGGCGATAACCTGGCCGAAGTCCAGCACATAGACCCGGTCGGAGATGTCCATCACCACCCCCAGGTCATGTTCAATGAGAACCACGGTGGTGCCCCGCTCGGCCCGGATGTCGAGGATGAAACGCACCATGTCTTCTTTTTCCTCTAGGGTCATGCCGGCCATAGGTTCGTCCAGTAGGAGCAGCTTGGGGGAAAGGGCCAGGGCCCGGGCTACTTCTACCCGCTTGCGCACCCCGTAGGGCAGGTCGCCCACCAGGGCTTTGCGATAGGGCTCGAGCTCCATGAAGTCGATGATCTCCTCGCAAAAGCGGCGGTTCCCCACCCCTACCCGCATGGCCCGGCCATAGATCAGGATGTTATCTAGGAGGTTGTAATGGCCAAAGGTATGGCGGGCCATCAGTAGGTTTTCCAGCACGGTCATGCCGGTGAAAAGCTCGATGTTTTGGAAGGCCCGGGCAATGCCGTACTGGGTTACCTGGTGGGGCGAGGCGTGGGTCAGGTCGTGGCCCTCGAAGATGATCCGGCCCGCGCTGGGGTGGTAGAAGCCCGAGATGCAGTTCAAGAGGCTGGTCTTGCCTGCCCCGTTGGGACCGATCACCGAGACCAGCTCGCCTTGGGCGACTTCGAGGGAAACCTCGCTGAGCGCCTTTACCCCGCCAAAGCTGAGCGTGACCTGTTCTACCTTGAGCTGCACCGGCCCTCCTCTGATGTATGCCCTTCTATTGGCTAGCAGTCACAAACAAACGAGCGTTTGGTTGGGGCAAAGTATATCCAGGCCTCTTCGGCATGTCAACGCTTTGCGGCTTTTTGTGCAAAAAAACGTTATATTGCAGCTATTGCACAAAATCCCATTTTTTTGTCAGGCATATTTTAGCACCCAAAAACCTGGCCAACGCGGCATACCGGCTGAACCCGGACAAACACATGTGAGACTCTAAGCTGGGATAAAAAGAGGGGAACCAACCAAGAAAGGAGGTTCCCCAGGTGCAGTTTACCACCGTTGGCCGAGAGATATGGCAAGGCGCTAGACAAGCACAGAGGCTGGCCGAGGCCAAAGCAGGCGACCCAGAGGTCAAGGAACGTCTGCGCAAGCTCCGACTGGTCAAAGCCCTGCGTGAAAGTAAAAAGAGCTGGAAGGAGATCCAGGACCTGGTGGGGATCAGCCGGGCCACCTACCACCGCTGGAAAAAAGCCCTAAAAGAAAAGGGCCTGGCC
>NZ_AUHY01000066.1 GCF_000423425.1 Meiothermus rufus DSM 22234 | reverse complement strand
TACTGGAAGGTAGATGTACGAAAGAAGCGGTACTGGCTTTTCTTGAGAAGCAGGCCCAACAAGCCAGCCAGCAAAACAAGCTCACGGTCATGGTGCTGGACAATGCCAGCTTCCACAAAGCCAAGCTGATCCAGGCTCGGCTGGCAACCTGGCAAGCGCAAAACCTCTATCTACGCTTCTTGCCTCCCTACAGCCCTCAGCTCAACCTCATCGAGACCTTTTGGAGAAAGCTCAAAGCCTACCTTCTGCCCCGCCGCCATTACGCTAGCCTCTCCCACCTCAAGCAAGCCCTGTTGCAAGCCTTGGACCTACTGGGGGCTGTGGAGGTAAAAATCTAATGGGGAAATACTTAGCGTTGAGACCATACTCGCTCTGGTTGATTAGCTCCAACACCTGCTCGAGGTCGCTGAACTTATACAGGCTGACCACCGGGCTAAACCTTTCTTCTGCATATACTCGCATCTCGGGCGTGACGTGGGTCAAAATGGTGGGCTCGAAAAATAGAGGGCCTACCTCAGGCCGCACCCGGCCACCGGCCAGTAGGGTGGCCCCTTTGGCCAAGGCATCTTGTAGGTAGGCCTGGACGGTCTCGAGCTGGCGCTGTACGCTTAGCGAGCCCACCTGGATCCGGTGATCCAAAGTGGCCCCCAGCCGCAAAGCCATGGTTTTCTCAACCAAGCGGTGGGTAAAAGGCTCAAACAGCCTTTCATGCACATAGATGCGTTCAATACCCACACAAAGCTGGCCAGCGTTAGCGAAAGCACCCCGGATAGCTCCGTCGACTGCGGCCTCGAGGTCGGCCTCCTCCAACACCAGCATAGGGTTCTTGCCCCCCAGCTCCAGGCTCACCCCGATGAGCCGTTCCCCAGCCTGAAGGGCCACCCTGCGCCCGGTGGCGGTGCTACCGGTAAGGGCTATGAAGTCAGCCGAGGCCACCAGGGCCTGGCCTACCTCGCCATCCCCTGTGACCACCTGGAACAACCCCTCCGGTAGACCTGCCTCCTCCTGCAAGGCCTGCACCCACAGGGTGGTGAAGGTGGTCTGGGGTCGGGCTTGAAGACCACCGCGTTGCCAGCCATCAAAGCTGGTATGGGTTCGCTTACCGCCATGGAAAGGGGGTAATTCCAGGGAGCCATGACCCCCACCGGGTGGCGGTAGACCCAGGTCTGGGTTAGACCTAAAAAAGTGCCTCCGGCCCGCCGAGGCCTGAGCCAGGCTGGGCTCCGGGTGGCATAAAACTGGGCCACAATGGCAGCATCGAGCAGCTCTTCCTGTGCGTCGCGGCGGGCCTTACCGGTCTCGCACTGCACCAGGTCGAGGATTTCTTCCCGCCGGGCCAAGAGCAGGTCGTGAAAACGCAGCACGATGCGGGCTCGAGCTTTAGGCTCTAGCTTGGCCCAAGCTGGCTGTAGCCCTCGAGCCCGCCGCACAGCTTCCTGGGCATCTTGTGGGGCACAAATAGGAATGTTTCCTAAAATCTGCCCATACCTAGGTGAAACAACCCGCCAATAAGCCCGTTTTTCCAAACAGGACACCCGCTGGGCTAGCCCCTCGAGCAGGGTAGGGGTGAACTGCGGCCCCTCGCGGGGGGGTTGATAGCCCTTAGCCGATCGGTCTTGATCATACCCCTCGCACCTTCCCCTCAAACGCCGCACAGAAGAGCTAGGGTCTTTGCTCCCTTGTGACCAGCAAGCCGTCAAGGCCTACTCCACGTAGCCGTTTGCAAAAGTGCTTCCATGCCGTTTGGAAGGGCAGATGAGAGCCCTGGGGGCTTAACAGAGCTGGCCTGGGGATATATGCTGGAAACGTTCGAAATGGAGGTTATATGTACCGATCCCCCCCGGGTGCTCGAGGTTTCTTCATAGCCATTGGGCTATTGGGCGGTGCGCTGCTGGCAGCCACCCTTGCCGGCCTGCTGGCCTTTTGGGCCTTGCAGGCGGCTTTTCCTCGGCCATTAGAGGAGGGCTACCCCGGCTACTTAATCCTGCTCTTCGCCGTGGTGGTACTGATTCCTCTGCTGGTCTGGTTGGGCCGCAGGGTTCCTTTCCTCACCGACTGGTACTACCTGCTCCCAGCCATCACCTTCCTGCTGGCCTTCACCGTTTTTCCCATCATCCTCACCACCTACTACGCCTTCACCGACTACAGCGGCCTGCGCAACGGCAAACCCGACCGCTCCACCGAGACCGAAATCGTGCGGGTTGAGGGACAACGGCTCTTCCTAGCGGGCAATGCACACGACCTCCTGCGCTGCGACCAGCCCGACTGCGCTGGCCAGGCCCTGGAAATTACCAGCCGCACCCAGCGGGCTCGGGTCAGCGCCGCCCAGGCCCAGGACAACATCATTACCCTCACCGCCCCCCCACCCTTTACCCCCAGCCTGGTTTACAAAATCAACGACTACCGGCTCGTGGGCTTCCGCAACTTCATGGAGATATTCAGCCGGGCCGGTACAGTTTTATTGCCCATTCTGGTTTGGAATATCGTTTTTGCAGCGGGGGCAGTCTTTGTAGGGGCCATACCCGGCCTGATTCTGGGCCTGTTGCTCAACAACAAAAATCTGGCCCTGCGCGGCTTTTACCGCACTGCTCTGATCATCTCCTGGGCTATCCCGGTGGTCATCAGCGTACAGATATTCACTGCAATGCTCAACGTGCAGTTTGGCCCCATCAACCGGCTGCTGGGCCTGCTGGGGGCCTACCCTATCCCCTGGCTGACCGACCCGGAGTGGTTTAAGGTCTCAGCCCTCCTCATCAGCCTGTGGCTGGGCTTTCCTTACTGGATGACGGCTACCTTGGGGGCCCTCTCCACCATTCCCGACGATGTCTACGAGGCTGCCCGCATTGACGGGGCCAGCGGCTGGCAGACCCTAACCGGCATCACCCTGCCCCTGCTGCGCCAGCCCTTCATTCCCCTGTTATTGGGTTCGTTTGCCTACAACTTCAACAACTTTGGCCTCATTTACCTGATGGGCCCCCAGCCTGGTGTGGAGGGCCGCCCCTCTACTGCTCAGGCTGCGGATATTCTCATCACCTGGGCCTACAAAACCGCTTTTCAGGCTGATGGCGGCCAGGCCTATGGCCTGGGGGGAGCCATCTCGATTCTGATTTTCTTCCTCACGGTGGCCATTAGTCTCATCAACTTCCGCTTCACCGGAGCCCTGCGGGAGGTACGCTAATGCACATCATCTGGCGTTATGCTGGCTGGGCTCTGTTTGGCCTGGCTGTGGCCTGGCTGCTGCTGATCTACTTTCCCAGCCTGCTAGCCCGCATCCAGCCCAACATCCCTCCTGGCTTCGTGCGCATCGAGAATGGCTGGGTCTATGCCCTGGCCGGACTCCTGGTCATTATTGGATTCATTCTAATCTACACCTGGCTGGTCACCTACCTGAGCAACCACCGCAGCGGGCGCAAGCGCAGCTTTTGGCCTCTTTTTGGCCAGGGCCTCACCCATCTGTTTTTGCTGTTGGTGCTGCTGTTTGCCTACTACCCCATCCTGCAGATTCTGGCCGCTTCCTTCGACCCCCGCAACACCCTCTACCGCATCCTACCCCCGGCCAGCGACAACCTGCTGGTGCGGGCCCGGGTAATTCCCGACTTCTCCCAGCTAAGCTGGGAAAACTACGCCAAGCTATTTGATGGGTTCGTGCTCTACCCTTACCAGGGGATTTTGCTGCTGATGGCTGGCCTTTGCCTGCTCTTCGCTTTAGGGCTGGCGGCCTACCGGCGTCTTGTGGGAGATGGCGACGTGGATAGCCCCTGGGCCCGGCTTCAGGGGCGCAGCCTGGCCCTCTTTGCCCTACTGGGTTTTGCGCTGGTGGTCTTCCTTTCCCCCAGCCAGTTCACCGGCCAGGGCACCGAGGCCAAGTTTATGCTGTGGGTGCGGAACACCCTTTTCGTTTCGGGCATTACCGGTATTCTAGCAGTGCTGCTCACCGCTACGGCAGGGTATGCCTTTGCCCGCTTCAACTTTCCTGGCCGCTACCCCATGCTTTTGGTCTTTATCTTCATCCAGATGTTCCCCGGTTTCTTGGGCCTGGTGGCCACCTACGTCCTGATCTCCAACCTGGGCCTGCTCAACACCTTTACTGGACTAGTGCTAGCCTACTCTGGAGGCATTATCAGCTTTGGTACCTGGGTATACAAAGGCTTCTTAGAGAGCATCTCCAAAAGCCTCGAGGAGGCCGCCTTGATCGACGGGGCCAGCAAGTGGCAGGCGTTTACCTTGGTACTGCTGCCGCTTTCCACCCCCATGTTCGTGTTTATCTTCCTCTTGCAGTTCGTGGGCACCTACTCGGAGTTCATTGTGGCCAACCTTTTCCTCACCGGAGTGGACTCCTGGACGGTAGGCATGGGGCTGCGCAACTTCACTACCGGGCAGTTCTCAACCCGCTGGGGCTTGTTCGCCGCCGCCTCGGTGCTGGGCTCCCTGCCCATCCTGCTCACCTTCTACGGCTTCCAACGCTACTTCGTTTCGGGCTACACCGCTGGCTCGGTGAAAGAGTAAACCACCCCACGGCTAAAGCCGGGGGCTTTCCGAGGGAGGACAATGCAGAGAAGACACCCTCAGAATCCGGGCCGGTTTACAACGGCCCCTGCCCATCGAGCCTGCTCTCTGGGCAAGGTTATGCGCGGTTACCCAGTCCGCGTTGTGCTGGAACCCGCACGCCTGGCAGCGGAAGAGGGCCTGGCTTCGCCGGTTGGCCCTGGCGACGTGTCCACAACGGGGGCAGGTCTGGCTGGTGTGGTGAGGGTCTACGGCCACAACCATTACGCCCTTCAGGGCTGCTTTGTACTCCAGGAAAAACCGGAGCCTGGCGTAGGGCCAAAGGTGGTGGAGATGTCTCTCCCTCCGGCCCCGCTTGTGGGTACGACCCCTGATGCCGTTCAGGTCTTCAACCGCCAGGGTGTCCCCAGGTTTGAGACCATTCACGATGTGCCGGGCCAGGGTGTGCAGGGTATGGTTTACGAAGCGGGCCTCCCTTCCGCGAAGCCGTGCCCAGAGGCGCTTCACGCCTCTGGTGCGTTCGGAAGGGCGGTCGAGTCTGGAACGAACCTCGGCCCGCTTCTTCAAGTAGTGCAGCCGCTTACCCTTCAGGAATCCGCTCGTAAGCTGTACTCCATCCGAGAGGGTGGCCAGAACCTTCTGCCCCAGATCAACACCCACCACCTTGCCTCCACCGGGGGAAGGGGTGGGGGCATCTATCCGAAGGATAAGGTGAATGTACCACTTCCCCTTGGGGCCTTTGGTGAGCACCCCACCCTGCACGCTCCTGGCCCGCTTCAACACCCCCCGCTGGTAGTTGCCGAGCTTGAGGGAGATGCGCAGCCGTCCCTGCACGGTGGTCAGGGAGACCCTCTCGTCCTCCCAGCAGAGGGAGAGGGTGCGCTGGTCGAAGACACAGGAGGTGGGCTGGTAGAACTTTGCCCGGCTCCCCTTCTTCCGACCCACACGGGCAATGGCCTGCACCGCCAGGTTAGCCGAGAGGCCCATCGCGCGGAGGTCGCGGTAGACCAGGCGGTGCAGCCGGAAGCGGCGAAACTCCCCCACTGCCTTAGCCACCCTCAGGGCACGGTGGCCTCCAGGGCGGCCCCCTGTTCGGGAGTGGGCTTGAGGGTGCAGCGAAGGGTGAGAGTCTGCACAGAGGCATTTTACCACATCATGCGAAAGGAGGTGCGGCTCTCCTCCCCATGCCTGAAGGCAGGGGTCTTTGCGCCGCAAGTTGCCGATGAACTACCACGACTGGGAACCCTTCTGCGTTGACCCCCTGCGGCCTGCCCTAGGAGAGGAAGTGACTTTGCGTCTGAAGACCCGGGCCAGGGCTGGCTTTCTAATCCTGCTGCGCTACGGCGAGGTGGAAAGGCACCCTATGCAGCCCATCGAGGGCGGACTGGAGATCAGGCTGCCGCTTTATGAGTCGCCCCTGCGCTACTGCTTCTACCTAAGCGCCGAGAAAACCTACCTGGCAGCCCACGGCCCGCAGGCCACCCTGCCCCGCTACGACCGGTTCTTCCACCTGCTGGCCCAGCCCACCCCACCCGAGTGGGCGATAGGTGCTGTGTTCTATCAGATCTTCCCCGACCGCTTTTACAACGGCAACCCGGCCAACGACCCCCAGAGCGGGGCCTGGGTCTATATGGGGCGGCCCATCGTGAAAAAAGCCTGGGACGAACCCCTGAGCAACGCCCCAGGGGACGGGCCCTTGCAGCACTATGGGGGCGACCTCGAGGGTATCCTGCACAAGCTGGACTACCTACAGACTTTGGGCATTGAGGTCCTCTACCTCACCCCCATCCTGCCAGCTCCCTCCAACCACCGCTACGATGCCAGCGATTACCACAACGTAGACCCTCACCTAGGGGGCAACCCGGCCTTCGCCCGCCTGGTCGAGGCCCTACACCAGCGGGGCATGAGGCTGGTTTTGGATGGGGTGTTCAACCACATTGGCCACACCCACCCCGACTTCCAAAAAGCCCTCCAAGACCCCACCTCGCCCGAGGCCGGGCAGTTTACTTTTTATGCCGATGGCTCTTACGCTGCTTTCTATGGTGTCAAGTCTCTCCCGAAGCTGGACTACAGCAATCCCCTGACCGTAGAGCGGTGGATTGACGGTTACCACGCCCCGGTGCGGCACTGGATCCGCCAGGGAGCGGATGGATGGCGGCTGGACGTGGCCCACCAGATTGGGGAAGGCGGTACCGACCGGCGCAACCTGGAAATCCTCCGTCTAATCAAACATAACAGTCTGGAGGAGAATCCCGAGGCGCTAGTCTTTGGTGAGCTGTTTTTCGATACCGTTCCCA
This sequence comes from Meiothermus rufus DSM 22234, assembly GCF_000423425.1. Taxonomy (GTDB): domain Bacteria; phylum Deinococcota; class Deinococci; order Deinococcales; family Thermaceae; genus Meiothermus; species Meiothermus rufus. The sequence continues at coordinate 7,825 of NZ_AUHY01000066.1, read as the reverse complement.
CCCTGCGGGCCCACACCCTGGACGGCGCTATGCACTATGCCGGCTTTGCCAACCCGGTGATGGAGTGGCTCTCAGGGCGAAACATATACGGCTGGGAGGTGTCAGTCTCTACCCAAGCGCTTTGGGAGACCCTGTGGGACCACTACACAGCACTGCCTTTGCAGCTTCGCCAGAGCATGTACACCCTGATCAGCAGCCACGACATTCCCCGGGCTTTATGGCGGCTGCAAGGGGATGTGTCAAAGTTCAAGCTGGCCCTGGGTCTGCTTTACACCTTCCCCGGCGCACCCGGTCTCTACTACGGCGACGAAATTGGCCTTGAGCAAGCTAACCCCTACCACGAGTGGAACGGCGACCCCATGTGCCGGGGCACCTTTCCCTGGGACGAAACCAGGTGGAACCGGGAGATTCTGCGCTGGACCCAGGCCCTTATCCGGCTTAAGAAAACCGTTCCGGCCCTGCGGCGCGGTGGACTGCAGCCTTTACGGGTGGAAGACCATTGGCTGGCGTTCAGACGGCACTACCAGAACCAAGAAGTCTGGGTGTACGCCGCCTTAGAGCCGATTGAGGTTAGCCTGCCCCCCTGCGTGAACCTGCTTAACGGGAAAACCTTGGAAGGCCCTGTTAGGCTCGAGGGGTTGGGGCTTTTTAGCCCGCTGTAAACTAGAATGCGTACCACCCTAGGCGCTAGGCTATACTGGCCTTTTGGGTATGCTAAAGCCCATCGAAGCCCTGGATTTTGACCGCATCCGCCAGGCCCTGGCGGAGCGGGCCTCGACCCTGATGGGCCGCGAAGCCCTGCTGGCCCTGGCCCCCAAGGCCTCGCTGGCCGAGGCCCTGGCCCAGCAGGCCACCGTGGCCGAGGCCCTGGCCTACCCCTACCGGCTGGGGGGCATCGCCGACCTGCGGCCCGCCCTGGCTGCCGCACAGGAGGGGTTGCGGTTGGAAGGGCCCGAACTGCGCGAAGCGGCGGCCAGCCTGGAAGCTGCCGTAGCCCTAAAACATGAGCTCATCGAGATCGGCGAGCACCTAAAAGCCCTGGCCGCCCAGATCGGCGAGCACACCCTTTTCTTGCGACGGGTCCGGGAGTGTCTGGACGAAGGTGGGCAGGTGCGCGACGAGGCCACCCCCCGCCTTCGAGAGATTCGTCGCCGGATTAATCCCATACGCGAGCAAATTCAAGAGCGGCTCTACCGGCTGATGGACCGCCACCCCGAGGCGGTGCAGGAACGCTTCATCACCCTGCGGCGCGAGCGCTACGTCATCCCGGTGCGGGCTAGCTTCCAGCATAAGATTCCCGGCATTGTGCTCGACCAGTCCGATTCGGGCTTGACGGTCTACCTCGAGCCCAGCGGGGTGGTTCCCCTCAACAACCAGCTGGCCAGCCTGAGGCTGGAGGAAGAAGCCGAGGTTAATCGGGTCTTGTTCGAGCTTTCGGCCCTTCTGGCCCAGGACACCGAGCTAGAACAAACCCTAGAGGCCCTGACCGCGCTGGACGTGGCCCGGGCCGCAGCCCTCCTGGCCGAGGACTGGCACCTGGTACGGCCCCGCCTGAACCAGGAGGGGGTCTACCGCCTCAAGGCCGCCCGCCACCCGCTGATTCCCCAGGCTGTGGCCAACGACCTCGAGCTCTCCTCTACTCAGCGCCTTTTGCTCCTTACCGGCCCCAACATGGGGGGCAAGACCGCCCTGCTCAAAACCCTGGGCTTGGCTGTCCTGATGGCCCAGTGTGGCCTTTTTGTGGCCGCCGAAGCTGCCGAGCTGGCCTTCCCCGACCGGCTCTTCGTGGACATCGGCGACCAGCAGTCCATCCAGGAAAACCTGTCTACCTTTGCCGCCCACCTGCTCCAATTGCAAGAGGTGCTGCGCTGGGCCACACCCCACAGCCTGGTGCTGATCGACGAGCTGGGCTCGGGCACCGACCCTGAGGAAGGAGCCGCCTTGGCCCAAGCCTTTCTCGAGGCCTTGCTGGCCCGGGAGGTTCAGGGCCTGGTCACCACCCACCTCTCCCCCCTCAAAGCCTTCGCTCAGGAAACCCCAGGGGTACAGAACGCTTCCATGCGCTTCGATCTGGAGGCGCTGCGCCCTACTTACGAGCTGGTGGTGGGGGCACCCGGACGGAGCTATGCCCTGGCCATTGCCCGCCGGCTGGGCTTCCCCACCGAGCTAGTGGCCCGGGCCGAGGTGCTGCTGGGGCCGGAAGGAGGTCGGCTCGAGCGCTTATTGGCTGCCCTCGAGGCCGAGCAGCAAAACCTACAAAAATCCCGCCAGGAAGTCCAGGCCGAGCGGCAGCAATGGGAAAAACTGAACCAAGAGCTGAACCAGCAGCTTAGCGAGCTGAATCAACACAAACAGCGCCTGCTGGAAGAAGCCCAGGCCGAGGCCGCTGCCTTAGTGCGCGAGGCTCAGGAACGGGTGCGGCAAGCCCAAGAGCGGCGCAAGGCCCGGGGCCAGGGCCAGGTGCTGCAGGAGCTCATCCAGCTCCGCAGTCGCTACCAGCCCACAAAAACATCCCCTCCTCCTACCTTGCAGGTCGGCAGCCGGGTGGAAGTACCCGAGTACGGCGGTCAGGGCACCATCGTGGAACTTAGAGGCCAGGAGGCCGTGGTGCAGATGGGGCCTCTTCGCCTTAACCTGCCTTTATCCCAGCTACAAAGCAAAGAAACCACTCCTTCCAAGCCCACCAGCCGGGTGCTGCACAAAGCTCGCATCGCCAACGAGTTGAACCTGCGTGGCCTTACGGTAGAGGAAGCTTTGCTAGTGGTAGACGACTACCTGACCGAGGCCCAGGCCACCGCTACCACCCCGGTACGACTCCTGCACGGCAAGGGCACCGGGGCCTTGCGCAACGCCCTGCGCGAATCCCTCCGGCGCGACCGGCGGGTAGCCCATTTCCACGATGCCCTGCCCTACGAGGGGGGTCATGGGGTGACGGTGGTTCACCTGCGGGTCTGAGGCCGCTGGGAACCCTAGCAGAATTCTTGAATAGCACAAGAGCGCCTGAGAGGCGGGACTCTCATGAAAATAGGCTGGATGAATAGTCGATTAGTGCAAAAGCCACATTTCTCATGAGAAACTCCGCTACCCTGTACTCATGGAAGGCATGGAACAACCCCTGATCCTGATCGTCGAAGACGAGAAGGACATCGCTCGCTTTATCGAGCTCGAGCTCCAGGCAGAAGGCTACCGCACCGAAGTAGCCTACGACGGCATCACCGGACTTTCCCGCTTCCGCGAAACCAATCCCAACCTGGTGGTCATGGACCTGATGCTTCCGGTGATGGACGGCCTCGAGGTGGCCCGGCGCATCCGCAAGACCTCCAATGTGCCCATCGTTATCCTGACCGCCAAAGACCGGGTGGAGGACAAGGTGGAGGGGCTGGACGCAGGAGCCGACGACTACCTAGTCAAGCCCTTTAGCATCGAGGAGCTGCTGGCCCGCATCCGGGCTCACTTGCGCCGGGTTACCCCGGCCATCACCGGCGAGATACGGGTGGCCGACCTGATCATCAACCTCGAGGGCCGCGAGGTCTACCGCAATGGGCGCCGCATCGAGTTCTCTAACAAAGAGTTTGAGCTATTAGAGCTTCTGGCCAAGAGCCCTGGCAAAGTCTTCAGCCGCTTCGAGATCGAGGAGAAAGTCTGGCCCGGCTACCAAGGTGGTTCCAACGTGGTGGATGTGTACATCGGCTACCTGCGCAAGAAGCTGGAAGGCAACGGTGAACGCCGCCTCATCCACACCGTGCGCGGCGTGGGGTACGTCCTGCGTGAGGATTAGCCCCTTTACCCATGACCCTGCGCACTCGCATCACCCTACTGACCCTGGCCCTGCTGGCCTTTTCCCTGCTCTTGATTGGGGGGTCGGTGTATGGCACCCTGCAGTTCACCCTCTACGAAAACCTGCGGCGCGAGCTGGCCGAAACCTCTCTCACCGCCCAGCAACTTATCCGGGAGCGGGCTGATCTCAGCAGCCTCCCCCTTACGGTCTATGGGCAGGCCCTGTGGGTGCCCTTCCCCGACCCCACCGCGGGCGACATCCTGCAAGGGGCGGCTATTCCTTTTGCCCAGTCGTTGGCCTTGGGCAACGCCAGCCTAACCCTTTCGGAAAAGGGCTTGCAGGAGGTCCTGCGCTCGGGTGGGTTTTACACCCAGACCGTCCTCACCCGCCCAGACGGTACCCAAGTGCCCCTGCGGGTGCGGGCTGAGCGCCTCGAGACCGAGATCGCCGGCATCCCCCAGGGCAAGCAACTTGTGATTTTGCTGATAGGCAAATCCACGGAAAACATCGAGAGCACCCTGGCGGATTTTGCCCGTACTTACACGGCCACCGCTGTGCTGGTGCTTATCTTTGGCGGCCTATTGGCCTTCCGGCTGGTACGGCAAACCCTAGAACCTTTGGAATGGGTGGCCCGCAAGGCCGAACAGGTCAGCGACAAGCCCGAGCGGCTACCCGAACCTGAAGGCCGCGACGAGGTGGCCTCGCTGGTGCGCTCGCTCAACCGGATGCTGACCCGGCTGGAAAGCGCCTGGGAGACCCAGGGCCGCTTCCTGGCCGATGCTTCTCATGAGCTGCGCACCCCCGTCACCGCCATCCTGGGGCACATCAGCTATCTGCTGCGGCGCACCCCGGTCTCGGAGCCGCAACGGGAAAGCCTGGAGATCATCAAACGCGAGGCCGAGCGGATGCAAAAGCTGGTGGGCGATCTGCTCGAGCTTTCCAAGACCGGGGGAAGCTGGAAAGTTCAGCTGGGGGCTGTACATCTACCCACAGTGCTCAACGAGATTGTCGAAGAATACAGCAAAAGCTTCGAGGGTCAGCTTTCCCTCGAGGCCCCCGAGTCCCTGTGGGTACTGGGCGACCCCGAGCGGCTGCACCAGGTCTTCGCCAATTTGGTCTCCAACGCCATCAAGGCCCACGCCAGCCAGATACGCCTGGTAGCGCTGGACTTAGCCGAGCGGGTGGTGGTTCGGGTCGAAGACAACGGGGAGGGCATCCCCAAAGAACACCTACCTCACCTGTTCGAGCGCTTTTACCGGGTGGACAAGGCCCGCGACCGTGAACGTGGCGGCAGCGGGCTGGGGCTGGCCATCGTTCGCTCCATCGTGGATGCCCATGGCGGTACGGTCTGGGTGGAAAGCGAGCCTGGCCAGGGTTCGGTGTTCAGCCTCTCGCTCAAAAAGGCCCAAGCCCCCCACCCACAGCTAGTCTAGGCCAGAAGGTCGGCCTCGAGGCTAAAGCGGTGCTCGAGGTCGGCGGCAAAGGCGTGGTTGGTATAGTCCAAGGAGATGGGTGTAATGGAGATAAAGCCGTGCCGGACAGCCCAAAAATCGGTGCCCTCCTCCAGCTCGGCGGTGGGCTTGCCTGCCACCCAGTAGTACGGCCGCCCCTCGGGGTCCACCCGCTCCACTACAGAATCCTCGTAACGGTGGGTGGACAGGCGGGTAATGCGAACGCCCTGGGGCTTTTGGTTGGGAAAGTTCACGTTGAGCAAGGTTTTTTCCGGTAGACCATGCCGCAGCACCCAGCGGGCAATGACCGCAGCATAGCGGGCCGCTTCCTCAAAACGCAGCTCCTCCCCCGAGGCGTCCAGACTGAAAGCGATGGCGGGAATCCCCATCGAAGCCCCCTCCAAAGCCGCGGCCACCGTGCCGGAGTGGGTTAGGTCCAGCCCCATGTTGACCCCGATGTTGATACCCGAGACCACCAAGTCAGGCCGGCCTAGTAGCTGACTGCCCAGCACCACACAGTCGGCAGGCGTGCCGTCCACGCGGTACGCGGGAATCTCACCAAAACCCGCAGCCGCCGTGTGCTTGAAGCGTAAGGGACGGCGAAAGGTGATGCTGTGCCCTACCCCAGACTGCTCCACATCGGGGGCCACCACATTCACTTCGGCCAAAGGGCGTAGAGCAAAGGCCAAAGCCTTGATACCGGGCGAGAAGATACCGTCGTCGTTGGCAACCAGGATGCGCATACGCCCATAGCCTACCGCCAAAGCAAAGCGGCGGCCACTATCCTTGCTGCTTGCGCCTGCGGGTCACCAGGGGGGCAGCCTGGCCTCGACGAATTTTGCTTTCATCCAGGCCGAAGCCCAGGGTGCCAAACACCTGGCCGGTGGTCGGCTCGATCAGGTTGCGGTGATCGCGGTAGAGGCGGGGCGTTTTCCAAAGGTAGTACAGCGCTTTCCAATGGGGCAGCTCGTTGTAGCGCTCGGGCCAGAGTTCTTTGAGCTTCTGGGCTACCTGGTGAGCGTATTTGGGCGACAGAGCCGGGAAAACATGGTGTTCGATATGGTAGCCAAACCCCAGGGTAAGCCACTCGAGCCAGCGGGGGTTGCGCACGGTGAGGCTGTTGAGCAGGGGGTCGTTGGTCTCGGTGATGGGGTTGAGCAGGTGGTTGGTAGCGATAAAGCTCATGGCGATAAAGTTGGCCATTAACCAGGGAAGCCCGTACACAAACAGAAAGTTAAGCGGCCCCAACCAGAAAAGCAGCATAAGCCAGACCAGCGGGGGCAAAACCGCCTGAAAAATCACCACAGGCCGCTCGTTCGGCTTAAACTCGGGCAGAAAGCGCCAAAACATGCGGTAAGCATGCAGGGTAAACCAGAAGGTGAAGGAGAAGAACAAAAAGAAGCTGCGCAAAGCTGGCACCTGGCGGAACATCCACCGCACCAAAGGCTTTTGAATGGCGGCCTCGAGGGCCCCCATGGCGTCAGGATCATCATGCGGGTGCTGGGTGTGACCGTGATGCTCGACGTTGTGCCACTTGCGCCAAAGCCGAGCCCCCACCATCAAGGGCATAAAAGCCACACTGCCCGCCAGCGAGCGCAACAAGGGGTTTTTGGTTACAGCGCCGTGCAAAATCTCGTGGGCTAAGAAGCCCAGCCCCACAAAGGCATACCCAATACCCAACGAGAGCAACAGCTTGAGGCCCACATAGGGGGTGGCCACAATACCCCAGGCGCACAGCCCAAATAAGGCCAGGAAGATGGGCAGATAGCCCATCCGGGCCGGAACGGGCTCAAAGAAATGGCGGGGCAAACCTGCTTTTAGAGCTTTGGTGTACTCGCGTAGGTGCTGTTCTTCCGTCATAAGGAACTCCTCCCACGTTGAAGGCTGAATGGAGGCAGTATACGACAAGCGCTTTCTTGGATAGGCAAAAAAGCTCCCCAGAGTGGGGAGCTTGGCTTAACGAAGCGATTACACCAACTTTACGTTTTTGGCCTGAGGGCCCTTGCCGTTCTTGCCGGATTCAACTTCAAACTCGACCCGATCCCCTTCATTCAGGCTCTTGAAGCCCTGGCCTTGGATGGCGGTGAAGTGTACGAACACATCGGGGCCGCCTTCTTGGGCGATGAAACCATAACCTTTTTCCGCGTTGAACCACTTTACGATGCCTTTGTTCATTTACTGCTCCTGATGTCCTACTGAAACCGGCTGGTTTTAGGGGGACAATGAAGGTTAGCACGCCCCAGGAAAAAAGTCAAATTTTGTAATCGGTCAACACATGTGAGACTGGGGAACCGACTCCTCCTGCATCTTAGCTAAATACTCCAAGGGAGCAAGACCCCCCAGGGCCATGTGAGGCCTTCGGCGGTTGTAGTGGTCCAGGTAGGCATCCAGCTCTGCCTGTAGCTCGCTGAGCCGGGGGGGCAGAGGCCGGGTATAGAGCTCCTCCCTAAAGGTCCGTTGCACCCGCTCCACGTGACCATTGAGTTTAGGACTCCTCGGCGGCAGCACAAACAAGGCAATCCCCAGAGCACAGCAGGCCTCCTCAAACTCGGCCATGAACTCGCTGCCCCCATCCACCTGGATGGCCCGGATGGGA
>NZ_AUHY01000065.1 GCF_000423425.1 Meiothermus rufus DSM 22234 | reverse complement strand
CCGAGTTTGAGGAGGCCTGCTGTGCTCTGGGGATTGCCTTGTTTGTGCTGCCGCCGAGGAGTCCTAAACTCAATGGTCACGTGGAGCGGGTGCAACGGACCTTTAGGGAGGAGCTCTATACCCGGCCTCTGCCCCCCCGGCTCAGCGAGCTACAGGCAGAGCTGGATGCCTACCTGGACCACTACAACCGCCGAAGGCCTCACATGGCCCTGGGGGGTCTTGCTCCCTTGGAGTATTTAGCTATGATGCAGGAGGAGTCGGTTCCCCAGTCTCACATGTGTTGACCGATTACAAGGAGTTGTGCTATAGGGGGTTTACCGCTAAAATAACCCCGCGTGCCGGTGTAGCTCAGCGGTAGAGCACTCGATTCGTAATCGAGCGGTCGTCGGTTCAAATCCGACCACCGGCTCCAAACAACCAGGGCCTAAGGGCCCTGGTTTAGCTTGCGGTGGGTTCGCCGATTCTGCCCAAGCGCCCGCAGTAGCTGACGAAGCCCCATAGGCGGGCTATAGTAAAACCCTTGGGCAAAAAAGCAGCCTGCCTCGCGCAGCCAGCGGGCCTGGGCCTCGGTTTCCACCCCTTCAGCCACCACGCCAAGCCCCAGGTTCTGGGCCAGCAAAAAAAGGGTGCGCAGAATAACCTCGGTCTGGCTCGAGGCTCCAATCTCGTTCACGAACCCCCGGTCGATCTTGATTAGGTCGATGGGCAGATCCTTAAGGTAGGTTAGGGAAGAATAGCCCTTGCCAAAATCGTCTAAGGCCACCTTCGCTCCCAGGCCGCGCAGGGCGGATAGGCGCTGGGCAGCCAACTCCGGTTGTTCGATGAGGAGGTCCTCGGTGACCTCGATGCTAACCCGGCCAGGGTGCACGCCTGCTTGGGATAAGACCGCGCGGAACCAGGGCAGAAACGAGGCATCGAGCAGGGTTTTGGGCGAGAGGTTGAGGGAAAGGTGCAAAGGGGTTTCCCCAAGGTGCTGCAGGCCGGTTTGGATGATGAGCCGGTCGAGGTGGCCTAACTCCCCCATCTCTTCGGCTAGCGGGATGAACTGGGCTGGGTTGATCCAGCCTCGAGCTGGATGCCTCCAACGGGCCAGGAGCTCTACCCGCTGCCACTGGCCTTCCCGCAGTTGCACAATGGGCTGATAGAAGGGTTCTATCTGGTCTTCTTTGAGGGCCACGCGCAGCGCCTGCATGAGCTCGAGGCGCTCGGCAATGGGTTTATCCAGTTCAAAATCGTAGAAAAGGTAAGGCTGCCTCAACCGCTTGGCCTGATACATGGCCACATCCGCCGCCCGCAACAACCCCACCATATCCCGGGCGTACTTCGGGAACAAAGCCGCCCCAATGGCCACAGATACCGCTATACGCCGGCCTTCCAGGTCGAGGGGAGGCTCGAAAGCCTGCACCAGGGCTCGCACGTACTGCATGGCCAGGGCCTGGTCAGCTTCAACCAGCAAGACGAACTCATCCCCACCCAGTCGGGCCGAAAGTGCCGGAAAAGCCCGCAGACGCTCGGCTACCTGCACCAGCATCAGGTCGCCCACATGGTGGCCGTATACGTCGTTGATCATTTTGAACTCGTTGAAATCGAGGTAAAACAAGCAAACCGAACGGCCTTCTTGCAGCATGGGTTCGCTCTGCTGCATAAACCCCCGGCGGTTCAAAAGACCGGTCAGGGGGTCGTAGTAGGCCAGATACTCGATCTGGCGCATGGCCTCCTTGCGCTCGCGCACGTCCCGCAGCAGCGCCACAAAGTAGACGGGCTCGCCCGGCAAAACCATGGCCGAGGTTTCCACCAGCACCCGCCGCCCACCCGAGGTCCGCAGCGGCTGTTCGACCCAGGGCAGCGGCGCCTTCCCCTGGCGCAGTAGGGCCACCCGCTCGAGGTTCTGCTCCAGTCGCTCGGGCACCCAGTACTGCCGCAGGTTGGTTCGCAGCAGGTGCCCAGGTGTAGGGGCTTCCAGCAGTTTCAAAGCGCTCGTGTTGGCATAGGCAATCTGTAGGGTCTGGGCCTCCACCAGCAGGATGCCATCGGTCAGGGTTTCCACCAGCTTGCGGAAGCGCTCCTCACTTTGGGAGAGCAAAAACACCGCCTGGTTGCGCTCGAGCACCAGGCTAAGCTGGGCCACTGCGGCCTGCAAAAGCTCCAGCTCCTGCGGCTCGAAGAGGTGGTCTTCGCTCTCTACGTTGACCGCGCCCACCACATTGCCCTCCACCACCACCGGCACGAACATAGCCGAGATGACCTTTTCGCTGACCACCAGGAAATCCGGGTCCTGGGTGGGGTGGTGAAGCAGGATAGGCTCTCCCGAGAGGTAGCAGCGGCTGGTTAGCCCCTTACCCAAGGGAATACGCACGTGGTTGAGGGAATAGCCCCGGTGGTGCCTCGCTACCAGTTCCGATCCCTCGCGCCAGTAAACCGCTACTAGCCCGTGCCCAAACCAGCCGTGCACGGCCTCGACAAAGCGGCGCAAAACCTGATCCGGGTCTTTCTCGCGCAGCAGGCTTTTCCGCAACGAAAGCATGAATTCCAATCGGCGGGTTTGTTCCTGGGCCTTCTCGAGCAAAGTTTGCTTGTGCTGCTCGCTTTCCTTGAGGCGCTCCACCGCATAGGCCCGCTCGAGCACTAAGTTGAGCTGAGCCCCCACACTTTGCAAAAGCTCCAGGTCGCGCGGGTTTAGGCGCCTGTCCCGGCTTTCTACATTCAACACCCCCACGGTCTGGCCCCGCACCCGCAAGGGGATGGCGACCTGGGAGCGAATATCCGGTAGGGCATAAATGAAGTCGGGCTCCTGGCGGGCATCCTCTACCAAAATAGGCTCACCTGAGAGCAGGCAGCGCGAGGAGATACCCCGCCCAATCGGCAGCCGTTCGTGCCACTGGCTGTAGCCCACTTGGTGTTGCAAAACCTGCCAGTCGCCTTGGCGCAGGTAGATGGAGACCAGGTTATAGCCAAAGGAGGTGGCGATGAGTTCCACCGCTCGCCGGATGGCCGATTCCAAGGCGAGCTCGAGGCTCAAGGCATCCCGGAAGCGCAAAAGCAGCTCGAGGGGGGCTTCATCCAGGCTGGGGTTCCGCTGCATACCCTAAATACCTCAAAACGGTTCTAAAGCCCAGGTATCTGGGGGAAGACGCCGTGCCAAAAGGGAAAAGGGCATAAAACCTATGCTCAGGGTAGCACCCTAACCAGCTGAGCGTAGGGTTTTTTGCACATTGTGGGAGGCTATAGCTTCTTCACCTCGGGGCCAAGACAAGCCCTAATCCAAGGCGCCAGATCGGCCAGGCTGCACATCTGCGGCAGAAGGGGGGCCAGGGGGCCACAAACGATGAGTGGCACCGGGTTTTGGGTGTGCTGGGGGTGCCAGGGCTCCTCGGCGTTGCCGTGGTCAGCGGTGAGGATCAGGGTAGCCCGCGATCGGGCCTCGAGGAAACCCTGAAGGAAACCCTCCAGCTCCAAAATGCGCGCCTCGAGGCTTTCTGGCTGGCGGTGGGCAGCATAGTCGAGGGCCCAGTTTTCCAGGATGGTTAGATGATGGGCCTCGGCCAGCCGGGCAAAGCGGCGCCCCGCAGCCTGAGGCTCGGGCCAGAAGGCGGGGGGCAGGGCCAAAGGGTGCTCGAGCGGGAGAAGCTTTAGGCCAGCCACCCGAGCGGCAAAAGCAAAAGCGGAAAGCAGGTTACGCCGGCTTTTCTGTACCTTTTCCAGATACTCCTGCCGGTAGCCATTGGCGTGCCAGACCCAGAGGCCTCGCTGGGCCGCCCAGACCTGAAGACTCTCCTGTCGCAGCAAGGTTTGCAGCTTACTCAGGGGGTGCGGCCCTTGGTGATGGCCCAGCATTTGGGCTGCATTGTGTCCGGTCAGCAGGGTGGTCTGCCCCGTGCCCGACTGGGGTAGACCCTCCACCCCCAACCCCGCATCCAACACCCGGTAGGCTAGCTGAGGCTGGTTAAAAGCCTGCCAGGAAAAACCGCCGCTCAAAGCCTGCAGAACCGGCAGCTTCAGGCGCTTTAGTGGGCTGCGGGGGTCCTGAGAAAGCCCCAGGCCATCCACGAACAATAAGGCCAGCACGCTGGCATTGTGCCGCCTGGCGAAAGAAAGGTCAAACCTAACTTGAAGGCCACATCACAACCAGGCAGCCCAGTTCGAGCACAATATAAAGTGTCCTCCAGAAAGAAAAGCGGGGGATTGTGCCAAAGCACGCTTTGGTATGCTTTAGCGAAAGGAGTTCTGATTATGCCTGTACGCTCCGCTCAAGCCGTCTGGAAAGGCACCCTGAAAGAAGGCCAAGGCCACCTCAAGCTGGAAAGCGGGGTCTATGAAGGCCCCTATACCTGGGCTTCGCGCTTTGCCGATGGCAGCGGCACCAACCCCGAGGAGCTGGTGGGCGCTGCTCACGCCGGCTGCTATGCCATGTTTCTGTCGGCCCTTCTGACCAACCACAACACCCCCCCCGAGGAACTCAAGGCCACCGCCAAGGTGCACCTGGGCGAAGGCCCCACCATCAGCAAAATCGAACTGCACCTGGAAGCCAAGGTGCCCGGCATCAGTGCGGAAAAGTTCCAGGAGCTAGCCCAGGAGGCTAAGGCCAAATGCCCTATCTCCAAGGCCCTGGCCGCAGTACCCGAGATCAGCCTCGAGGCCCGACTGATCTAGCCGCCTCGAGGGCCAAAAAGCGGAAGGGATAATCGCCGCTCAGTTCGGCCCGCCCTTCCATAACCAGTTCCTGCATGAGGCGCATCAAACGGCGACGCGACATGGGAAAGCGGGCCTCGAGTTCTTGGTAGGTTAGGGGCCTTTGCCGCAAGGCCGCCACCAGCTCTGCTTTCAGTTCGGCCCACCGGCCTGCCCTCGAGCCTCGCTCCTCTCCCAAAAGCCGGGCCACCCCTTGGTCGCGCAAACTGGCCGCTGCCGCAATGCTCAGCCCCAAACCCGGGGCCAGGCCAGCCAGGGAATCCCCCCTGGCATAAGCCAGAATTAGCTTTTGCTCTATTTCCGGTAGGTGGGCCACCGCCTGCTCCAGCCGAAGGCCCCACCTCTGCTCAACCGCCAGGCGGAAGCGCTGGCCCTCCAAGCCAGACGATACCCGGCCAGAGCGGAGCCTTGCCAGGGAGCGGTGCTCCACCTGCCGCACCCCTTCGGTGGTCAACCCCACCTCCTGGGCAATGCGATGCAGCGTCTTGCCCCAAGCCCGGGCCAGCAAAACCTCGCGCTCGAGGGGCAAGAGCCACTCGAGGCGCTCGGCCAGCATAGGGGGGCTAATCCCCTTGCTCAAAAAATACCGTCCCGGCGTCTTCTTCGGCATGGCTTCGAACACCCTCGCTTTCCTAGGATTATAATCCGTATGCCAAGGCAGCAGGGTTATGCATACGCAGGCCATTCTCATCATGGAATCAGAGGCAAGCCAGCCTAGTGCTTCCTGGAGCCGGCTTTACCAGGTGGCGGATAGCTACCTCGAGCTGGGCTACCACCTCGAGGGCACCCAGGGCTTCCTGCTGGGCCAGGTGCTGCACCCCGGGGAAGCCCCTTTTCCCTCGGCCCAGGTGACTTTAATCAGCCCCAAAGGTACCCCCCTTCAGCGCATTGAAACCCCTCTCCATACCCGCTTTCGCATGGCGGTAGGCCCGCTGGGTAAACACCACCTCGAGCTTACCCTTGGCCCAACCACCTTCCACATCCCCCTTTAGGCAAGCCTCACCCCATCCACCCGCGTAACGCCAAGGCCCCAATTCCGGTGCAAAAATCACAAGGGCCACACCCATGGCTCTCTACACTGGGGTTGTCTACTTCGGTAGACGCCAAAAGGCTAGATTGTAGCCTTGTTACATTCTGAACCGGGTTTACTTGTTCTTGTGCCTATTGACCGCACAGGTGTCATGGGGTATTATCTTGCCCAAGGTTGGAAGAAAAAAAACAAAAGCGCTTCCAAGCCGCCTGGGAGGAGACAAATATGAAAAAACTCGCCTTCAAAGTCCTGACCCTGATCGCTGCCCTGGTTGCCCTGGCCGTGGCCGCTGGCGCTGGCACAGCTTGGGAGTAAATAACCCTTAAAGTTAACGCTCCAACCTGTGCGGTTGTGCAAATCGCACGGGTTTTTTTGGCTTATCCCTTAGACTCAGGCTGTGCGCTCTGGGTCCAGTCTTCCCTCCACCCCGGTGCTGGCGTTCGTCCTGGGCTTGTTTGGGGCCTATGTGGTTCTGCAAGCCTTTTTGTTCCAACTGCCGGCCCACACACCTTTCCACCCGCTGGACGTGGCGTTCTGGGCAGCCCTCATATGGATCGCCCGGCGTTCCGCCGTTCGCCTGCCTTTGAACGCGAGCATGTCCCACCTCTTCGTGGTGTCCCTGGCTGCGGCGGTGGCCTTCCCCCCTTGGCTGGCCCCCCTGCTGGTCTTTGTCTTCAGCTTCAACCAGGACTTCGGCAAGCCCAGCTACCCCTGGTACAAGGACCTGTTCAACCGCAGCCAATTCGCGCTGGCCACCGGCCTGGCCGCCTGGGTCTGGGGGCTGGTGCAGGCCCAGCCCGGCAACCCCTATGTTTTGGAGGGCCTGGGCATTCTGGCCGCTTCCCTGACCTATTTTTGGGTGAACGTTAGCGCAGTAACCTACATCATTCACCTTTCCAGTGGGCTTAGCCTGGGCAAGGTCTGGTTTGAAAACTATAGCTGGCTCTGGGCTAGCTACCTGCTCCAGGCCCCCATCGGGCTGCTTTTAGCCAAGGCCTACCAGACCCCCCTAATCTGGGGCTGGGGGGGGTTTACGGTGCTCTTCATCATGCTACTGCTGTACTTTTCCCGCTACTACTGGGACGAAAAAGTGCAGCTAGAAAAAGCCTTCGACAACACCATCGAGGTGCTCATCGCCACCCTGGATGCCAAAGACCCCTTTACCCGCATGCACTCCGAGCGGGTTGCCGCCATCAGCCGCGACATTGGCAAAAGAATGGGCCTCGACGAGGGAGACCTCAAGCGCCTTACCTACGCCGCGCGCATCCACGATATTGGCAAGCTGGCCGTCCCAGACTCGATTTTGCTCAAACCCAAAAAGTTGAGCAAAGAGGAGTTTGACCTGGTCAAAAAGCACCCTGCCAAGGGCCTCGAGGTACTTCACCCTATGCTCCACCTCCTGGCCAAAAACGTAAAGCATGTTATCCTGTACCACCACGAGCGCTGGGATGGCGCTGGCTACCCCATGGGTCTGAAAGGGGAAAAAATCCCACTCTGGGCTAGAATTGTCTCGCTGGCTGATGCCTACGAGGCCATGACCGCTGGGCGTTCCTACGCTCCGGCCAAAACGCCCCAAGCCGCCCTAGATGAGATAATGGCCCATGCGGGCACGCAGTTCGACCCGCAGGTGGTGGAGGCCTTCAAGAAGGTGTGGCTTGAAGACCCCATCTGGAAAGACCGGGAGGAGTTCCTACGACGCTATACCTCGCCAGTGCTCTTGTCGGTATCGTCCTCGCCCTCGCCTTCCGAGCCAGCTTCCGCGACCTCGGCAACCTCGAGCTCCGATCGGCCTGGGCCTTCATAGCCGCCGCCCTGCTGGAAGGAGGGCTGGCCCTCGCTACCGCTCGAGGCCTGCTGGCTCCTGAGGTGGCCGGGCCGGCGGCCAAAGCTTTGGTGGTGGCCTTAGTGGGGTATGGGTTATGGGCCAACGCGCACCTGCGCGGTCTATGGTTCGTGGGTCTGGGCTTGGCTTGCAACGCCCTGGTCATCTTTGCCAACCGCGGACACATGCCCGTTAGCCCCGAGGCCCTATACCGGGTGGGCCTGGAGTCTTACATTCCTAAACTGCAGCAGCAGTACGACGCTGTGCACACCCTGATGGACGAATCCAGCCGGCTGTGGTTCTTAGGCGATGTGATCCCGGTGAAGGTTTTGGGCTATACTAATGTGATCAGCCTGGGGGATGTATATCTGATGGTGGGCATTGCCCTTACCCTTCTGGAAGGGGCCCTCGAGGCCAAGCGCAAACGGCAGGGAGCTTTGGAGATAGACCTGCGCTTTTGACCCTATCCTGCCCTTTTGCTTCCCTAGGGGGTTATGGTAGACTTTGAAGGCTTGTGTTTTGCGCCCTAGCCTAAGCTAGGGTGCCCTCTTGGAGGAAGGCCATGGAATACCGTATCAAAGCCTATAGACGCGGGGATGAAAAACCCGCCGCCTTGCGGGATGCAGGCAAACTGCCCGGGGTGGTCTACAATCGCCAGGAAAACTACAAGGTCTTCGTAGACCTCAAGGAGTTCAACAAGGTCTTTTTGTCGGCGGGAATTCACCACGTGATTACCCTCGAGCTCGACAACGGCCATACCGTAGACACCTTGGTGCGCCAGGTCAATCTGGACAAGCGTCGGCGCCGGCCTGACCACGTAGATTTCTATGCCCTCTCCGACGAGCCCGTGCTGATGTGGATTCCTGTCAAGGTGGTGGGTACTGCCCAAGGCGTGCGCGAAGGGGGTGTGCTCCAGCTTGTCAACAGCGACATCCAAGTGCGGGTCTCGCCCAAGGCCATTCCTCCCTTCATCGAGGTGGACGTTAGCGCTCTGCGCATCGGCGAGAGCATCCACGCCGACGAGGTAGCCCTTCCTGCTGGCGTAAAGCTGGCCATGAACCCCCGCGACACCATCGTAGCCATTGTGCCACCTGAGGATGTCGAAAAGCTGGCAGCCCAGGCTGCAGCTGAGCCTACCGAGGTGGAAGTGATCAAGAAAGGCAAGGCCGAAGAGGAGAAGTAAGCCGGTCTTTGCTCTGGGCCGAAGGCTGCGGTCACCCCCAGCTTTCGGCCCCTTTGGCTATGTTTCTGATTGTTGGACAAGGCAACCCAGGCCCAGCCTATGCCCACACCAAACACAACGTGGGCTTCTGGGTTCTCGACCGGCTCAGCAGCGATTTCCGCCGAAAGGAATCCGCCCTTATCGCCGAGGTTCGCTTTGCCTCGACTTCTGGCCTGCTGGTCAAGCCCACCACCTACTACAATGCCAGTGGGGAAGCCGTAGCGCCATTAGCCCGCTTCTACAAAATTCCTCCCGAGCGGATTTTGGTCATCCACGACGAGCTAGACCTGCCCCCTGGTCGCCTGCGCTTCAAGGCCGGTGGGAGCAGTGCTGGCAACTACGGCCTCGAGTCCATCGCTGCCCATTTGGGCACACGCGAGTTTCACCGCCTGCGGATTGGCATTGGTAAACCCCCTCACCCTGCCGAGGGCGCAGCCTGGGTGCTCTCCGGCTTCCCCCCCCGCCTACGGCCGCTCATGGAAAAGGTAGTCCAGGTCGCTGTCGAGGCTGCGCGGGACTGGGCCACAGAGGGCATTGCCTTTTGCCAGAAGCGATACAATGGCCTTGACCTAGCTAAAGAGGTTGGCCTCGAGCCGTCGGAAAACCCCTAACTGCTTAGCACCTCTTCGATTAAGCCCGCCAGACGCTCGGCAGCGGTTTGTAAAAAGGCCCCAAAGGCCACGGGGGCATCGCTACCCGCCTGGTCGGTGATGGCTCGCAGCAAGGCCATAGGCAGCCCCATGCGCTTGGCCGTCCACAAAGCAGCCGCCCCTTCCATCTCCACAGCATCAGCCGCAAATATCCGGCGCACCTCCTCGGCTTCGCCACGGTGGGCCAAAAAACGATCCGCACTGGCAATGCGGCCTAGGTAAATGGGCAGGCCCATCGCTAAGGCTACCCGCAAGACCTTGGAGGTAAGGCCCACATCCGCAGGAACAAAGCGCTCTCCGGTAGCCAGCTCGCCCGGAGCACGGCCAAACGCGGTGATATCCACATCGTACTGAACAGCATCCTGGGCCAGCACTAGGTCCAGCGTCTCGAGTTCGGGGTTCAGGGCCCCAGCCACACCAACCCAGAAGGCCTGGGCTGGGTTATAGCGAACTTTAGCATAGGCCACTGCTGCCGCTGCTGCCGCTTTGCCCACGCCGGCTTCCACCAACACCACCGGGAAGCGCCCCAGTTCCCCTTGGTGTATGGGCCAAGGGCCATCCAGCGCTTCTGGCGAACGTAGTCGGTTGCGCAGCGCCTGAGCCTCGGCGCCTTCTGCTGCGAACAAGACAACCACAGACATACACGGCCAGCCTAGCACCCTGCCCTTCGAACAGCCAACCGCCTATCATCAGAAACGCCCATTTCACACCTGGCGTGAATGAACCAGCTAAGCTACTGGGAAATCTCGAGGGTCTCCTGGATGTGCAAGCCTTCAGCCAAGACCCGCTGGGCCCAGGCTCTGGCCCCCTCGAGGTCGTGATCCCGGTAGTTGCCACACTCCAACTCACTCGCCCCCGGCACTGGGCCGCTGTGCTCAGCCACATCCTGCAGGGTGGTCTGGAAAGCCTCTAGCACCTTGTGGGGCCCGGGCTCTCCCAAAACCACCAGGTAAAACCCGGTGCGACAACCCATGGGCGAGATATCCACCACCCCCTCCAAGTGGCTGCGCAAGTAAGTGGCCAGGAGATGCTCGAGGGTGTGGAGCACACCGGTAGCCAGAGCTTCTCGGTTGGGCTGGGCCAGGCGCAGGTCGTACTTCTCGATCTTGTCACCGCTGGGGGTTTCTTTCACCCCTGCCAGCCGCACGTAAGGGGCCCGAACCTTGGTATGGTCGAGGCGGAAAGACTCGGGAACTACTAGGGGCTTGGACATAGAAGCTAGTTTAACCCAAGCCTTAGCCCCTGAGCTTTTTCCACAGCTCAGGTGTCAGAAGTGCAAACACCGGAATCAGCTCGATGCGCCCTGCCCACATCTGAAAAATCATCACCGCTTTGGAGATAGGGTGCAAGTCGCCATAGTGAGCCATGGGCCCCACCTTGCCCAAGCCTGGCCCCACATTGCCCACTGCCGCGGCGGAAGCGGTAAAGGCCACCACAAAGTCCTCTTCCAGTAGACCCATCACCAACGCCCCCATAGCAAAAAGGCCAGCGTACAGGGTGATAAAAGCGGCCACAGCCCGCAGTACATCCTCACCTACGCTCTTGTTGCCTATTCGCAGCGGCAAGACCGCCTGGGGGTGCAAGGCCCGCTGTAGCTCCCGCCGTACCAAGGCCCCAATCACCAGCCAGCGGATGATCTTGATACTGCCCCCTACACTACCTGCGCTACCTCCCAGAAACATCAGCAAAACCAGCAAGGCCTGAGCCGGCACCACCCACTGGGCGAAATCCGCCGAGGCAAACCCGGTACCGGTGATAATAGAGGCTGTCTGGAAAAAAGCATGGCGCAAAGCTGGTTCTAAAGCGTAATCGTGACGCCAAAAGAGAATCATGGCCATCGCAAGTCCCACCACCAGCACGATGAGCGCATAGGCACGAAACTCCGGATCGCGAAAGGGTGCGCTGTACTCCCGGCCAAAGATAACCCGATACTGCAAAAGCAGGTTTACCCCGGTCAGGAACATCACCAAGGCCGCAACCCACTGGGTGAGGGCACTGTAGGCAGAAAAGCTCTGCGGGTTGGGGCTAAACCCCCCTGCCGAGACACTGGAAAAGGTATTGGCCAGGGCCTCGAAGGGCGGTACCCCGGTCAGCCGGTAGGCCACCAGGGTCAATACCGTCAATACCAGATAGACCCGCAGGATATTGGTGGCAGTCTGCCGTAGCTTGGGGGTGAGCTGTTGCTTTTGTACCCCGGTGGTCTCGGCAAAAAACATCTGCCGCCCAGCCAAGGCTAAGTGGGGCAGTACCACGATGAACAATAGCAGAATGCCCATCCCACCAAACCACTGGCTAAGAGAGCGCCAGAAGAAAAGACCTTGGCTGAATTGCTCGAAGTCGGCTAGGATGGTAGCCCCTGTGGTGCTAAAACCCGAGGTGGCTTCAAACAGAGCATCCAGGTAGCTAAGCCCCCCGGAAATCCAGAAAGGGATAGCCCCCAATAGGGGTACCATGATCCAAAGCACAGCTACGGTAAATAGGGCTTCGGCTCGGCGCGGTTCGGCCTGAGGACTGCCCAAAGGCCGCAGCACCAGACCCAGCCCCAGCCCCAACGCTGCCCCCACGAAAAAGCCCAGCGCATCCTCACCCAGTAGGAAATCGGCCAAGCCCAGTAACCCCATCACCAGGCCCAAGGCCGTGTAAACCGTCCCAATCATGTAGGTGGCTACGGGGATAGGGTTGGCTCGAGCAACCTTAGCGAACCTGGGCCAGGACTTCATGGGCCACCTGCCGGTCGGCGAGAACCAGAAGCTTATCGCCCCCTTTAGCGGCCAACAGGGGAGCCCGGAGGTATACCCGGGTACCCCGCTCGAGGGCTACCGCCACCGCTCCCCGGGGCAAGGGAAGTTGGTCGAAGGGAGTCTCGCGGAAATCGGTGGGTAGTTGGAATTCCAGGAGTTCTACCCGGTCTTCGATAAGGGCCAGATAGTCTACATTTTCCGGAGATATCCAGTCCACCACCTCCCGCACTGCTGCCGCGCGGGGGGTGAGGGGAATGTCAATCCCCACATGCTCGAAAAGGCGGCGATTTTCCCCCCGGTTGACCCGGGTAATCACCTTGGGAACCCCTACCTGTTTGGCCAGGAGCGAAACCAGCAGGTTTTTCTCGTCGTTTTCCGTGACCGCCACCATCACGTCTACATGGTCGAGCCCTTCCGATTCCAAAAGCTCGAGGTCGGTACCATCCCCCTCCAGCACCAAAGCCCCGGGTAGGTGCTCGGCCAGCCAAGCACAGCGCTCGGAATTATGATCGATGATGGTGACCTCCAGGCGATGCTGCACCAGCTCCCGGGCCACCATATAGCCCACACTACCCCCACCCACCACCATCACCCGCCGCACCCGCTCGCGGGACGCAAAGCAGGCTTGGATGGCATCGAAACCCTGGGGAGTGGTCATGAAGAAGATGCGGTCCTCGGGCTCGAGGATCACCTCAGCAAACCCTGGGTCGGTAGCGGCAATAAACTTCCCCTCGCGCAGGATGCCCGCCAAGAAGCTGCCATCGGGCCAATCTAGCAAACCCAGATGCTTGCCCGCATAAGGGCCGCCTTCCCGTACCTGATACTCCACAAAGCGAAGCCGCCCACCGGCCAACACCTCGGTATCCACGGCTCCCGGTATACGGATAACCTCCACAATCTCCTTGGCCAGCGAGCGTTGGGGCCAAAAGACCTGGTCGATGCGGGTTCCCAAAATCTCGAGGGTGCGGGGGTCAGTCAGAATATCCACGTAGGACTGCTTGCCCACGAAACACAGGGTTTCCTTAGCGCCTAGGCCCTTGGCCAGCATGCAGGCGATCAAATTCACCTCATCCCAGTTGGTTGTGGCCAAAAAGGTGTCGCAGAGGTCGACCTTGGCCTCACGGAGCACCTCAGGATCGGTCACGCTGCCAATCACCACCTGTACATCCAACCCCCCCAGGCGTTCCTTGGCCTCGGGATTGGTATCGACCACCACCAGGTCGTGCTGGGTATGCAAGGCCTTGGCAATCTGCGAGCCAATCTCCCCTCCACCCGCGATTACGATGTACATAGCCAGCTCCGAATCACGCCAGCCCAGTCTGGGCCATACTGCTTTGGCCGTTGTTCAATCCACCAGTTGGGACTGACCTGAAGGCCTTCCATGCGCAAGACCGGGTTCAGCTTACACCCGAATTGTTTCTATGGCTACGTTTTCCATCACCGGAACCCCGGGTTTCCAGGGCACGCGCCCCACCATCTCGCCATAGAGGTCGTAGGGCTCGGCTCGGTTAATCCGAACCCGGATAATATCCCCGATCCGCACAGTTCCATCGGTCCCAGCATAGACCAGCCCATCAATACCCGGCGCATCGTACTTCGAGCGCCCCACCACCCACCCAGGCAGCTCGCCATACTCGTCCACGATAACCTCCAGGGTCTGGCCAATGCGGGCCTGGTTTTTCTCTAGGCTAATCTGCTGCTGCAAGGCCATCAGGCGGGCCCGGCGCTCCTCCTTCACCTCCTCCGGAACCGCCCCTGGCAGGGTGTTGGCCTCGGCCCCAGGCACCTCGGAGTAGGTAAAGCAGCCTACCCGGTCCAGCCGAGCCTCGGCGATAAAATCCAGCAACAGCTCGAAATCGGCCTCGGTCTCGCCGGGAAAGCCCACGATGAAGCTCGAGCGAAGGGCCAGATCGGGGGCTATGCGGCGCCACTCTTCTAGGGTCTTGAGGTGGCTCTCAGCCCCACCAGGGCGCCGCATGGCCCGCAGGATTTTGGGCGCAGCATGTTGCAAGGGCACATCCAGGTAGGGCAGCAGCTTACCCTCAGCCATGAGGGGTATTAGCTCGCGCACATGCGGGTAGGGGTAAACGTAGTGTAGGCGCAGCCAAGCCCCCAGATGGGCCAGCTCGCTGATCAGGTCAACCAGGTGGGCCCGCACCTGGCGGCCTGCGTAGGCCGAGGTGCGGTGGCGGATGTCCACCCCATAGGCCGAGGTATCCTGCGCAATGATCAGGAGTTCCTTGGTACCGGTCGCCACTAGCCGGGCTGCTTCGGCCAGCACCTCGGCAGCATCGCGGCTAGTCTGCAAGCCGCGCAGCTTGGGAATGATACAGAAACTACACTTGTGGTTGCAGCCCTCGGCAATTTTCAGGTAGGCGAAGTGGCGTGGGGTTAGCTTAACCTGGGGGGGCACCAGGGCGGTAAAAGGATTTTGCTCTGGCGGAACCACCTGGTGCACCGCCGCCAGCACCCTATCTAGCTCACCCGGGCCGGTCACTTCCAGCACCTGGGGATGGGCCTGTTTGATCACCTCAGGCCGGGCCCCCAAGCAGCCGGTGACGATGACCTTGCCGTTTTCCGCCAGGGCCTCACCGATGGCCGAAAGCGACTCTTCCACTGCTGGGGTGATGAAGCCACAGGTGTTCACCACCACCACATCGGCATCCTGATAGCTGGCCGAGGTCTGATATCCTTCAGCCCGAAGGCGGGAAAGAATCTGTTCTGAATCGACCAGGGCCTTCGGACAGCCCAGACTGACGAACCCCACTTTACCTGCCATTCGCTCTCCTATGCGCCCTGTGGGCACGACAACATTGCCGAGTATAGCAGGAATCCGAACAACCATCTGTGGAACACGCTAGTGCTTCACTGGCCTCTTGAGCCGAAATACCCCAGCAGCCTGTTAGAGGCTGTCGTAAAAGCCCTCCACGAGAGGCTACGCGGCCCTGGCCAGCCGCTTCACCAGTAAGCGTATCATGCTCAAATACATCCAGGCTTCCCCTACCTCAGGATGGTACTCGTAATCCTTCCCCAACCGTCGGTTCCGCCCCAGCCAGGCAAAGGTCC
>NZ_AUHY01000064.1 GCF_000423425.1 Meiothermus rufus DSM 22234 | reverse complement strand
TAGTCCAGGTCATCGCACTTCGGTGGGTTCATGGGCATCACCCCCTTTGGAGAAGCTTGGCTAAGCACTCTCCTCCTAGCACACAGAAGAATGTCCAGTCAACTGCAACTGCGTAACTCCTAATGGTACTGACCCCGATTCGCCTGCCGCGGGTCCTGCTGGCGGCATTGGTGGGAGGGTTATGGGGCCTCAGTGGTGCGGTGCTGCAGGGGCTTTTCCGCACCCCTCTGGCCGACCCCGCCTTGATTGGCATGGGGGCCGGGGGAGCCTTGGGCGGGGCTTTGTGGAGCTTCTGGGTCAGCGATGGCTGGGCCCTGTAGGGGCTGCCGGTAGCAGTCTTGAGCGGTACCCTGCTAGCGGTGGCCCTGGTCTGGCGGCTGGCCTACCGCGAGGGGTAGGTTCAGGTGACCACCCTAATCCTGGTAGGGGCGGTAGCCCGGGGGGCGCGCTGGCTGCTGCGAGGGATCAACTTGCGGCTGGTGGGCGGGGAGTTGGTGGTGCTCCTGGGGCCCAACGGGGCCGGCAAGACCACCCTGCTGCGCCGGCTGGCCGGAGAGCTGCCGCCCAGCGAAGGAGAGGTGCGCTGGGAAGGGCGGTTGCTTAGCCGGCTTTCGCCGCTAGCGCAGGCCCGTGAGCGGGCCATCTTTTCTCAGCACCAGGAGATGGGTGTTACCTTTAGTGCCTACGAGGTGGCTTTCCTGGGCCGGTTGCCCCATCTGGAGGGCCGTCCGGAAACCCCTTACGACCACCAGGTAACCCGCCAGGCCCTGCACCAGACCGACAGCGCCCACCTCGGTCAACGGGCCTACCCGAGCCTCTCGGGGGGGAGGCGGTGCGGGTGGCCTTGGCCCGGGTGCTGGCCCAGGAGGCCCGCCTGCTGCTGTTGGATGAGCTCACCAACCATCTCGACCCCCCGCACCAGCTCGAGGTACTCCGCCTGCTCCTAGCGTAGAGCCGCTCAGGTCGGGCGGTGCTGGTGGGGTTGCACGACCTCAACCTGGCGGCCCTCTTTGCTGATCGGCTGCTTTTGCCGCACCAAGGCCGCTTGGTGGCCGAGGGCGCCCCTACTGAAGTGCTCACCGCTGAGCGCCTCGAGGCAGGCTATGGCCTCAAGGCTGCGGTCATGTGGCACCCCAGCGGCAGGCCCTGGGTGTTGCCCTTACTCTAACCCGATTCATATTCCCCCGCCGGGATTGGTTGCTCGCGATAAGTGGGGGGGGCCAGGTGTCCGGCAAACCCAGGCTCCCAGAAGTCCCTAGCCTGGCCTGAGCGTAGCCGCTTTGCTGCTTCGGGCAAGGCCTCGGCTACCTCGTGGGCTAGAAGGCCGGGCTTTTCCGCCAGGTCGCCGGCCAGACCGTGCCAATAGACCCCGAGCCGGGCGGCCTCCCAGGGGGACAGCCCCGCGGCCAGCAGCGCGGCCAGCACCCCTGAGAGGACATCGCCCATACCCCCGGTGGCCATCTGGGGGTTACCGGTGGGGTTAACGGCCAGGCGTAGCCCCTCTTCGGATTTGGCCCAGGCCAGCACCGTGGGCCCGCCCTTGAGCACCACCACCAGGCCCTGGTAGTGCTGGGCCAAGGCTTGTGCGGCCTCGAGGGGGTGGGCCGCGATCTGATGGCTGGGCCAGCCCAGCAAGCGGCTGGCCTCCCCTGGGTGAGGGGTAAGGATGGTGGGTAGGCCCGCTTGGGCGTAGGCCTGGAGCACCTCCGGGTGTAGGGCGTCGGCATCTAACACGGTGGGGCGGGCCAGCCCCAGTGCGGCCAAGGCAGCCTCTACCCCCTTTTCCCCAGCCCCCATGCCCACGGCCAGCGCCTCGGCCCGGGCCTTCTGCAAGCCGGCGGGGCTCCAACCCGCCAGCGGCAGGCGCACGGCCTCCAGAGGAGGCTCTACCGGGCAGTCGGCGGGGTAGGCCACCGTGACCAAGCCAGCCCCGCTGCGGTAGGCAGCCAAAGCGGCCAGGCTGGGTGCGCCGATGTAGCTAGGGTAGCCGCCCACCACCAGCACCCGTCCCACCGAGCCCTTGTGGGCATGGCCTGGCCGCCGGGGGAGCAGCGCCTGCATGGAAGTGTGATCCAATAGCTCAGGCAGCCCCGGGGCCTCCAGGGCTTTGGGGGGCATACCGATGGGCTCGAGCAGGATACGCCCGCAGGCCGCCCGGTGAGGGTAGAACAGGTGTTCGTTTTTCAGCCCAGCCAGGGCTACGGTCAGCCCGGCACGGACATGGGGCCAGTAAGGGAGCCCCGAGGGTAGATCCACCGCCACCACCGGTAGGCCAGAGCCGTTGATTTGTTCCACCAGCGCGGCATAAAAACCCTCCAGTGGCCCTCGCAGACCCGTACCAAACAGCGCATCGAGCACCACGGTATGCCGCTGGGGCTGCCAGGCCGAGAGGGGGTGAATCGGGATGCCGTGGGCCTCTAGGGCCTGCCGGGCCAGGGCGGCATCGCCACGCTGCCCTTCAGCGGCAAACACCGCTACCTCGAGGCCCCAGTGGGCCAGCCAGCGGGCTGCCACCAGCCCATCCCCTCCGTTGTTACCCTTGCCACACAGCACTGCTATCTGGCGGCCTGGATAATGCTGACGCAGCTGCCGAGCTACGGCTAGGCCAGCGGCTTCCATCAAAAGCAGGCTGGGATAGCCCAGAGCTACCGCCTTCTGGTCGGCCTCGCGCATGGCTCGAGCGGTGTATAAGCGCAGCGGCATCGCTCCCAGAATTCTACGCGGCGGGCATTCCCCCGTACACTATGGTCATGGAACACCTCGCCACAGCCCAGGCCCGGCTACGCTCGGCCCGCCGGGTGGCGGTGCTCACCGGGGCAGGCATCTCCAAGCCCTCTGGCATCCCCACCTTTCGCGATGCCGCTGGGCTGTGGAAGGATTTCGACCCCGAGGAGTACGCCACCCCCCAGGCCTATGCCCGCAACCCTCAGAAGGTCTGGGAATGGTACGCCTGGCGCTACCGCAAGGTGCAGGAGGCCCAGCCCAACCCTGCCCACGAGCTACTGGTGCGGCTGGAAGGGCAGGTGGGCGAGGGCTTTTTACTGGTTACGCAGAATGTGGATGGCCTGCACCGCCGTGCCGGTTCCCGGCGGCTGGTAGAGCTGCACGGCAATATCGCCCAAGGCCGCTGCGAGCGCTGTGAGTACCGTTTTGCCCTTCCCGCGCCCGAGGATTTTGTGCCCCCGCCGCTGTGTCCGGCTTGCGGCTTTAGAGCCCGCCCAGACGTGGTCTGGTTTGGTGAGATACTGCCAGAAGGGGCTTTTGAGCGGGCCTGGCAGGCCTTTGCCCTGGCTGAGCTGGCCTTGGTCATTGGAACCAGTGCCGAGGTCGAGCCGGCGGCCAGCCTGGGGCGGCTGGCGGCGGAGAGTGGGGCTTACCTGATCGAGATTAACCCCGAGCCCACCCTGCTTTCCCGCTGGGCCGACTGTGTTTTGCGGATGGGGGCGGTGGAGGGTATGCAGGCCTTGCTGGAGGGATAGGCCCGCGAACGGGCGTTGGGCCACGGAGTATAGACTCCAACCTGTTTATCCTGGGAACGCCATGAGCCTACACGAGCGGGTCTTTGCCCTCAAAACTCCCCAGGAGGTGGATGCTTTCCTGGAACAGTACGAGCTGGCGGCCATCTGCAAAGCCAGCACCAGCGACAAAACCCTCGAGGCTTTGCGCTACGTGGAAAAATACCTCGAGCCTCGCCCGGATGTGGCCCTGGGCATCATCCGCATACCTGAAGACCGCCCTGCCGCCGACCATGTCGAGGCCCGTACCGGCATCCAGCACCACAGCCCCCAGTTCATCCTCTTCCGCCAGGCCCGGCCCCTTTTCGACCTGGACAATTGGAAGATTAACCCCGATTACCTCGAGCCCCTCCTGTTGCAGTGGCTGCCGATCCAGATTGGCCGACCCGTGTACAACCCAGCCGTGGTGGGGCTTCAGGCCTACACCCGCTTGCTGGATCGTTTCATCGCCGGGGAGCTGAGCGAGGAGCGCTTCCAGTGGGCCTATTTGGATCAGCTCAAAAAGGAGGCTAGTTGGCGCTCCGATTCGGACTTCGAGCTGCTCAACAGCCTGTTTCCCAACCCCGATGGTCGGGCCTTTACCCCGGCCAAGGTGGTGGCCCTAGAGTTTCAGGCCCAGCTCAGCGGCCAAGCGGCCCCCCTCCTCGAGCGGGCCAGAGCTCTGCGCGCACGAATGGGCCTTTAGCTCATGGGTACTTGGCGCAAGAGGCGGCCCTCGATGCGCTCCAAGATGTCCTCTAAGCTGTGCCCAGTAATGGTCAGACCGTGGTTTTTCAGGCCCACCACTGCCCGGCTGGGGTCGGGGGCCTGGCGCACCTTTTCTGCCACTGCACAGGCCAGCTCGTAGGTGCCGCAGGGGTAGTTGAACTGGGTAGAGGGGATGTTCTCCATCCAGGCATGCACATGGATGATGGCCCCCACCTGCGGGTGCTCGCGGTAGATCATCCAGTGTTCGATGGCGTCCACGCTGACCCGGCGGGGCTCGAGGCCGGGGGGCACCGAGAGGCGCATGGCGTTTTCGACCGGGTCGTAGTCCTTGACCATGAGGATGTCCCGGCCAATCTCGCGCAGGTTGGCCTTATCCACCCCGCTGGCCGACATCCAGAAGCGCTGGCTGTCCTTGCGCACCGAGAGGTTGCCGTAGGAGAGGCCGCCAATGCCGTATAGCCGCTTGACGTGGCGGAGGTCTTCGGGGGGCAGAATTTCCTCGATGGGAAAGGCCGCGGGCAGCAGGTCCCACTCGGCCAGCCTGCGTCCGGCAGCGCTCAAACTTTGGGTGAGGGTGTCGCCCTGCCAGAGTTCGGGCTCGAGGTCGGCCTCGAAGCGGTTGTTCACCACCAGTACCGAGGAGGCGATGGGGTGGATGCGTTCGAAGAGTCGCTCGGCGAACTGGGGGCCTTCGGGCTCGTGGTACTGGCCTAGCTCGAGGGTGAGGAAGTAGGCACCCTGTCCCGGCACGTACACCACCAGCATGTTGGACAAAGCCCGCACCAGGTAGCTGTACAGGGCGGCGATGGGGTCGGGGGGCATCTGGGGTAGCTCGAGGAAGGAGATCACCATGGTGCCCTGGGCCTTGCGCCGGTAGGGGGTGGGTTGCTCGGCGCGGATGAAGTTCAGCACCGCCCGGGGGGCTTCGGCGCCGGGCTCGAGGCGGTACCCGCGCTGCTGGAAGACAGCCGAGAGGCTCTGGGCCAGCGCCTTTAGCGCAGGGGTAGGCTGGCCCCATAGCAGCAGGCTGGGCGGGCTTTTCTCGAGGATGGGGTCGGTGTGGCTTCTGGACTGAACCATGTCGTTACCCTCCAACGAACCCGGATACGTTTGCGCACAGCGCAATAGCGGTCGAACAGACAACCTGGCTCAAACTTCCCAGATTCTACAACACCCCGCTGACCAAGCTCCTCGCACTGCCAGCCGGTAAACTAGGAGGGCTATGGAGCTTAAAGGACTCATCCTCTCTGGAGGCAAGGGCACCCGCCTGCGCCCCCTGACCCACACCCGGGCCAAGCAGCTCATCCCCATCGCCGGCAAGCCCAACCTGTTCTACGCGGTGGAAGACCTACAGGCCGCGGGCATTCGCGATATTGGGGTTATCCTCAGCCCCGAGACCGGGGAGGAGGTGCGGGCCGCACTGGGCGACGGTGGGCGCTTTGGGGTGCGCTTTACCTATATCCTGCAGGAAGCCCCTTTGGGTATTGCCCACGCGGTCAAAACCGCCCAGCCCTTCCTGGGGGATAGCCCCTTCGTGCTCTATCTGGGCGACAACCTGCTCTCCGGCGGCATCCAGCACCTGGTGGCCGAGTACCGCCAGACCCGTCCGGAGGCCATCGTGCTGCTCTGCCCGGTGGAGAACCCCCGGGCCTTTGGGGTGGTGGTGCTGGACGGGTCGGGCCGGGTGGTGCGTCTGCTAGAGAAACCGGCGGAGCCCCCTTCCAACCTGGCCCTGGTGGGGGTGTACCTGTTTGGCCCGGCCATTCACCCCATCATTCACCGCCTGAAGCCCTCGGCTCGAGGCGAGTACGAGATCACCGAGGCCATCCAGGGCCTGGTGGACGAAGGGTTACGGGTGGTGGCCCACCAGGTGCGCGGTTGGTGGAAGGACACCGGCAAGCCAGAGGACCTTTTAGACGCCAACCGCCTGGCCCTTTCCAGCTTTGTCCGCCGGGTGGAGGGAGAACTCGAGGAGGCCGAGGTGGTGGGGGAGGTGGTGGTCGAGCCAGGGGCCCGGATCGTGCGTAGCACCGTGCGCGGCCCGGCCTACATCGGCCCCGGAGCTTTGGTGCAGGATAGCTTCATAGGCCCCTACACCTCGCTGGGCCGGGGGGCGGTGGTGCGGTCCAGCGAGGTGGAGTACTCCATTCTGATGGACGAGGCCCAGGTGCACGCCCTGCCCTACCGCCTGGATAGCAGCATCCTGGGCCAGGGGGTGGTGGTGGACGGCCAGGGCCAGACCCGCCGGCACACCCTACAGCTAGTACTGGGTGACCGCAGCCGGGTGCGGTTGTAGGCGGTGCTTGATTCGTAAGATAAAAGACCATGTACCATGACCATGGTCATGAAGGTATCCAAGAGCTACTTCAAAGCCCACGCCCTAGAGCTTCTGCGGCGGGTAGAGAACACAGGTGAGCCCTTGATTCTAAGTGACCGGGGCCGGCCTGTTTTGGAGGTGCGCCCATACCGGGGGGAGGAGGTGCGGGAGCGCCTCAAAGGTACCCTTTTGCACTACGACCAACCCACGGAGCCCACCGGAGAAGCCTGGGAGGCTTTAGAGAAGAGGGGGGTGTGGGGGCTATAATCCCCCGGTTTTCAAACCGGGGGATTGCGCCGAGCGCGGCGCAATCTGACCCTCACGTCCACCGCAGGTGGACTGCTGTGTTGGACAACAGGTATGCTACAATTCCCTATGGGGACGCAAGTCCCCGGCGAACCTTGAAACTTGGGGTAGGGGGTTCCACCGGGTAGTCCGGTGGGTAAAACTCCAAACGCAAACCCATGGCAGAGCTTGAGCATAGCGCTCGCCTGCCGATACGGAGTCAAGGTATTGCGTCGCGATGCGATGCTGGGCCTGGACGGGGCCTTCGGGCATAGCCATGCTATGATTCCCGAGAAGCCCTGGACTTTAGTCCGGGGAGTCGTCACGCTGAATGAGGTATCTGCTCGACACCCACGCCTGGGTTTTTTTTCTTTCTAATCCAGCACAGCTTCCCCCCGGCTTGGAGGGGCTTTTGGAAGAGGCCCGGCGGCAGGAGGCCCTTTTTGTCTCGGCTATAAGCGCTTGGGAGGTCAGCGTGTTGGCGCGGAAAAAGCGGCTGGCCTTTCGCCTCGAGGCCCGGCGTTGGCTCGAGGAAGCCCTGCGGGTTCCGGGCATCCAGGTTTTATCCCTGGACGCCTACACTGCTGCTGAGGCCGATGCCTTGGCCCTACCCCATCCTGATCCCGCCGACCGTTTTATTGCTGCGACGGCGCTTCGCATAGGAGCGGTACTGGTGACCCGGGACGAAAAGTTGCAAGGGTTTTCCGCTTTGCCCACGCTGTGGAATTTAGCGTGAAGCAGGATGTTTGCTGGGCTCGAGAAAAGGGGAGACCTCCAGCCGGTCTTCCCGCAGCATCTGCGTAATCAGACCATAGCCCTGCCGCCGCAGGGGGTCGGGCTCGAGCCGCTGGCGCAAATAGGCCTCGAGCCAGACCGCTTTTTTGTGTAGCCCGTGCAGAAGGGGCAGATACTCGCGCGAGTACAAAAGCCCCCCCCGGTAGCCCTCGGCCATAAAGCGGGGGTCTTTGGGGGTCGAGCTACCCCCCAGGTGCAGCACCTTGCGGGGCACCAACAGCACCTGCCAGCCCTGGCGGCGGGCCCGGGCGCACCACTCGAGGTCGTCGTTGTAAAAGAAGAAGCGCTCGTCCATGCCCCCCAGGGCCTGGTAGGCGGCGCGCGGCATTAGGGTCAGCGCCCCCGATATCCAGGCCACCGGGCGGGGGCCCCGCAGGAACCAGTAATTGGGGGCGTACAGCGGCCCGAAAGACTGGTAGTTTCCCTGGGGGGTGACCAGGGTGGGCCCCACCAGGGCGGCCCGAGGGTACAGGTGCAGGGCTTCGGCCAGGGTCTCGAGGTCGCCCGGATTCAGGTAAACGTCGCTATTCATCTGCACCAGCAACTCCCCGCTGCAGGCCTTCAGGCCCTGGTTGACCGCCGCTGGGTAGCCGCGGTTTTCCAGCCGCAACAGCCGCCAGCTTGGGTAGCGTTCGGCCACCGCCTCGGCGCTGCCATCGGTGGAGCCGGAGTCCACCACCACCACCTCGGCCTGGGGGTAGAAGGCGGCTAAGCGGCGCAGGCATTCCAGGAGCACCGCCCGGGCGTTGTGCGAGACCACCACAATGGAAAGCGCGCGCATCCTAAATGTAGCCCTTCTCCCGTAGATAGTCCCTCAGGCCCTCCTGCCAACTCCGGCTGGCGAGCCCCAGTCCGGCCAGGCGCTGGCTGGATAGGGCCGAGAAAGCCGGACGGCGCACCGGCGAGGGGAAGCGGCTGGCAGGGATGGCCTCCACCGGCACCTCCAGGCCGCACAGCCGCAGGGCTTCCTGGGCCAGGGCGTGCCAGGTGCAGACCCCCTGGTTGGCTGCGTGGAAAAGGCCTTGGGCGTCCTGGCGCAAAAGCTCGAGCAGCAGCCGGGCGGCATCCTTGGTGTAGGTGGGGCTTATGTACTGGTCGGCGACTACCCTCAAGGCCTCCCCGGCGCGGGCCTTGCCCAGGATGGCCTCGATGAAATTGCCCCCCTTGCCGCTGGCCCCAGCCCTGCCGAAGACGCTGGCGATGCGCAGAACCAGGGTGTCGGGCTGGGCTTGCAGGCTCAGGTGCTCCCCAGCCAGCTTGGAAGCGCCGTAGACGTTGAGGGGCTGGGGCAGATCGGCCTCGAGGTAAGGCTGGCCCTTGCGGCCATCGAAGACGTAGTCGGTGCTGATGTAGACGTACTTGGCCCCGGTCTTTTGGGCCACCTGGGCCACGTACAAGGCCCCTAAGGCGTTGACCTGGAAGGCCCGCTCCGGCTGAGCCTCGCAAGCCTCGACCTTGTGTAAAGCCGCGGTGTTGACGATGGCCCGCCAGGGACGCTGGCCTAGGGCCTGCTGCACCGAGGCCGGGTCGCTGACCTCGAGGTCGGCGTGGGTAAAGCCCACCACCTCGAAGGCCTGGGCCAGCACCTCCACCAGGTCGCTGCCAAGCTGGCCCTTGGCCCCGATAACTGCCACTAGCTTAGAGGAGCCGCCCATCCAGCTCCACCTCGCGCAGGATGCGCTGCCACTCCATCAGGTTTTTGTACCACTTGAGGGTGATGGTCCGGTCGTCGGGCACCACCTGGCCCGCTTCTAAGGCCTGGGCGATCTCCCGCGCGGCGTCGCTGGGGGTGAACTGGGGGGTGTAGCCCAGGGTATCGCGGATTTTGGCGAAGCTCACCCGGTAGGAGCGGTGGTCGGGCAGCCCGTACCACTCGAACTGGAAGGGCTTGCCCAGGGCCTGGGCGATCTCCTCGGCTAGGGGCAGGATTTGGTAGTTTTGCGCTTCAGAGCCCACGTTGAAGATCTGCCCGTTGACCTTTTCTTTAGGGGCTTGCAAAACGGCCAAAAAGGCCCGCGAGGTATCCCGCACGTGCACGAAGGGGCGCCACTGGGTGCCGTCGCGCAACAGGGGAATCCGGCCCTCTTTCCACAGGCCCAGGGTCATGCCGTTGATGGCCAGATCGAAGCGCATCCGGGGTGAAAGCCCGTAGACGGTGGCCTGGCGCAAGGCGGTCACGCAGAAGCTCTCGTCGGCCAGCGGCAGGTTAGAGGCTTCGGCCCGGAGGTTGGCCTCGGCGTAGGTGGTGAGGGGTCGGGTGGGGGAGGCTTCATCCAGGAGGCCCTCCTGGAAGCCATAGACACTGCAGCTCGAGGCCAGCACATACCGCCTGGCTCCCCGCTCCTTGGCCAGGCGGGCCACCCGGGCCCGCCCGCGGTGGTTGATGGCCAGGGTGGTCTCGGGGTCGAGCTCGCCGGCTGGGTCGTTGGACAGGGCGGCCAGGTCGATGACCCCCCAGACCCCCTCCAATAGCCCAGGGTCAAAGTCGCGCACGTCGGCCTTGATCACCTCGAGGTTGGGGTTGGGTTGGAGGTATTGCAGGGTGGGGCCAAAGAAATAGCGATCCAGGGCGCGCACCCGGTAGCCTGCCTCCAGCAGCATCCCGGTCAGCACGCTGCCGATGTAGCCTCCGGCTCCAGTGACCAGCAGAGTTTTCATACGCGCACCTCGTACACGAAGTTGTTGTCTTTCTCCTCTAGTTGGGCCAGGGTGGGCAGCACCGCGTCCTTTGGGGAGAGTAGGGCCCCTTCCGCCAGGGGCCAGGGGATGCCCAAAGCGGGGTCGTCCCAGCGGAGGCCCCGCTCGCTCGAGGGAGCGTACTCGGCGGTGACCTTGTACCAGACCAGGGTGTTGTCCTGCAGGGCTTGGAAACCATGGGCGAAGCCCTCCGGTACCCAGAGCATACGGCGGTTCTCCGCGCTCAGTACCGCACTCACCCACTGGCCATAGGTGGGCGAGCCGCGGCGCAGATCCACCGCCACATCGAAAATCTCCCCCTGCAAACAGGCCACCAGCTTGCCCTGGGCCGAAGGGTTCATCTGGTAGTGCAGGCCCCGCAGGGTGCCCCGGCGGGAGCAGGAGAGGTTATCCTGCACAAAGCTCTTCCGGATGCCCGCCTGGGCGAAGGCCGAGTGCTTGAAGGTCTCCATAAAGAACCCCCGGGCGTCGGGGAAGGCTTGGGCCTCGATCAAGACGACTTCGGGAATAGTTAAGGGTTCAAACTTGAAGGGCATGGCTGCCTACCTCCGGTTGCGTATGCTAGCATACGGGCCGGGATGGACTGGCTCGAGCCAGCACGCGAGGCCCTGAAGGCGCTGGGGGTGGAGCGGGTCTACCTCTTTGGTTCACACGCCCGGGGAACGGCCACCCGCCGCTCCGACCTGGATCTGCTGGTGCTCTGGCCGACCGATCTGCCCCCCTTGGAGCGGGTTGGCCGGGTGCTCTGGGCCCTGCGGGCACTACCGCTGCCGGTGGAGGCGGTGGTGCTTACCCCGGAGGAGTTCGCCGCCCGGCGCGAGCTACCCTTCCTGCGTGGGGTGATGAGGGAGGCAAGGCTTATTTATGAGCGTGGAGAAACAGCGACGTGAGGCCCTGCGCTGGCTGCGCCAGGCCGAGGATGACCTCGAGGCCGCCCGGGTTTTGCTCGCCGGGGCCAAGTGTGCTCAAGCAGCTTTCTACGCGCAGCAGGCCGGGGAGAAGGCCTTGAAAGCCGTTTGGCTGGCCCAGGATGCCGACCCTTGGGGCCACTCGCTGGGGCGGTTGGTGCGGGAGATGCCAGAAGAAGCCAAAGGGCGCTTTAGCCCGCTTCTTGAAGCGGCATTGGCCTTGGACAAGTTGTACATCCC
Organism: Meiothermus rufus DSM 22234; assembly: GCF_000423425.1. Lineage (GTDB taxonomy): Bacteria > Deinococcota > Deinococci > Deinococcales > Thermaceae > Meiothermus > Meiothermus rufus. The sequence continues at coordinate 3,828 of NZ_AUHY01000064.1, read as the reverse complement.
CACCCGCTACCCCGATGCTCTGGCCGAACTCACCCCTGCCGAGGCCTATACCCAAAGCGAGGCTGAGGCTGCCCTGGCCCAGGCCGAGGCCATCCTGCATGTAGCCAAAGGCTGGTTGGGAGAGCCCGGATGAGATGGGATTTGTTCGTACTGGGATTGCAGTTTTCCAAATCCGGATGTGCATTTGTGGTTGCTTTATAAGTATCTGGTATATAGGCTATTTCTGTTTTCCGTTTATGGAATCCCCTAGCAGGGGGGAGAAAAAGCGAGTAAGCAGTCGTGAGGATTAGCTGATAGCGAATATGCTTGGAGTGCGCCGGTTCATTGGTAGTCGAACGGGGCAAAACCTACTGGCCCTATATGGGGTTCAAGTGGCGAACTATGTTCTCCCCTTGCTTATGCTGCCTTATCTAGCGCGAGTTTTGGGGCCAGGGGGGTGGGGGCTGCTGGCTATCGTGCAGTCTTTTGCCCAGTATCTAAGCCTTTTAGTGGAGTACGGCTTTGTTCTATCGGCTACACGGGAAGTAGCCCGCTATCGAGAAGATCGAATGCGACTAAAGCAAATTTTGTCCAGTGTTTTGGGGGCCAAGCTAATCTTGGCCCTTCTAGCGCTTGGAGTAACGGCTTTTTTTGCGGAGTTAGTACCTAGCCTAAGGGAGGATCGAAGGCTTCTGTGGTCAGGGGTGTTTTGGGGGGTGGCCCTTGCTTTTAGCCCTGCCTGGTTTTTTCAGGGGTTGGAGCGTCTTCGGTTCGTAGCTGCTTTAGAGGTTTTCAGCAAAAGTTTAGCGGTTGTGATGATTTTTCTTTTGGTTCGCTCTCCTTCTGATGCTTGGTGGGTTCTTTTTGTTCAGGGAGTAGCCTCCACCCTGTCTAGCGGCGTGGCTATGTGGTTGGCTTGGAGAGAGGTGGGTTTCGCTTGGCCCAGTGTGGCTTCCAGTCTAGAAGCCTTGCGTTCTGGCTGGGGTCTTTTTTTCTTTCGAGCTGCAGTTAGCCTCTACACTGTGGGTAACGCATTTATTCTAGGGCTTTTTGTCTCTCCTCAAACGGTTGCCTACTATGCGGGTGCCGAGCGCCTGACTAAGGCTTTTCTGGGCTTGCTGGAGCCTTTGAATCGGGTTTTTTTCCCCCGAATAAGTCATCTTGTAAACCACTCGCCGATTCAGGCTGGAATCTTGGCTAAACGAGTTGTTAAGGCTATGGGAATAGGGGGCGGTTTGTTGGCTGGTGCAGTAGTTTTTCTAGCTCCTTGGATTGTTCTGCTTTTGCTGGGGCCTGATTTTGGGGAATCTGTTCCGGCAATGCGCGTATTGGCGTTTTTGCTTCCTCTGATAGCTCTCAGCAATGCTTTGGGCATCCAGTGGATGCTGGCTTTGCGGCTTGATAGGCCCTTTAATGCTGTAATCTTGTGTGCGGGCCTCCTTAATTTGGGGTTGGCCCTTCTCTTGGTGCCCAGATGGTCTTATATGGGTATGGCTTATGCTGTGGTTTTGGTTGAAGTGTTTGTGACTTTTGCCATTATGCTCTACCTTTGGCTCACAGGTAAGAGCCCCTGGCTGTTGGGAGGGAAAAAGTTATGAAAGTAGACTGGCTAATAGTAGGTGCAGGTTTTACAGGGGCTGTCCTTGCAGAGCGAATTGCATCGCAGCTTGGCCAAAAAGTGTTGGTGGTAGACAGAAGAAATCACATTGGGGGAAATGCCTATGATTTCTACGATGAACATGGGGTTCTTGTCCATAAATATGGACCCCATATTTTTCACACCAATAGCTGCAAGGTTTGGGACTACCTTTCCCAGTTTACTGAGTGGCGCCCTTACTACCATCGCGTTTTGGCTTCGGTTGAAGGCAAACTGGTTCCAGTTCCTTTCAACTTGAACTCCTTATATGCCCTCTTCCCGCCTAAATATGCAGAGCGGCTAGAAGAAAAACTGATCCGCACATATGGCTTTGGGGTTAAGGTGCCTATCCTAAAGATGAAGGAGACTGACGATGTCGAAATGCGCTTTTTGGCAGACTACATTTATAGAAATATCTTTTACGGATACACCCTTAAGCAATGGGGACTAAAACCCGAGGAACTAGATCCAAGTGTTACGGGAAGGGTGCCTGTGTATATTTCTCGGGATGACCGCTACTTTCAGGATACATACCAAGCTATGCCCAAGCACGGTTATACAGTTATGTTCCAGCGCATTCTTGCCCACAAGAATATTAAGGTGCTTCTCAACACGGACTACCGTGAAATTGCTGGCGAAGTATATTTTAACCGAATGATTTACACGGGACCTATCGACGAGTTCTTCGGTTTTACCAAAGGCTCTTTACCGTATCGTAGTTTGCGTTTTGAGTTCCTTCATTTATCTGAAGAGTGGCATCAGAATGTGGGAACTTTGAACTATCCGAACGAGTATGATTTCACGCGGATTACAGAATTTAAGCGATTAAGTGGACAAGTTTGCCCTGGAACTACATTGGTGGTAGAGTACCCGGAAGCCTATGACCCAGTGGTGAATGAACCCTATTATCCTGTCCCTCGAGAAGAAAACCAATCCCTATACAGGCTTTACAAAGAGTTGGCACAGAAGGAATTAGAAGGTAGAGTTATCTTTGCAGGTCGCCTTGGTGACTACCGTTACTACAACATGGATCAGGCTGTAGCTCGCGCACTCACTATATTTAGTGAGATAGGGGGTCGTTAAGTGGCAACCGTGAATATTTTTGTTCCAAGCTTTGATGCACATAAGTTTAGCGGAGGCCTCCTGACTACTTTTGAGTACGCCAATGGGCTGGTAAGAAAGGGTCACATAGTGAGGGTGATTCCTATAGAACCTTCGCCTGCTCCACAGTGGTTCAAACCAGAATTTGAGTTATTTCGATATAAAAAATCGAACCTAGCAACCACCTCTCTTCGCTTTTTAGGGGCTTTGGCAAAGCGAGACAAGGTAACTATAAAAGAAGTCATAGGTATGTCCTTGTACCCTTTTTCTAGATGGGCACCGTATAGTTATCGTCGTGCTCGACAGATTGAGGGTTTGCGTGAACAGGCTATTCCTTCGTCCGATATAAGTATGGCAACCTCATATCAGACAGCAGCGCTTGTGCACCTTTATGGTTCTGGGAAAAAGTTTTACTTTTGCCAACACTATGAACCATATTTCGATGTAGAGAGCGATTTTCCCAAGCTTGCCCACTTGGATGCTCTTACATCGTATTATTTACCAGATTTAAATCTTATTGCCAATTCAACTTGGCTTTCAGCCAAGCTTAGAGAAGAGGTATGCAAAGATGTACCTGTATGTACGAACGCGATAGATCATAATGTATTTTTCCCGGATGGAACCCCCCCAGATCCAAGAGAGAAGTTCGTTGTGCTTTCATATGGTGGCCGCAGAGCTAGGTGGAAGGGGTTTGAAGAAGCGGCCAAGGCCATTCGGATCGCAAGAGAGAGAATTCCTCATCTTGAGTGGAGAGTATTTGGTGATGCTTGAAGTGCTGCCCCAAATTTGGACCACCCCAAGAGAGAGACCGAGGGGTGTAGCCTGAAGGGGTAGCGAGATGCGCAGGTGGTCAGCGAAGGAAAAGGTAAAAATTGTGTTGGAGGTCTTGTCGGGTCAAAGGACCGTGGCCGAAGCCTGCCGAGCTCACGAGGTCGCAGAGTCCGTGCTCTACAGGTGGCAACGGGCGTTCTTGGATAACGCCCATGCCGCCTTCTCCCATAGCTGCGCAGAACAAGAGGCCCGCGTCCGCGAACTGGAACGCTTGGTCGGCCAGATGGCCCTGGAGCTGGAGGTCCTAAAAAAAGCCTCGGGACTCTACCGGCAAAGGAAAG
>NZ_AUHY01000063.1 GCF_000423425.1 Meiothermus rufus DSM 22234 | reverse complement strand
TTGAGGAGGCCTGCTGTGCTCTGGGGATTGCCTTGTTTGTGCTGCCGCCGAGGAGTCCTAAACTCAATGGTCACGTGGAGCGGGTGCAACGGACCTTTAGGGAGGAGCTCTATACCCGGCCTCTGCCCCCCCGGCTCAGCGAGCTACAGGCAGAGCTGGATGCCTACCTGGACCACTACAACCGCCGAAGGCCTCACATGGCCCTGGGGGGTCTTGCTCCCTTGGAGTATTTAGCTAAGATGCAGGAGGAGTCGGTTCCCCAGTCTCACATGTGTTGACCGATTACACCACTCTGCGTCCGAGAGGTCGCTGGGGTAAAATCTACGTGTAGGCATCACCCTTCCAGTATTGCGGACTTTTACAACAGTTTCTTAGATTATTGAAGGGTTTATGGTTGTCCTTACAGGGGAAATCTTGATAGACCTAATCGGTCGGAACCAGGCCTCTGGCTCCGCCCTAGCCTATACAGGTGTTCTAGGGGGTTCAGCCCTGAATACCGCCTCCATACTGGCTAAGGTTGGGGTTCCCACCCGCTTTGTGGGGGAAGTAGGCCAGGACTTCCTGGGCCAGTGGGCGCTGGCACGCATTGCCGAACGCAAAATTGAGACCCGCTTTATTCAACAGCTGCCCGGCGTGACTACCCCCCTAAGTTTAGCTGAGTTAAACGCCGAAGGCGAGGCGCGGTTTTCCTTTTACCGCTGCTTTGGCGATACGCGCTTTAACCCCGACAGCGCGGCAATGGCCCGGGCTCGCTGGTTCCACTTCGGCTCTTATTCGGCCTTTGAACCACGCAATACGGCTGGGATCCAAGACTTGCTGGAAATCGCCCGGGAACACGATGTGCTGGTCAGCTTCGACCCCAATCTGCACACTCCACCCAACGAGGCCTACTGGGAACAGCTCTGGCGCTATATGCCCTATATTTCCGTTTTTAAAGCCAGCCTGGATGACGCCCGGCTCCTATTCCCCAACGCAGGCAGCGACCCTCAGACCCTCCTCGAGCGCTTGGTGGAGCTGGGCGCACCGATCACCGTACTCACCCTGGGGGCTCTTGGAGCTATGGCAGCCTTCCGTACCCGTATGGTGCGGGTGCCAGCAGTTAAGGTGAACGTGGTAGACACCATTGGGGCCGGCGACGCCTTTACCGCAGGGCTAATCTACGGCCTCCTGAAGCAGGAGATCGGCTCGAGGGTAGATTTACTCGCCTGGAACGGCACTCAGCTCCCGGTCATTCTGGCCTCTTCCTCCCATCTAGCCGCCATTACCTGCACTACCGACGGTGCCCATCCCCCCGAACCAGCCCTGCAGGCCTGGTGGGAGCGTTTTGGCTAGCGGGCAAAACCAGAATAACCCCGGCCTTCCGACCGGGGTTGCGCCAGGGGTAGAGCTAAACCCGGGCCGCGGTGCGGCTATCCCGGGCCATGGCGTGCCCGATGGCTTTCTCGTGCCCGTCCACCTCAAAGGCGTGGAGCTTGCCGGTGTCTACCAGCAGCTCGACCGTATCGCCCGGTAGCACTACCGCGTGGCCATCCACTTTGGCGGTAAGCATATGCCCCCCCACATCCACGTGCACCTCGGTATCGGCCCCTAGAGGCTCCACCACCTCCACCTGGCCCTTGACCAGGTTGTCCCCCTCGGGAATGGTGGTCCAGCCCCTAAGACCGATGTGCTCAGGGCGGATACCCATCCAGACCTCTTTGCCGTTGTAGGGCATCAGGCTCTCGCCCAGGATGGGGTTGGCCTTGACCTTGAAGCCATCGCCCACAAAGTAGGCCTGCCCCCCCTCCACCTGCACCCTCGAGCGCAGAAAGTTCATGGAGGGTGAGCCGATGAAACCAGCCACGAACTTGGTTTCGGGGAAGTCGTAGAGGTTCAGGGGGGTGTCGACCTGCAAAACCTCGCCATCCTTCATCACTACGATGCGCTGGCCCAAGGTCATGGCCTCAACCTGGTCGTGGGTGACATAGACGGTGGTAACCCCCAGGCGGCGCTGCAGCTTGGCAATTTCGGCCCGCATCTCCACCCGCAGCTTAGCGTCGAGGTTGGAAAGGGGCTCGTCGAAGAGGAAGACCTTAGGCTCACGCACGATGGCCCGACCCATGGCCACCCGCTGGCGCTGCCCGCCCGATAGCTCGCGGGGCTTGCGGTGCAGCAGGTGATCGATCTTGATGATGCGGGCTGCCTCCTTGACCCGGCGATCGATCTCGTCTTTGGGCACCCGGCGCAGGCGCAGGCCAAAGGCCATGTTCTCGTAGACGTTCATGTGGGGGTAAAGGGCGTAGTTTTGAAAGACCATGGCGATGTCCCGGTCTTTGGGGGGGACATCGTTGACCAGACGGTCGCCGATATAGAGCTTGCCCTCACTAATATCTTCCAGACCGGCGATCATGCGCAAGGTGGTGGTCTTGCCGCAGCCCGAGGGCCCCACGAAGACCACAAACTCACCGTCCTCGGTCTCGAGGTTGAAATCCTTAACCGCCGTGACCTTGCCGAAGCGCTTGTACACGTGTTCCAACCGAATTTTAGCCATCTTGGCCTCCACTGTATCCGTACCGACCCCCACGCTGTGAGACCTCGCCTGGGCGAGCCCATCGGGGAGTATGGCGGTACAGGCCCAGTCTACTCATAGCCCCTTAAGGCTTCAATAGGGGCTCAGTCGGCAGCCGCATCAGAGGGTCTGCGTTTGAGGTTCTGCACCACCAGCTCGGAGATATCCAACACCTGCGGGGCCTGGCCCTCGGGTTCTTGGGCCGTCTCAAGGTTCATCATCTGCATGCAGAAGGGGCAGCCTACCGCAATGGTAGAAGCCCCCGTCCCTTTGAGCTCGCGGTAGCGGTTGGTGGAAACCCGTTCCTGGCCCGGCTCCTCCTCCTTCCAAAACTGGGCTCCACCGGCACCGCAGCAGAAGCTATTAGGGCCGTGGCGGACAGGCTCGTGCAGCTTTAGGCCGGCCGCCTGAAGAACCGCTCGAGGAGGAGCGAATACCCCGTTGTGCCGCCCCAGATAGCAAGGGTCGTGGTAGGTGACCTCACCCTTCATCGGCAGAAGCTCAAGTTTCCGTGCCCCGATTAGCTCCGCGATGAACTCGGTATGGTGCTTGACCTGGTAGTGGCCGCCAAAATCCTTGTACTCGTTGGCCAAAGTGTGAAAGCAGTGCGGACAGGTGGTCACAATGGTCTTAGGCCGCGCCTGCATAGCTGCATTTAGGGTTTCTACGTTTTCGGCAGCAAGCTGCATGAATAAGAACTCGTTTCCCGCACGCCGCGCTGCATCACCGGTGCATTTTTCCCGTTTGCCCAAAACGGCCCAGCGGAGACCGGAAGCCTGCAAAATTTCCGCAAAGGCCCGGGCGGTCTTCTGGGCCCGGGGGTCGTAGGCCGGGGCACAGCCCACCCAGTAGAGCACCTCGGCTTCGGGGTTCTGCTCCACGGTGGGCACCTCGAAGCCCAGTCCCTCGGCCCAGGCCAGGCGCTTGTCGGCCCCCAGGTTCCAGGGGTTGCCGTTGCGCTCCATACCCTTGAAGGCATTGTTGAGTTGGGCGGGGAAGACCCCTTGCATCATCACCTGTTCGCGCCGCACATCCAGGATGTGCAGCATCGGCTCGTTGCCCACCGGGCAAACCTCCACACAGGCATTGCAGGTGGTACAGGCCCAGAGGCTCTCGCTGTTGAGGGCAAACGCCAAAAGCGGGCGAGGGCTTTCCCTCCCAGCAGCGAAATCCGGCAGGATGCGGTTTAGCTCGTAGCGCTCGTTGATAAGGATGGCCGAGGGCGAAAGGGCTTTGCCGGTGGTGTAGGCTGGGCAGACCTCCTGGCAGCGGTTGCACATGATGCAGCTATAGGCGTCTAAAAGACGGGGCCAGGTGAAGTCTTCCAGCCGGGCCACCCCAAACTTCTCCATTTTCTCCAGGGCCTCGAAATCTGGGGCAATGGGTGTGAGCGCCCCCGGCTTCTCTTTCTTGAAGGCCAGGTTGAGCGGGGCGAGAAACAGGTGGATGTGCTTAGAGCGGGCAAAGTAGGGGATAAAGAGCAGGATAGAGCCCAGGGCAAACCACCAGAAGAGGTGCTCGAGGATCACGATTTGATCCACATCCACCCCCATGAACAAAGCCGAGGCCCACCAGGCCACCGGCTGGTAGGGGTCGGGGCCGTGCTCGAGGTTGGCAGCCTGGGCAGCTTTATGCAGCAGGCGGCTACCCACGTGGAAAAAGATGAACCCAGCTACAATGGCCGAGTCGCGCGGAATCCCTTGGCGTACCTTTTCATGCAGGGGGGTCTTTTCGTTCCAGCTAAAAGTCTTGCGGCCCAGGGCAGAAAAACGCCGAATCATCAGGCCCACAATCCCCAACAGGATAAGGGCGGTGAGTAGGTCGGCCACCAGGTTATAGCCGTTCCAGAAGCCTCCCCGTGCCTTGAAGGGGAAAAACCCTTCCAAGACGTCCACCAGGTTCACGCTCAGGTAAAAAACGAAGCCGTAGAACACAAACGCGTGCAGCAGGCTGACCCAAGGCCGCTTTTTGAAGACGGTCTGCATGGTCAGGGTCTGCCACAAAGCCCGACCCAATCGGGCTGGAAGCCGGTCAAAACGGTCTTCTGGCTGGCCCCGGCGGATGGCCCGGTAAACGCGGTAAAGCGCACCCCCACCAAAGTAAAAAGAGGCCAAAAGCAGGAGGAGGAAGGCGATTTTTTCCGGGATAGTGAGCATAGGGTCTCCCATCAAAACAAAAAGTTGAACTGGGTACAAGTTTATCGGTTGACCCGGCTTCCTTCAAGCCCAAAAGATAGGTGGCGTAGAATCAAGCCGATGAATACTTTTGTGCTGGCTTGGATTCTGCTTTTGCTCTTCGCCCTGATCAACAACTACATCGTCTATCGCCTGCTCAGGCAGCGGGGCCGGGGCGAACTGATGTGGATTAGCCTTTTGGCTACCGTAGTCCCCATCGCCCTCTTCGCCCTTTGGCCCGGTGCTTTTACCCTGATGGCCTTCCCTCTTTTGCAAAGCCTGGGGTTGCTGGCTATTGTGCGCCTAGTACAGCGCTAAACCGGCAGGTAGCCCGGATACCGACCACAGCCTTCTCTTCATCCTCAAGCCAGGGGATGTGGTCTTACCAGGGCTCCCCTTCAGACACCGCCAGGGTGGCGGGTATCACAAGGGAATGTTCCCGTGCTTCTTATAGGGACGCTCCTCCTGCTTGTGGGCCAGCATCGCAAAGTGGCGGATGAGCAGGTAGCGGGTCTCGCTGGGATCAATCACGTCGTCAATATAACCGCGACTAGCCGCCACATAGGGGTTGTCGAAAGCCTTTTTATACTCAGCAATCTTAGCCTGGCGGGTGGCCACAGGGTCAGGCGAGGACTGGATTTCCTTGCGATAAATGATGTTGGCCGCTCCCTCGGCCCCCATCACCGCCACTGCCCCGGTAGGCCAGGCTAGCACGACATCGGCTCCCATATCGCGCGAGTTCATAGCCAGATAGGCACCCCCATAGCTCTTGCGGGTTATCAGGGTGATTTTGGGTACGGTGGCCTCGGCATAGGCGTAGAGCATCTTGGCCCCGTGGCGGATGATGCCTTGGTGCTCCTGGGCCACCCCTGGTAGAAAACCGGTCACATCCACCAGGGTAAGAATGGGGATGTTGAAGCTATCGCAGGTGCGGATGAAGCGGGCGGCCTTATCAGAGGCGTTGATGTCCAGCGCCCCAGCCATGAAGCGAGGGTTGTTGGCCACAATACCTACGCTCTGCCCCCCTAGGTGGGCAAACCCGATCAGGATATTCTTGGCAAAGTTGGGCTGAAGCTCTAAAAACTCACCATCGTCCACAATGGTCTGGATAATCTGGTGCATGCTGTAGGGCCGACGGGGGTCGGGGTGTACCAGCTCTAATAGCTCGGGGGTTTTGCGGCTCTTGGGGTCCTGGGTGGGCCTGGGGGGCGGGGTTTCGCGGGCGTTCTGCGGCAGGTAGGTGAGTAGTTTTTTGATGGTGTCCAAGACGCCCTGATCACCCTCGCACTCGAGGTGGGCCACCCCCGACTTGGTGGTGTGCACGGCAGAACCACCCAGCTCCTCGAAGCTCACCTCTTCGCGGGTTACGCTCTTGATCACCTCGGGCCCGGTAATGAACATGTAGCTGATCCCCTTGCTCATCAGCACAAAGTCGGTGATGGCCGGACTGTACACCGCCCCACCTGCACAGGGCCCCAGGATAGCCGATATCTGCGGCACCACCCCAGAGTAGATGGCGTTGCGGTAGAAGACCTCACCATAACCAGAAAGGCTGTCTACCCCTTCCTGGATGCGGGCCCCTGCCGAATCGTTGAGGCCGATAATCGGGGCCCCCACCTTGGCTGCCATGTCCATTAGCCGGGCGATCTTCTGCCCGTGGGTCTTGCCCAGGCTGCCACCCAACACGGTAAAGTCCTGGCTGAAGACGAAAACCAGACGCCCGTTAATCTGCCCATAGCCGGTGACCACCCCGTCGGCTGGGGCGTGCACACCGCGCATTAGCTCACTCTCGGGATGCTCGGCAAAAGGCTGCAACTCAACAAAACTACCTTCATCGAGCAGGTAATTGATGCGTTCACGGGCGGTCATCTTGCCCGATTCGTGCTGCTTCTTAACCCGCTCTGGCCCCCCCCCAGCCAGGATGCGCTTGCGTCGCTCCTCCATCTCGGCCAGGAGCTCTTCCATCAAAGCACGGGTGTTGTCTGCCATAACGTCCGTATCTTACCAATGGAAGCCAGGGCAACCCCGCCTGCGGTATGATGACCGTGCCAAGCAAGCACGACCATGAAACTCTACCTGATCCGCCACGCCATCGCCGAGGAGGCCCAGCCGGACCAGCCCGACGCAGCCCGAGCGCTCTCAGCCGAGGGCATTGCGCGCTTCAAAGGGGTGGTGCGGGGGCTAAAGCGGCTGGGCGTGACCTTTGATCATCTCTACCACAGCCCCCTGCTCCGCGCAGTCCAGACCGCCGATCTGCTGGTGGGTCTGCTCGAGGGGAAAAGCCAGGTGACCCCACACCTGGCCACCGAACCTGGCCCCGAACTCTTGCAGGAGCTCTACGGTGAAACCGTGGCTTTGGTGGGCCACGAACCCTGGTTGGGCCAGCTATGCGCCTGGCTACTGACCGGGCAGAAAGAGGCCTCGAGCTTCCCCTTCAAAAAAGGAGGGGTGGCCCTGCTCCAAGGCTCTCCCCACCCCGGCCAGATGCAGCTTTTAGGCTTCTGGTCGCCCAAGCTTCTACGCCACCTGGGCGAATAAACCCTCAGCCCAGCCGAAACGGGGTGCGCTGACCAGCCAGGGCCATCTCCCGAGCCTCCTGCGGGGCCCAGGAAAGCCCCAGCACCGCCCGGTAGGCCCGCAGGGCCTTCTCCCGCTGGCCCAACAAGTCGGCAAGCTGTCCATAGCGGGCCAGGGTATAGCCCGGTAGATATTCAGGGTATTGAAAATCGCTGTGGACTAACTCTTCCAGCAAGGCAAAAGCGTCTTCCGGCTGGCCCGCGGCCAGGTAAATCTGGGCCGCGCAGTACAAGGCCTCGGGGCTTTCCACCTTTCCTAGCTGCTGGAGCAACACCGCCCAGTCGTCGGCCTCGTGAAGCTGCCAGGCCCGGTCTAGAATGCTGCGCTGGCGCTCGAGCTCAGTAGGGGGGTGATCCTGGGGTAGCTGGCAAACCCCCTGCGGTAGGCTTTCCAGAAGCAATGGGTAATCGAGCAGGTCCACCAACACCGCCCAGCGCCCTTGGCTGCTCCCTAGGCGCTCGGCCACCTGCTGCATACGCCTCTGCCGGAAACCGGTGGCTGGCCCCTCGCCGAAAAACCGCTCGTACTCCCGATGGTAAACTCGCAAAGCCTCAATCAACGGGGCCTGGGTGAAGTCGGCAGGGGTATGGGGGCGGCAGAGTAGTTCCCGCAGGCCTTCCTCTAGGTGCGCTGCCTGAGCCAGAATCTGCTGGCCCTTGGGGTACTGGCCCAGGGCCTCGCGAAACTGCTCAGCCTGAACTTTAAGGTAAGCCTGGGCATCCAGGGCCTCCACCGGCACTTTGGCCCTTTCAGCCCAGGGCAAAACGTGGAACAATGGGATATCGTGTTGGTCGCGCCAGCTTCCCGCGGCCAACTCCTCAGAGCTATACGAAGCCAGGCCTATTCTATGGGGCTGGTAGAGTCGAACCAGCTCCACTATGGTCGCCCCGTTGTAGCGCGGGTGCAGAATGTGAAAGGGGCCCAGCGTAGGGATGAGCAAAACCGACACGCCCGGTATTCTAGACCTAAAAGACCGCAACTACCGTTTTGCAATGCTCAATGGTTGGTTCGTGCTGTTGGGCGATGCCTTTTTCAACGGTTCCATCGTCCTGGCCTCCTTTGCCGCCAAGCTCGGGGCAGCCAACTGGATGATTGGGCTTTTGCCCTCCTTGCTCAATGCAGGCTCGATGGTGCCTCAGGTTTTCCTGGCCGCCTACGTGGCCCGACTGCCAGTCAAGGTAACGCTCTACCGCCGGATGGCCCTGCTGCGGGTAGCTAGCCTAGCCCTGGTGGCCCTGGGCGGCTTTGTGCTGGGCCAGCACCCCGACCTATTGCTGTGGGTCTTCGCTCTTGGGCTGGGGCTCAATGGTTTTTTCACCGGGTTCTCCAGCCTGCCCTTCTGGGAGACTATTGCCAAAACCATTCCCATGGAGCGCCGCAGTGGGCTTTTCGCCATGCGTAACCTGGTCGGAGGGGCGCTGGCTTTCCTGGCGGGCTTTTTGGTACGCTACATCCTCGAGCTCCCGCTGCCCTTTCCCTACCCCTACGCCCTGCTCTTCACCCTGGGCACCCTGGTGTTTGCTTATGGCTGGCATATCTTCGGCCAAATCCACGAACCGCCCGACAAAGAAGTGCGCCGCGAGCGCATCTCGCTAAGCCTACCCTTTCGCGATTTCTATTTCCGTCGCTTCCTACGGGTGCGCATCCTGCTGGCCCTAGCCAGCATGGTAGAGCCCTTCTACGCCGCCTACGCGGTGCGGGTTCTGGGCCACAAAGGCGAGATCGGGGTCTACCTGATGGTGTACACCCTGGCCTCGGTGCTTTCCAACCTGCTGTGGGCGCGCCTCTCCCGCCGCTTTGGCTCCCGCAGCCTGATCCTGATTGGGGCCGGCCTAGGGGCGCTGGCCCCCCTCCTGGCCCTCTTACTGAGCCCTTCAAGCTTCTGGGTGGTGTTCGCTTTACAAGGAGCCTATCTGGCCGCCATTGGGGTAGGAACCGCCACTTACCTGGTCAACCTGGCCCCTACCGATGCCCGCAGTTCGTACATTGGCCTTTCCAACACCATTGTAGGGCTCTTGGCCTTTTCGCCCGTGCTAGGGGGCCTGCTAGCCGACCGGGTAGGCTACACCGGGCCTATGGTCGTGGCTGCTCTCTGCTACGCCTGGGCTTTATACGCCGGGCGTCGGCTAAAGCTTTTGGAACCGGTAGGGCCTGCCCGCTAAAGCCGCTGCTGTAGGTTTGACGGGCCTGCCGTCGGGGCGTAGACTCTTTGCAGGAATGGCTTCTCGGCAGACGAATAGGCCCAGGGAGAATCTCTAAATGGGTTTTAGAGGTTCTCCCGGCCAGAAAGCCGGGAATTTTTGTTTGAGGTGCCTATGCAAGCTGTGCTACCCGATGGACGAACCCTAGAGCTGAAGCCCGGTGCCACCGCTGCCGATGCCGCTAAAGCGATTGGCCCTGGTCTGGCCAAAGCAGCAGTGGGGGCTATTGTCAACGGCGAGCTCTACGACCTTTTCAAACCCCTGCCCGAGCGGGCCGAGCTGCGCATCCTAACCGATAAAGACCCTGAGTACGCCCAACTTTTCCGCCATACCCTGGCCCACGTGATGGCCCAGGCGGTGCGGGAGCTCTTCGCTGAGCGCGGCTATGCCCCAGAGCAGGTCAAGCTGGCCATCGGGCCGGTTATCGAAAACGGCTTTTACTACGATATAGACGCCCCAGAGCCACTACACGAAGAAGACCTGCCCCCCATCGAGGCAAAGATGCGGCAGATTCTGGCCGCCGACCTACCCCTCGAGCGTTTCGTCCTTCCCAGGAGCGAGGCCCTCCAGCGCTACGAGGGGGTTGACCCCTACAAAACCGAGCTCATCCAAGACCTGCCGGAAGACGAAGAGATCAGCTTTTACAGGCAAGGCGACGAGCGCTTTGGCTTCACCGACCTGTGCCGGGGGCCCCACGTGCCCAGCACGGGCCGCATCCCCCCCCACTTCAAGCTAACCAGCATTGCGGGTGCCTACTGGCGAGGCGACGCCAGGCGCCCCATGCTCCAGCGCATCTATGGCATTGCCTTTCGCACCAAGGAGGAGCTGGAGCACTATCTCTGGCAGCAGGAAGAGGCCAAAAAGCGCGACCACCGCAGGCTGGGAGCCGAGCTGGAGCTCTTCACCATCAGCGAGGAGGTAGGCAAAGGGCTGCCCTTGTGGCTACCCCGGGGCGCCTTCATCCGGCGCCAGATGGAAAACTACATGTACGAGAAGGAGCAGGAGCACGGCTACCACTACGTCTACACCCCGCACATCGCCAACGCGCGGCTCTACTACACCTCAGGCCACCTGCCCTACTACAAAGACGACATGTACGCACCCATCGAGATTGAGGGAGAGGAGTACTACCTCAAGCCGATGAACTGCCCGCATCACCACATCATCTATAAGGCCCGGCCCCGCAGCTACCGCGAGCTGCCCTTGCGCCTGGCCGAGTTTGGCACGGTTTACCGCTTCGAGCTTTCAGGCACCCTCACCGGCCTGACCCGGGCTCGAGGCTTCACCCAAAACGATGCCCACATCTATTGCTCCAGGGCCCAGGTCACCGAGGAGTTTATAAAGGTCATCCAGCTTTTCGACGAGGTCTACCGCGACTTCGGCATCTCCGACTACTGGTTCCGCCTTTCCTTGCCCGACTTTGAAAACAACCCAGAGAAGTTCGGCCAGGAAAACGACAACTGGCGCGACTCTATCGCCGCTATTCGCAAGGCCCTCGAGCTGACCGGGGCCCGCTACGAAGAAGGCATCGGCGAGGCCACCTTCTATGGCCCCAAGCTCGACGTGCAGATTCGCAGCGTGCTGGGAAAGGAAGAAACCATCGCCACCAACCAGCTCGACTTTATCGTACCAGAGCGCTTTGGCCTGGAGTTCACCAACGAAAAGGGGCAGAAGGAAACCCCGGTGGTGATTCACCGGGCCATTATGGGCAGCTTTGACCGCTTCTTCGCCTTCTACCTCGAGCACACCGCAGGCAACTTCCCCTTGTGGCTCTCCCCCATCCAAGCCGTGCTGGTACCCATTGCTGACCGGCATCTAGAGTACGCCCAGAAGGTGGCCGCCGAGATGCGCAAGCACCGCTTGCGGGTGGAGATTGATAGCCGTTCTGAACGCATGAACGCCAAAATCCGCGATGCTGAGCTACAGAAAATCCCCCTGATCCTGGTGGTGGGCGACAAGGAGGCCGAGGCCGGTACGGTGAACGTGCGGGAACGGCAGGTAAAGGCTCAGCGCAGCTTAGCCGTGGCCGCCTTGATCGAAGAAATGAGCCAGCGGGTTGCGGCCCGGCGGTAGGGAAACCCCGGTAGTCCCCCGCACCCAGCCGGCGTATGATGGGCTTTGTGAGTCGGCCTTTTGTGATTGGCATTGCCGGAGGAAGCGGCAGTGGCAAAACTACCGTTACCGAAGCGGTGGTTCGGGCTGTGGGGCCTCAGCACGTGGCCTTGCTGCCCATGGACAACTACTACAAAGACAACGCCCATCTACCTTTTGAAGAGCGCCTAAAGCTCAGCTACGACCACCCCGATGCCTTCGACCTCGAGCTTTACCTGGCCCATATCCAGCAGCTTTTGACCGGTCAGCCGGTCGCGGTGCCGATATACTCCTTCAAGGAGTACACCCGTGCACCCCAGACCCTCGAGGTTCGGCCTGCCCCGGTGGTGGTGCTGGAGGGCATTCTGCTCTTGGTAGATGCCCGGCTGCGGGCCTTGATGAACCTCAAAGTCTTCGTGGATACCGATGCCGATGTGCGTTTTATCCGACGGTTGCAGCGCGACCTGATGGAGCGGGGCCGCAGCGTGGAAAGCGTGATCAAACAGTACCTCGAGCACGTGCGCCCGATGCACCTTTCCTTTGTCGAACCCTCCAAGCGCTATGCCGATGTGATCATCCCCCACGGGGGACACAACCAGGAAGCCCTGGCTATGCTCAGCGCCCGGGTGCGTAGCCTGGTTTCCACTGAAAACGCTATCCAGATGGGGGGTCGAGGGTGAGAGCGGCCCACTTCCTGCGCTGGGGGGTGGTGGTGGCCACCCTTTTGAGTCTCCCGGCCCTCTGGCCGCGGATGCAGGCCGAGCGCCCGGGGCCAGTGGTGCTGCTAATGGACGGCGAGGAGGTGGCCGACCGGGCCCGCTTCAGCGGCAAAACCTTCCTGGAGCAGATGGAGGCCTACCGGGCCTTGGGCGTCAACGGTGTGGCCCTTTACGAGCAGACCGTGCGTAACTGGGTCAATCGAGGGGTGCTAACCTACCACCCCGCCAACACCCTGGGGCTGCTCTACCCCAACGCCCGGATTCAACCCGGCTGGTTCTACCTCACCGGCCCGGCGGAGTGGCTCGAGGCTCTGCCTGCCCGTTGGAACATCCCCGTAGAAAAAGTGTTGATTGGCACCCAAAGCTGGCTGGCCACCCCGGTCAACGTGGAGTTTTTCCCTGCGGGCTATGACCTAGCCTTGGCCCGCGAGCTGAAAGCCCAGGGCTTCTACCTAGCGGCCCGGCCTCTGGACCACCCCTACCGCCGCTACGATGGCGTGCTGATTCCACCCGAGGCCGATGCGGTCATCTTCACCGGGCTGGATGTGCTGGGGTACAAAAACAACCTAGAGAGGGTGGCCGAGGGTCTCGCAGGCCGACCCATCGCCTGGATCGAGGGCACCCCCCAGCGCGGCTTTGCCGAGCTCAGCCGAAGCCTCCCGGTAAAGCGGCTCTTCAGCATCCGCCCAGAGTGGCAGGATCGGCTCTCCCCTGCTGAAACCGCTGATAAGTTCGTGCTAGCCGCCCGTGAGCGCGGCCACCAACTGCTCTACTTACGCCCATATAAACAACCAGAGGATACCGAAAGCTTTTTACGCCTGCTAAAGCACGACCTGGAGCGCTCTCGCGTACCCATTGGCCCACCCACTCCCCGCGACTTCTCCCCATCCCCCCTGCGCTGGATTGCGCTGGTTGGGGTGGGGGCCGGACTGGGTTTGCTGGCCTTGGGTCTGCCCCAGCCCCTAGGGCTTCCGGTCGTTTTGTTTCTGGTTTTACTGGCCTTAGGGGTGGCTCGAGGCGAGGCCGGGCCGCTGCTGGCTGCCATGGTCTTTCCGGCTTTGGGCTTCCTCGAGCGGCAACGGCGTGGCCTAGGCTTGTGGCTGGCCGCGGTGCTTTACTCCCTGGCTGGGGCAGTCTTCCTGGCTGCCCTGGGAAGCACGCCCCAAAGCGTGCTGGGGCTGGCTCCTTTTCGCGGGGTCTCGCTGACCCTTTTGGTCCCCCCTCTGCTGGTGGCCCTTTCCTTCCTACCCGCAGCCTTCAAGACCGCCCTAAACCAGCTCTACCAGCATCCCCTCAAACTGGGCGAGGTGGGCCTGGCCCTACTGGGGCTGGGTGTGCTGGGACTGGCCTTGCTGCGCCGGGGCAACGATGCGGCCCCCGCCCTGGTGCCCGACTGGGAGCTGCAACTACGGGCCTATCTTCAAGATGTCATGGTACGGCCCCGCTTCAAAGAAATTTTCGCCCATGCCCTGGCCCCCATCGCCCTACTGCTGCCCTGGCCCAACTGGCTTAGAAACGCCCTGCTGGTGCTAGTAGCGGTGGGGATGGGCTCCATTCTCAACACCTTTTCCCACTACCACACCCCCCTCAGCATCTCCTTCTTTCGGGTGGTCAACGGCCTTTTAATCGGGCTGGCCCTGGGCTGGGCAGGGCTTTGGATCATCCGCGGGCTACGCCAATGGTGGCTCAGGTAAACGCATAGTAGGCGGCAGCATGCCAAGATGAACGGGGAGGGCTAGGATGCGCATCGGGGTTAGCGGCTATTACGGCTTTCAAAACGCAGGCGACGAAGCCATCCTCGAGGCCATTGTGCAGGAGATTAAGGCCCGAGGGCATCAGCCGGTAGTCTTCTCCCACAACCCCACTGAAACCGCCCAGCGCTATGGGGTAGAGGCCGTTTCGCGTAGCCACCCCCTGGCGGTCTGGCAGGCCCTAGGCCGCCTGGACCTGCTGCTCTCAGGCGGAGGAGGGCTGTTGCAAGACAAGACCTCGAGCCTAAGCCTGTGGTACTACCTGAGCATCCTCGGCCTGGCCCGTCGCCGAGGGTGCGCGGTCTGGGTGTTCAATCAATCGCTGGGCCCCTTGAGCCGTGCGGGTGAGCGCCGGGTGCAACGGGCTTTGCGCGGGGTACCTTGC
The DNA here is from genome assembly GCF_000423425.1 of Meiothermus rufus DSM 22234. GTDB lineage: Bacteria > Deinococcota > Deinococci > Deinococcales > Thermaceae > Meiothermus > Meiothermus rufus. Next base: position 936 of record NZ_AUHY01000063.1, on the reverse strand, counting down.
CTCTTCCGCGACGTGACCTCACTGACCTACGCCCAACGCCTCGGCCTCGAGGCCCACCTAGGTGCCGACCCCGCCCTGCTGCTTTCCCCCCCACCGGTAGAACGCGAGCCCAATATGGTGGTACTGGTGCCCAAATACGGCACGGAGGAGGCCAATGCCAACCTGCACAGGCTGGCCGACCGGCTGCGGGCAGAGGGGTACGAGGTGGTCATCCTAGGGTTGCAGCCCGGCTTCGATGAGCCGGTACTGGAACGGTTTAGCCGCTTCACCCGTGAGCTAGCCTGGGACCCCCGCCGGGTCAGCTACCTCTTAGCCCAAGCCAGCTATGTGGTCTCGGTACGGTTGCATGGGGCCATCCTGGCTGCGGCAGCCGGAACGCCCTTTGCTGGCATTGCCTACGACCCTAAGGTCGCCGGTTTCTGCCAGGATGCCGGGGCCGTCTGTCTGGACATGCCCGGTGACCCCAACCTGCTGGCCTCGGCCATTCTGGCCCGGCAACAACCCAGCTGGAAGGCGGTCGAGGAAATGAAAGCTCGAGCCCGCAACAGCTTCGACCGGGTTCTGGCCAGCCGCTGGCCGGGACGGGTTAAAAGCACCGGATCAGCCTCTGGGTAACAAAACCGGGGTCTCTGCAACCCCGGCTTTTTGCGTCCTGGGCTGGCGCGCCCGGGAGGATTCGAACCCCCGACCTACCGCTTAGAAGGCCAATCCGTAAATGTTTAGCTGTTTTGCCTTTTGTATGTTTTGCTTTCCTGGTCGTATTTTTGACAGATTCGATTTTTTGCTACTTCCAGTTTTCTTAGGTAAGCCTCTGTTTTTGTAGGTGTAATAAGGTGTCAAGGTTCAGTGCTGCCTGCCGCCGGTCTTCTTCTTGTAAGTGTTGGTATATCCGAAGGGTTAGGGCGGGATCTTTGTGTCTCAAGCGGTCGGCTACCT
>NZ_AUHY01000062.1 GCF_000423425.1 Meiothermus rufus DSM 22234 | reverse complement strand
CGGTGGTAGGTGGCCCGGCTGATCCCCACCAGGGCCTGGATCTCGGGCCAGCTCACCCCGTGCTTCCTGAACGCCTCCACCTGCTTGAGCTTGCGTAGCCGTTCCTGGACCAGGGGGTCGCTGGCTCCGGCCGCTCCCAGCTCCTGGGCCTTCCTCGCTCCTTGCCATATCGCTTTGCCAACCGTGGTAAGCTGCACTTGGGGGACCTCCTTCAGGAGTCGGTCCCCCTCTTTTTATCCCACCTGGGGCTTCTAGAGTCTCACATGTGTCCGTCCAGGTTCAATTTTGAGGTCGAAGCTTCCCGAGCCCAGCTCTGATTTCACTGAAGTTTGCAAAGCCTTTGATTCAAGCCAAGTAGCGGCTACACTTTTTGTAGATGGCACGGGCCTCCGCTCAATACCGCTGCGTGGAATGCGGCTACCAATCGGTTAAGCCGCTGGGGCGCTGCCCTGGCTGTGGGGCCTGGGAAAGCCTTAAGGAAGTGGCCGAGGCACGCCCACCCAGCGGAGGGCGCAACCCACCTAAACCGGTGCCCCTTCTGCGCTTGCGCGACGTGCCAGAGGGAGGGGAGGCCCGCTTTTCCAGCCAGATTGGCGAGCTAGACCGGGTACTGGGAGGTGGTTTTGTGCCCGGCGAGGTGCTGCTTTTGGGTGGGGAGCCGGGAGTGGGCAAGAGTACCTTGCTGCTACAAGTGGCCCAGAAAATGCTGGAGACGGGTCGGCGGGTGGTCTATCTGGCCGGTGAGGAGTCGCCAGGGCAGATCCGCCTACGAGCCCGGCGGTTAGGCATTTCCCTGGACCTCGAGCTGTTGCGCGAGACCCGGCTCGAGGCCCTTCTGGCCACCCTCGAGGCCAGTCCACCCGATTTTTTGGTGGTAGACTCCATCCAAACCCTCGAGACCAGCGCCGCCCCTGGCTCACTGGTAGCGGTGCGCGACGCCACCGCGGCGCTGACCCGCTTTGCCAAACAGTACCTGGTCACCACCGTGCTGGTGGGGCACGTCACCAAGGAGGGCCTGGTGGCCGGGCCCAAGGTGATTGAGCACGTGGTGGACGCCACCTTGTATCTGGAGACCGCGGGCAGCTTCCGGGTGCTGCGCTCGAGCAAAAACCGCTTCGGGCCGGTGGGTGAGCTGGGGGTGTTTGCCATGCTTCACGAGGGCATGGAAGAAGTAGCCAACCCCTCTGCCGCCTTCCTAGCCGAGCGGCCCGTGGGGGCACCTGGCTCGGTGGTGGCCCTTAGCCTTTCGGGGGAGCGAGCCTTGGCCCTGGAGGTGCAGGCCCTGGCCGCCCGCACACCCTTCCCCGCCCCCCGCCGGGTTGCCCAGGGGTTGGATAGCCGCCGGGTGGATGTGGTGCTGGCGGTGCTCGAGCGCCGGCTCAACCTACCCCTGGGCAACCTAGATATATACGTCAACCTGGCCGGGGGACTGCGGGTCTTCGATCCCGGGCTGGACCTGGCGGTGGGCCTGGCGGTGTATTCTGCGGTGGTAGGCCGCCCCCTACCCCAAGCCCTAGCCGTAGTGGGCGAGGTAGGGCTGGCCGGGGAGCTGCGCAGCGTGGAAGGCCTAGAACGCCGCCTGCGCGAAGGGGAACGGGCTGGCTTCAAAGAGCTGGTCTACCCGCCCCAGTTCAAAACCCTGGAAGCCGTAGTGAGCCGGTTCCTATGAACGCTATGCGCTGGTTTTTGTATGTTCTTTTCGCCTACCTGGGCTACCGGACAGGGGTGTGGCTCGAGGAGCAAGGCTGGGTGAGCGCCAGCCCGTTGGGCAGCCTAACCAGCCTCAACCGCCTGTATTTGGCAGTGGTAGGGCTGCTGCTGGGCTTCTTGTTGGTACCCCGGCTGGCCTACTGGGTCGAGGGCCGCTGGATACGGGCCCAGGACTGGCTTCGCCGCCTGCCCCCCGAGGTTCCGGTGGCCATTACAGTGGCCGCCAGCCTGGGGTTGCTCCTGGCCGTACTCCTGACCAACCTGCTGGGGCAAATACCGGGCTTCTCCCCTTTCCACTCCCTGATTATTGCCGCAGTGCTGGTCGGGGCTTTCTCCGCTTTTGCTATAGCCAACCGCGACTACTTCCGCCTGGCCCGCCCCCCCGTCCACAACCCCAAACCCCGGGGCGGCAAGGTGCTGGATACCTCCGTGCTGATCGACGGGCGGATCGCCGAGGTAGCCGAGATGGGCTTTCTAGAGGGACCCTTGTTCGTACCTCGCCAGGTGTTGCGCGAGCTCCAGCTATTCGCCGACGCCTCCGATGCCCAGAAGAGGGCCAAGGGCCGCCGAGGGCTGGACACCCTCGAGCGCCTCCAGCGTGCGCTGGGCCTGGAAGTGCTCGAGGGTCAGGAATCCGACGACCCCGTAGACGACCAGATTCTGGCCGAGGCTAAAAGGCTGGGTGCAGCCCTGGTAACCAACGACCACGCCCTAGCCCAGCTTTCCCGCATCTATGGGGTCAAAACCCTCTCCATCCAAGCCCTGGCCTCGGCCCTGCGGGCACCCTTACAGCAGGGGGATACGCTCACTCTCACCATTGTCCGCGAGGGCAAAGAGCCTGGGCAGGGGGTGGGCTACCTCGAGGACGGCACCATGGTGGTGGTGGACGACGCCATCCCCTTCAAAGGCAAAGAGGTAGCGGTAGTGATTACCCAGTCTATCCAGACCCAGGTTGGCCGCCTGCTGTTTGGCCGGCTACAGGGCGAGGAGGCCAGCCGCTCCACCGCAAAAGGCGATCGGTAGTTGAACCGAAGCAACCGGCTATGCTGTGGAGCCCCTGCCACTGCAATAGGCCATGCCCTTTTCTTTTGAACCCCTTGGGCGCAGGAGCAGCGAGCTTATATACCTAGGGTCTTGCTGGGGCCCCCACCCGGAGTCGGGGTGGTTTAAGCCGGTGTACATACCCCAAAAGGTGCCCGAAGGTGGGAAAATTAGCTCTAAGGCCCCCAAAACCCGCTCGCAAAGTACAGGGCCGCTCTGGGCTTTTGGGACTTATAATAGCGGGCGGCAAAATACGGCTTTAGCCACTGGAGGCAAGCGTGAACCTACACGAATATCAAGCCAAAGAGATCCTCGCCAAGTACGGCATTCCGGTTCCCCCAGGCAAGATCGCCTTCACTGCCGACGAGGCCAAACAGATCGCCAGCGAGTTCGGCGATACGGTGGTCATCAAGGCCCAGGTACACACCGGCGGACGCGGCAAAGCCGGGGGGGTCAAGCTAGCCCAGACCCCAGAAGAGGCTCGAGAAAAAGCGGCCCAGATTCTGGGGCTCAACATCAAGGGCTTTATCACCAAAAAGGTGCTGGTGGCCAAGGCGGTCAACATCGCCAAGGAGTACTACGCTGGCCTGATTCTAGACCGGGTCACCCAGCGGGTGGTGCTGATGCTTTCCAAAGAGGGCGGGGTAGACATCGAAGAAGTGGCCGCGGCCCGCCCCGAGGCCCTCATCAAATACCCCATCGACCCCTTCACCGGCCTGCGCCCCTTCCAGGCCCGCGAGCTGGTCAAGCAAGCGGGGATGGAAGGCAACCTTAACAAGCTGGCCGACGTGCTGGTCAAGCTCTACCAGGCCTACGTGGGCATCGACGCCTCTACTGCTGAAATCAACCCGCTGGTCATCACCGATACCGGCGAGGTGGTCGCCGCCGACGCCAAGATCGTGCTGGACGACAACGCCCTCTACCGCCACCCCGAGCTTACCCCGCTGCGGGAGTTCGAGGCCGAGCATCCCCTCGAGGTCGAGGCTTCCAACTACGGCTTTAGCTACGTCAAGCTCGATGGCAATGTGGGCGTGATCGGCAACGGCGCGGGCCTGGTGATGTACACCCTCGACCTGGTACAGCGGGCTGGGGGCCGAGCAGCCAACTTCCTGGACATCGGGGGTGGGGCCAAGGCCGAGGTGGTCTACAACGCGCTCAAGGTGGTGCTCAAAGACCCGGATGTCAAAGGCGTTTTCATCAACATCTTTGGGGGCATCACCCGGGCCGACGAGGTGGCCAAAGGGGTTATCCGGGCCATGGAAGAGGGTATCCTAACCAAACCGGTGGCCATGCGTGTGGCCGGCACCGCGGAAGAGGAAGCCAAAGCTCTGTTGCAAGGCCGCCCGGTCTACATGTACCCCACCTCTATCGAAGCGGCTAAAGCCATCATCTCCATGGTTGGAGGTACCAAGTGAGCATTCTAGTAGACAAAAACACCCAGGTTATCGTCCAGGGCATCACCGGGCGCGAAGGGGCTTTCCATACCGAGGCCATGCTCAAAGCCGGAACCAAGGTCGTGGCTGGGGTCACCCCAGGTAAAGGGGGACAGTCCATCCTGGGCGTGCCGGTCTACGACACGGTCAAGGAAGCCACCGCTTTCCACCGGGTAGATGCCTCAATTATCTTTGTACCGGCGCCCGCCGCCGCCGATGCTGCCCTAGAGGCAGCCCATGCCGGGGTTCCGCTAGTGGTGCTGATTACCGAGGGTATCCCCACCCTGGACATGGTCAAAGCGGTGGCCGAAATCAAGGCCATGGGTAGGGTACGGCTCATCGGGGGCAACTGCCCCGGCCTGATCACCCCTGGAGAGTGCAAGCTGGGCATCATGCCAGCCAATGTATTCAAAAGGGGTCGGGTGGGCCTCATCTCGCGTTCCGGCACCGTCACCTACGAAACCGCTCAGGCCCTCTCCGAGGCCGGTTACGGCATCTCTACCTGCGTGGGCATCGGCGGCGACCCCATCATCGGCTCGACCTTCAAAGACCTCCTGCCCCTTTTCAACGAAGACCCCGAAACCCACGCGGTGGTCATTTGTGGTGAGATTGGCGGCTCCGACGAAGAGGATGCCGCGGCCTACATCAAGGCCCATATGAAAAAACCGGTGGTGGGCTTTATCGGCGGGCGCAGCGCCCCCAAGGGCAAAAAGATGGGCCATGCTGGGGCTATCATCATGGGCAATATAGGCACCCCCGAGAGCAAGCTGGCCGCCTTTGCCGAGGCCGACGTCCCCGTGGCCGAGACCATCGACGAGATTGTGGAGCTGGTGCGGGCCAAGCTGGGCTAGCCCCGCTTTTGCACCCCACGGGGCCAGCGTAGCCTCCCGTGGGCTTTCCTTTGACACCTGCCGGGTGTGGCCTCCTCAAGAGTTCTGCCGGGGTTCTACGGCTTCTTCACGGTGGGGCAGTATCCGTCAGCACCTGGGCCAGGCGCATCCCTTCCATGGCCATCTGGGCATAGGTGCCCTGGCCCAGCACACACAGCCCCACGCCGTACAGCCCCTCTAGACGGCCTAGCCGAAAGGTGCGAGGGTTCCACTCCCCCTGAGCAAACACCTGGTAGACCACCCGGTAGCCCGGGGTGCCCCCCTGTTCGGCCACGGTCGCCTCGGCTGGGCTGAAGGCGAAGCCCAGGCTTTGCAAGTGCTGGAAGAGGTCTGGGTAGGCCACCTCGGAAAGCCGCCCGGCCTCCTCCACCACGTCACCAATAAAGAGTTGGGGGCAAAGAAAGCTGCCCACCGCCAGCACCACCCTAGGGGCGGTTTTGCGCGGCCCCTCCCAGCTTTCGATGCCCACCACCCTCTGACCCTCTAGGAGCAGGCGGGTCACGGAGAGTTGTAGGAGGTGAATCTGGGGCTGGCATTCCAGGCGGTACTTGGCCCGGCTGTGCAGCTCCCAGCCCTTCAGACCGTCCTGGCCCACCTCGGCCAGCAATGAGCCTGGAGGAAAGGGAGAGAAGACCGGGGTGAAGGGTAGAAAGGCCGTGTCCAGGCTGGTGGTAACCAGACCCACCCGCAAACCCTTTTTAGCCAAGGCATAGGCGGCTTCAGCTCCAGCAAAGCCCGCGCCCACGATAAGCACATCGTAGTCCACGGGTTTCATCATACGCGGAGAACCCGATGGGAAGAAAAACGCCGAGAGAGCGGCTCATCTTTCTTACTGATATTGAACTATCAATAGCAACATGCGCCTTCTGAGCTTTTTACTTCTGCTGGTCGGCCTAGGACAGGCCCAGAGCCTTAGGGTGGCCGCCACCACCACTGTGATCGCCGATCTGGTGCGGGAGGTTGGGGGCGAGCGGGTACAGGTGGTCTCGGTGGTGCCGATGGGGGCCGACCCTCATAGCTTCGAGCCACGTCCCTCCAGCATCCAGGCCCTAAGTGGGGCCCGCCTCCTTTTTGCCAACGGGATGAACCTCGAGGTCTTTCTGGGGCGCATTGCTGCCCAGCTTCCCCCAGGGGCCCAGGTTATCCGGCTGGCGGAGGGGCTGCCCGAACCCATCTGCTACACCCAGGCCGACCTCGAGGCCCCTGGAGCCCATCTGCACGGCCCCTGTGACCCCCACTTGTGGCTGGCTCCCAACTACGGTATCGCCTACGCTGAGCGTATCCTTCAGGCCCTGGTACGTCTAGACCCAGCCGGTCAGGCGTACTACCAGGCCCGGCTGGCTGGGTTTACTGCCCAGGTGCGTTCTATCGACGCCGAGAGCAAAACCTGCCTGGCCCGCATCCCCCCAGAGAAGCGCAAAGCAGTGGTACAACACGATGCCTATCGCTACCTGGCCCGCCACTACGGGCTGCAGATTGTGGGGGCCATCGCCAGCTTCACCGGGCAGCAGAGTGGTCCTCGAGGTCTAACTAGCCTGGCTGCGGCCATGCGGACCCAGGGTGTAGCAGTCATCTTCACAGAGCCCCAGTTCAGCCCCTCCGAGGCCCGCGCCCTGGCCGAGGCTACCGGGGCCCGGCTCTATCCCCTGCACTCCGACGCCCTAACCCCCCAGGTAAGCACCTACCTGGCCCTTCTCCGCAGCAACGGCCAGACCCTATGCCAGGCCTTCCGGCCAGGCCAGGTGTAGAGCGCTACCCGGCGCAGGTAGTGTGAGGCGCCCTACTTGTCAAGAAAATGATAATGAGTTATCAATATCGTAGGAGGTTTAGCTATGCGAAAGACCTTTGTTTGGACCTCAGCCGCAAGCCTACTCTTCAGCCTAGCCCTAGCCGGGCCTGAAAAGCACCCTGGGCGCCTAGTGGTGGCCGATGGCAAGGTGGGGCTGCTCCAGGTGATCGACCTGGAAAAAGGCCAGGTGATCGCGGCCTTCTCCACCCCGGGCCCAGCCAACGTCTATGCCAGCGGCAACGGAATGTATGCCTTTTCCGTCCATCGCGAGCAGAACCGGGTGAGCGTGGTATATGGCGGGCTCAACCTCGAAGACCACGGTGACCACAAAGACCTGGTAACGGAGTCCCCCTACATCCTGCACACCCTAACCACCGGCCCCAAGCCCACCCACTTCAAGACCCATGCCGGAGTAGTCACCATCTACAACGATGGCGACGGCACCGTTACTGTGCTGGAGGAAAAAGACCTGGGCCTGCGCCTGCGGATGAGCGAAATCGCCACCGGAGCCCCCGACCATGGGGCGCCAGTCTTCCTGGGCGGATACGTGCTGGCTGGCAGCCTCAACCGGGGGGTGGTGGAGATCTACAGCCGGCTGGGGCGCAGGGTGAGCACCCTTGAAGGCTGCCCCCGGCTGCACGGCGAGGCCGTTCTGGGCAACCGGGTGGCCTTCGGCTGCGCCGATGGGGTGCTGATCGTGGAACAGCGGGGTCTGCAGTTCGTGGGGCGCAAGCTGCCCAACCCCACCGGGGCACCCTAGGGGGCCCGGGTAGGCACGGTGGTGAGCCACAGCAAATACCCCTTCTTCATCGGCAACTTTGGCCAAGGGCTGGCCCGCATCGATAACCAGATTACCCCCTACCCCCTCCCGGCCAACCCGGTGCGCTTTGGTTTCGACAAGGACGGGGTGCTGGTGGTGCTCACCGCCGACGGCAACCTGCACGCCCTCGAGGCCGCCAGTGGCAGGGTGATCCAAAGCCTCAGGGTCTCCGAGCCCATCCCCCTCTCGGGCGAAAGCGCAGTACGGCCCAGCATGGCCCTGGCTGATGGATTGGCTTTCGTGACCCTGCCCGACAAAGGCGAGGTGTTGGAAATCGAGCTGGCCAGCATGACCATCACGCGCCGGTTCAACGTGGGCGGGGCCCCGGCCAGCCTGGACTGGCTCTGGGTAGAGGGGGTACGCCACTGATGCGGGTCGCCTACGTGCTGGCCACCCCCCGGGCCGCCAGCTACAAGCTGGGACAGATGATCCTGCCCCAGCTCGAGGCCGGCACCCATGGGGTCGAGGTGGCGGGTATCTTCTTCTTCGACGACAACACCCTGGTGCTGCAAAAGGGCAATCCCATCGGAGAACGCCTGGGGCGCTTGGCCCAGGAGAAGGGCATCTTGTTGATGATGTGCGATGGCTGTGCACTGGAGCGCGGCTTGGCCATAGGCCAGCCCCGCTGGGGCAACCCCGACAGCAGCGGGCGCCAGGAGCCCGCCGAGTGCCGGGTAGCGCCCCAGGTGCTCGAAGGGGTGCAGGTAGGCTGCTTCCCCGACCTCTACGCGGCTATGGCCGCCCATCCGCCGGATCAGGTCATCACCCTTTAGCCGCTTTTACCCAGGCCGTCTAGCGGAGGACGGCCTGGGGTATTTTTCTCTACTCCTCGAGGTAGGTGTACCCCACCAACTCTCGGGCGTAAAGCTCCATGAACGCGCCTTTCTCGGCAGGGTTTAGCTTGCGCGAGGAACGCACCAGCTTCTCCACCGCCTCGGCCAGCTCCCCCTCCTCGTAGCCCATCTTCTCGATCACCCGCCGGGCCTTTTCCCCGGTGATGAAGCGCTCGATCTTGTAGCCGTCTTCATCCACCACCACGTGGGCCTCGCCAATGCGGCCAAAGAGGTTGTGGCTCATCCCCAGCACATCCTGGTAGGCCCCGGTAAGGAAAACCCCCAGATAGTAAGGCTCACCAGGGCGAATCTCGTGTACCGGCAGGGTGTTGCGCACGTCGTGTAGGTCAATAAAGCGGTCGATTTTGCCGTCGGAGTCGCAGGTGATATCCACCAGGGTAGCCTCGCGGGTGGGACGCTCGTTCAGGCGCGAGAGCGGCATGATGGGGAACAACTGCTTGATGGCCCAGGTGTCGGGCAGGCTTTGGAACAAACTGAAGTTGCAAACTAGCTTGTCAGCCAGCATTTTTTGCAAATCTTCCAGCTCGTCGGCGGGGTAATCGAGCTCTAAGGCCAGCTTCAGGGTTTTACGGGCGATCTGGTAGAACAAGGCCTCGGCCACCGCCCGGTCGCGCAGCGAGATCAAGCCCAGATCGTAGAGGTTCTGGATGGTGTCTTTGTTGGCGTAGGCGTCGTGGTAGACCTCACGGTAGTTCTTGGCCGAGATGCTTTTGGCCAGCTCGAACATATCCTGCACCACCGGGTGGGCATCCTGGGGCAGCTCGATCTTCTCCTCGCCGGCAGGGCGGATAGTATCCACCACCTCCAGCACCAACACGCTGTGGTAGGCCGTCACCGCCCGCCCCGACTCAGTGACCAGGGTGGGGTGAGGCTCCCCATGGCCGTCGCAGATCTCCTTGGTGACATAGACCAAGTCTTCGGCATACTCGGGAAGGGTGTAGTTGGCCGAGGCGTAAAAAGCCGTCTTGGAACCATCGTAGTCCACCGCCAACCCACCCCCCAGGTTGAGGTAGCGCACCGGCGCGCCCAGCTTGCGTAGCTGCACGTAGGTCTGGGCAATTTCACGCACGGCCTGCTTGATGCGGCGGATATCGGTCACCTGGCTGCCGATATGGGCGTGCAGCATGGCGATGGTGCCCAGCATCCCGGCGTTGGCCAGGATGTCGATGGCCCGGATAATCTCGGGGGTGGTAAAACCAAACTTGGCCGACTCCCCCCCCGACTCCTCCCACTGGCCCGAGCCCTTGGCTTTAAGCTTGTAGCGGATGCCAATCTGGGGTTCTACCCCCAGCTCGGCAGCGATACGGATGACCCGGCTCAGCTCGGCGAACTTCTCCAGGGTAATGATGACGTTTCGGCCCAGCTTCCGGCCCATCAGGGCCAGGCGGATGAAATCGTCGTCCTTGAAGCCATTGCAGGCGATGATGGCCTCGGGGTGAAGGTCCTGGGCCAGAATCAGGGCTAGCTCGGCCTTGGAGCCAGCCTCGAGGCCGTAGGCGTAGGGCTTACCAGCCCGGGCTACGGTCTCCACCACCAGGCGGCGCTGGTTGACCTTGACCGGGAAAAGCCCCTGGTATCCCCCCTGAAAGTCATACTTGCGCATGGCCCGCCTAAAGGCCTCGTTCAGCGCCTCCACTCGAGCTTCCAGAATCTGGGGGAAGCGCAGCATCACCGGCAATGGGCGACCCTCGTCACGCAGGTCCTGCACGATCTCATAAAGCGAGGCGCTAGGGCCCCCCGGCCCTTGCGGGGTGACCTCGAGCTGGCCGTCCTCCCCTACCCGAAAAAACCCCGCCGCCCAGTGGGGGACGAGGTAGGTTTCTTCGGCATCCTTGGTGGTGTAGCGTTTGAGCTTCTCCAATTTGAATCCGGCTCTCCTCCCACAGGCTACGGGCAGAATGTCAGGTGGCATTCACCGTGCGCTGTCCAGAGGAAAGTGTAGGGCAAAACGCCGCTAGATGCTATAGCTAAAGGCCCAGCTCCAGCCAGACCTCTACCACCTGCCCCACCCCCAGGCCCTCGGCCTGGCGAACCCTGTCCTTTAGCGGAACGACGTACAGACCGTCCTTAGGCCACAGCGAGGTCTTCCAAAGGGTCTTTCCGATGCGCACCCTGGCCGGAATCATGCCCCAGCCGTAGGTCACCAAACGCTCGGCCTCTTTGATGAGCCGGCTCAGTTTCTCAGGCACGGTCACGAAGTAAAACGGCGCAGGGCCGCGCCACTCCCAAATGACAGCGCTGAAGCTAAGTTTCAATCCATCCCCCTTAGCGCGCCTGCGGCGAGGCTTCGGCCAACAGGCCAAGCGGGTTTTGGGCCAGGATGCGGAGGGCTTTGCGGCGGCGGCTCTTGAGTTCTTTGAGCTCGAGGCGCTCGAGCCTAAGCCGCTGCAGCGCATAGTCTAGGTAAGCCGCCTGGGCCTCCGGGGCCGCTCCGCCCAGCACCTTGCGCCGGGCCAGGAAACGCTCGGGCTCCAAGGCTCGCAGTAGCTCGGGGTCGCCAAACCCCAGGTGGCTGTGCAGATCGTCCAAGCCCAGCTCGGCCACAGTACGCCCCTCGCGGCTGAGCTGGCGCAGCATGCCCTGTACCCGTGGATAGGCCTCCGCCAGGGTCAGGTAACGGCCCGAGACCAGGGCGTCCACCAACTCGGAGGCCAGCACGCTGCGGTCGGCCAAGCCCTGAGCCAGCACCTCGGGCACGAAGCGGCTTTCCTGCAAGGCCACCCGCAGCAAGGCCACGGCCCCTTCGGCCGCATAGAAAAGCCCCCGCAAGGGCTCGAGCACCGCCGGGCCATGGTCGTTGACGTCGCCAAAGGGGGTGCTGTAGTTGAGGTGGCCCAAGGTGGTGGGCCCGCCCATCAGCTCAGCCAGAAAGCCCCGCACGTGCTCGAGCACCACTGGGTTCACCTTCTGCGGCATGATGGACGAACCCTGGCTGATCTTCTCGGCCACCAAAAACCCCCCCTGCTCGGCCCAGAACAGCAAATCGGCCACCAAGCGGGAGAGGCTGGTGGCCATCCCAGCCAGGGCATAAGCGATCTCTAACGCCCAGTCGCCCGCAGCAATGGCGTCGTAGGTGTGCTCGAGGGTACCGCCAAACCCCAGCCAGCGAGCCAGGGCCTTGCGATCCACAGGATAAGGGCTACCTGCCAGCGTAGAGGCTCCCAGAGGGCATTTGTCGGTGGTCTGGAAGGCTGCGCGCAGCCGCTGGTAGTCGCGCGAAAGCAGGTTTTCCACCCCGGTCAGGTAGTGGCCCAGGGTGGTGGGCTGGGCTGGGCGGTGGTGGGTGTAGGCGGTCAGGAGGGTCTGGCGGTGGGTCTGGCCCAAGCTCAATAGCTCCCGCCGCAGGTCGGAAAGCGTGGTCAGGATGCGCAGCAGGCGCTCACAGGCATAGGCCCGGAACACGGTTAGGTCGAGGTCGTTGCGGGAAAGACCCCGTCGTAGGGCTCCCGCCACCTCGTAGCCAAAGCGCTCGCGTAGGTGAAAATCGATGGTGAAGAAGATGTCCTCGAGCTGGCCGCTAAAACCGGGGATGGGCTCCTTGCGCAACTCGCTTAGGGCCCAGGCCGCCTCTTTGGCCTCGGGGATACCGAGCCGGGCCAGACCCAGGGCGTAGGCCATGAGCGCATCGAAAAAGTGCTCAGCCAGGTGCTCTTTGGCAAAGCGAAAGTGCCGCTGCAACACCCAACGGCGGTATAAGTTGTGCCAGCGCATCTGCACCTCCTTCCGTGGTCCCCAGGCTACCCGGCCCACAAAAAGCTAAGACTACAATACACCCCTACCCTCCCCAACATCGGGTTTTTTACCCGATTTACCCCTAGGCTAGCCCCCAGGCCACCACCCCTCCCAAAGTGGTGGCCAGCAGGTTGGTCAGGTCGTTGGACCAGCCTTTTAGGCGGTCCTCGGCCAGACCCAATAGGGTATCCGCCAGGGCCCCGGCCAGCCCTCCCCACACCACCGCGCCCACCGGCACCTCGAGCCACGCCGCCCAGGGGGCAAACAGCAAAGCCCCCACCCCTAAGGCCAAGGTGCCGGGAAGGCTCACCGCCGCGTTGGTTCCACTGGGCACCCTTCCCTTACCTAGGTGCCAGGCCCAGCGCGCCCGGCTGCCTACCTCGGTGGCCAAAGTGTCGGCGGTGGCCGCAGCTAGGGCCCCCAGAAAAAAAACCGGGGCGCCTAGGGCCAGCCCCAAGGCTGCCGGTAGGCCGTTGGCCAGCACCTGCCCCGCGCCACGGCCCCTGCGGTCGCGGCTGGTGGGGTTAAACCGGCTGGCCAGACTGCCCAGCAGTACGAAAAACAGCAGGGCTAACCCGGCCAAAACCCCCCCAGCCCACAGCGTAAGCCCCCCCACCCACCCCGCCGCCCAGGCGGCCCCAGGGCGAAGCCAGCCCAGCCGCTCAGCCAGCAGCCCTACCCCCAGGGCAAGCAGCAAAGCCAGCAGCAAGGGCATGGGCTATCCGCCAAACCTTCCTACAGCACCTGCGACCAGTTTACGGTGCGCACATTGGGCACACTGCGCAACCGCTCATCCAGCACCTTCTGCTCAGCCTCGCTCAGGTCTACCCGGGTGCTGATGCGAAACAAGGAGGAAAGCGGGGAGGTGGGGCTGGAGTGAACCCCCATAGCGCTTTTGCCCATCGAGGCGATGGCGTCCATGATGTCGCGCAGAAGCCCGGCCCGGTCGTCGGCCAGCACCTCGAGCTGCATCACCCGCCCCAGCCCCTCCCAGTAGGCCGGCACCACCCGACCGGGGTCCTGCTCCATCAGGCGGCGCATATTGGGGCAGTCGGCCTTGTGCATGGTGACCCCCCGGCCCCGGGTCACATAGCCCAGCAGGGCATCGCCCTTGGCCGGGCTACAGCAGCTCGCCAGCTTGAGGGGAGCCTGCAGGTTGGACTCCAGCCGGATGCCCAGCTCACTGCGCACCGGCTTGGGCCGGGGGGGAAGGGTCTCGCTTTTGGGGGCGAGCAGGCGGGCAACCTGTTGTGGGGTTACCCGACCCGCGGCAATCGCCACGTATAAGTCCTCCGGTGAGGCGCTTTTGACCAGCCGATGGGCCGCCTCCTCGAGCTGGCTTTCCAACGGGCGGGGTAGCCCCCGCCGTTTGAAGTACTTCTCCAGCATGCGCTGGCCTTTTTCCAAGGTCTCGGCCCGCTCAAAGGCCCGGAAGAACATGCGTATCTTCTGCTTGGCCGAGCGGGTCTTGGCGTACTCCATCCAGTCTTTGGAAGGATGGGCCGTCTTGGCGGTAAGAATTTCGACAATATCGCCGTTTTGCAGCTCGTAGCTAAGGGGCACAATGCGCCCGTTGACCTTAGCCCCCACCATGTGGTGCCCCACCTCGGTGTGAATATGGTAGGCGAAGTCCACCGGACTGGCCCCTTTGGGTAGGTTGATAATTTTGCCCTTGGGGGTAAAGACGAAGACCCGCCCCCCCAGAAGCTCCCGGGTTACCGCCTCGACGAAATCGCGCGAGCTGCTGTACTCCTGCTGCCACTCCTGGATGTTCTTGAGCCAGCCCACCCGCCGCTTGAGCTCCTCGGGGTCGGTCACCCCTTCCTTGTAAAGCCAGTGGGCCGCGATGCCGAACTCGGCCACCTGGTGCATCTCCTTGGTGCGAATCTGCACCTCCAAGGGTAGACCATTGACCGAGATCACCGTGGTGTGCAGGGACTGGTAGCCATTGGGCTTGGGCACCGCGATGTAGTCCTTGACCCGGCCTGGGATGGGCTGCCAGATGGCGTGCACCAGCCCCAGCACGTGGTAGCAGACCTGCTTACCCCGCAGGGCGTTTTCCTCCGGGTCGGAACCCTGGCGCGGCTCCAGAATGACCCGCAGGGCCAGAAGGTCGTAGATCTGCTCTAAGGCCTTGCCCTCCCGCTGCATCTTCTTCCAGATAGAGTAAAGGTGCTTGGTGCGGCCTGTGACCTCGAACCTCTGAATGGACTGTCGTAGGATAAAATCCCGTTGTAAAGCCTGTATTAGCTTCTCACGGGCATCCTGCACCGCCGCCTCGCGCTCGGCCCGGTGGCTCTTAAGGCGGGCCTCGAGGTCTTGGTAGCGCTCGGGCTCGAGGTAGCAGAAGGAAAGGTCCTCCAGTTCCAGCTTGACCTGGCCAATCCCCAGCCGGTGGGCCAGGGGGGCATAGATCTCCAGCGTTTCCCGGGCAATACGCCGCTGTTTCTCAGGGGGCATGAACTCGAGGGTGCGCAGGTTGTGCAGCCGGTCGGCCAGCTTGACCACGATAATGCGCACATCCTCGGCCATGGCAATAAACATCTGTCGCAAATCCTCGGCGTGCCTCTCCTCGGCGGGCTTGTCCTCGGCTGCGGCGTGGGCCAGCTTGTAGAGTTTAGAGACCTTGGTCTCCCCCTCCACGATTTTGCGCACCGCTGGACCAAAGCGCTCCTCAAGCTCTTCTGGACGCACCTCAGTATCCTCGATGGTGTCGTGCAAAAGCCCGGCCATCAGGGTCTCGGCATCCAAGCCCAGCTCGGCCAGAATCCGGGCCACCGCCACCGGGTGGGTGATGTAGGGCTCACCGCTTTTGCGCTTCTGGCCCTCGTGGGCTCGGTAGGCAAAAACCAAAGCGGCACGTACCTGGTCTTTGGCCTGAACCGGTAGGTAGCCTAGGTGGGGCTCCAGGCTACGCCATAGGGCCTCCACCGCCTCTTACTCAGCGGGTGATGATTCCAGCAAGGGTGGGTGGAAACGTGGGGTCATAAGGATTCTGGGCACCACCCAAAGACACTTCCTTGAGTCTAGCACTTTACCCTGGCCCTACCAAGCTACTGTAATCGGTCAACACATGTGAGACTGGGGAACCGACTCCTCCTGCATCATAGCTAAATACTCCAAGGGAGCAAGACCCCCCAGGGCCATGTGAGGCCTTCGGCGGTTGTAGTGGTCCAGGTAGGCATCCAGCTCTGCCTGTAGCTCGCTGAGCCGGGGGGGCAGAGGCCGGGTATAGAGCTCCTCCCTAAAGGTCCGTTGCACCCGCTCCACGTGACCATTGAGTTTAGGACTCCTCGGCGGCAGCACAAACAAGGCAATCCCCAGAGCACAGCAGGCCTCCTCAAACTCGGCCATGAACTCGCTGCCCCCATCCACCTGG
>NZ_AUHY01000061.1 GCF_000423425.1 Meiothermus rufus DSM 22234 | reverse complement strand
AGAGAAGCGGGCGGAGTTAGAGCGGCAAGGATGGGGGATCGAAGTGTACCATCGGGGGCTCAAGCAGTGCTGTGGGGTGGAGCGGGCCCAGGTGAGGAAGGCGGTCTCCATCCTGCGGCACCTCCTCCTGGCTTTGCGGGCCTTCCTCCGGCTGGAGGTCTACCGGCTGCGCAGGGGGGTGAGCTGGTACGAGGCCAAGGCGTCCATTGTTCGCGAGGCAATACGAAGTTATCTCGCCCATCCCCTCCACATCCTTCAGCCAACTGCGTAAGTCCTAACCCCATTTTCGAACACCGCCTCGGCCTTGTCGGCCAGCACACCACTGCGCTCGAAGCGGTTGTAGCGGTGTTCGCGCAGGTGGTAGTTGCGCTCCTTCTTTTCCTCCTGCGCTTTGCTTTCCCCGTAGATGCGCAGCACATCCCCCCGCAGCTCTACCTTGATGTCCTCGGGCCGGATGCCGGGAATCGAGGCCTTGACCACTAGATTGTTGCCCTCTTCGTAGATGTCGAGGGGCATGGTTGCAACCTCTCTATCCGACGGAAGGGCACGACGGAACAAACTTTCATCGAAGAGGCGCTCGATCTCTTTGCGCATGTTCTCCAGCTCACGCCACGGGTCAAAGCGGGTCAACATACCTTCCTCCTCTGTCGCGTGCGGTGGCCACACGCTGGTCGAGTGCTTGGGCCAACCCCACAAGGTTCCAGAGTGCCACCCCCTCCAAAACCCCATGGGGTGTCCTCCTTCCTCCTGGTCTAAGGCTAGTACAGGGCCATTACCAAAACATTACCGCCAACACCCTGCCGAGCCAGGAAACGGAATCACCTCCACCACATCCCCCACCCGGGCCGAGCGTCCAGCCTCGAGAACCACCAGGGCATTCCCCACCGCCATCGAACGCAACACCGCACTGGACTGGTTACCGGTGCTGACCGCGCGAAACCCTCCCCCTTCCCAGCGCAGGATGGCCCGGCGGTAGGCCTGGCGGGTGGGGTTAGCCTCAAAGGCACTCTCAGCAAGGGCCTGGAGCCGGTGGTAGGGAGGGTCGTTGCGCCCCAACCGTTTGAAGATAAAAGGGCGTCCGAAGAGCAAAAAAGTGACCATAGCCGAGACGGGGTTGCCCGGCAGGCCCATCAGGGGCAGACCGTTCCAAGTGGCAAATAACAGCGGGCCTCCGGGTTGAATCCGAACCTTCCAAAAAAGAATCTCCCCCTCGCGCTCGAGGAGTTGGCGTACAATGTCGTACTCACCCATCGAGACACCCCCGGTGGTGACCAGCAGATCGAGCGGGCCGGTCTGTTGTAGCTGAAGGCGCAACCTCTCCACATCGTCAGCCAGCTTGGGAAGCAGCACCGCCTCCGCCCCGGCTTCCTCTACGAGCCCAGCCACCGAGTAGCTATTAGAGTTGTAAACGCCGCCATAGGGCAGGGGCCTTCCCGGCTCCACCACCTCGTCGCCGGTGGCCAGTACCCCCACCCGGGGCCGCCGGATAACCGGCAGGCGGTCGTAGCCCATGGCCGCGGCCAGCCCAACCCGGCCCGGGGTAAGAAAATCACCTTTGCGCAAATAAACCTGCCCCATCACCAGGTCGTCGCCCTTGTGCCGGATATCTGTGCTCGAGGCCGGTTTCATCAACCAGACAAAATCGCCCTCCCGTAACGTGTCTTCCACCCGAATTACGGCGTCCGCTCCCTTAGGGAGGGGTGCTCCGGTAAAGACCTGCACGGCTTCACCAGGGCCTATCCCTCCAGCAAAGGGCTTACCCGCGGGCGACTGCCCCACTACCTTCAGCCTCACCGGGTTGCCCACCCCTGCCCCTTGGCTGTCGGCAGCCCGGCAGGCGTAGCCGTCCACCGCTGTGTCGTCGGTATCGGGGTGACTGACCTTAGAGAGCAGGTCCGCCCCCAGAACCCCCCCATAAGCCGCCGTTAGCGGTAGCTGCTCCACCTCCTCTAGCGGCTTGGCTTGTTCCAGTACGATTTCCAGGGCAGCCTCGAGGGTGAGGTTTTGCTTCATACCCCCATCCTAAAGCCTTGGCCTGGAAGCAGGCTATGGGGGCTTGCCAAAAACAGAAGGGTGTAGTATCGTTTGGAAAACGTTTACATCAAGGAGTTTAGAAAGGCGTTGTTTTTTGAGGTTTGCCCATGTCTACCAATCGTTCCTCAGCTGACATCCGCCGCGTGGCCGCCGAGGCTGGGGTTTCCATTGCCACGGTCTCGAGGGTGCTCAACGACCCAAAGCGGGTTAGCCTCAAGACCCGGCAGCGAGTGCTGGAAGTGGCCGAGCGGCTGGGCTACCGCCCCAACCCCAACGGCAAGCGCCTACGCAAAGGGCGAGCAGAAACCGTGGGCTTGGTCATCCCCTCTCCCCCAGGGCGCTTTGCTGATTCATTTTTCCTGGAATTACTGACAGGGCTGGGCGAGGGCCTTGCGGGGGTGGGGCTGGACCTGCTGGTAGCCACCTGCCCTCCCCATGAGGACGAGCTAGCCTGCTATAAGCGCCTGGTAGAGGGCAAGCGGGTGGATGGGCTGGTGGTGGCCCGTACCCGGTTGTACGACACCCGCATCGCCTACCTGCTGGAGCAGGGTGTTCCCTTTGTAGCCCATGGGCGTAGCGACCAGATCAAAACCCCCTATGCCTACCTCGACGTGGATGGCCGACAGGGCTTTTACCGGGCCACCCGTCACCTGTTGCAGCTTGGTCACCGGGAAATTGCCTTTATTGGTGCGCCGAACGAGTTTAACTTTGCCCAACACCGTCTGGAGGGCTTCCAGCTCGCCCTGGCTGAGGCCGGGGTTGCGCTGCGGCCAGAATGGATTCTAGAAGGCGATCTGAGTGAGGAAAGCGGCTACCGTCTGGCCCAATTGCTGCTAGGCGAACTCCCTCCCACGGCCATTCTCTGCGCCAACGACCTGATGGCCATTGGCGTACTGCGGGCTTTGCGCGAACGCGGGCTTCGGCCTGGACGGGAGGTTTCCGTTATCGGCTACGACGACATCCCCCAGGCCCAGTACACCGATCCCCCTCTTTCCACCGTGCACCAGCCCTTCCGCGAGGCGGGACGCAGGTTGGTGGAGATGCTGCTGGATCAGTTGGAAGGCAAAGATGCCGGAACATTGCAGGAGGTCTGGGTACCAGAGTTGGTGCTGCGGGGGTCGGACGGACCCCCGACAAGATAAAAGGAGGTAGGCATGAGAAAAGGCAAGTGGATTTGGTTGGGTTTGAGCGGGGCCCTGCTGGTTCTATCGGCGGTGTGGGCTCAGCAAGCAGCCAGCCTGCTGTTCGTCTCTACGCAGTTCACCCCTATCGAGGAGGCCCAGCGCATGCGGCAGGTCATCCTCAGGGACTTCCAGGGGCGGGTGGAGTTCATTCCCGAGGACAACGCCCCCTTCACCAACCGCATCCTCTCCGAGGTGCGGGCCGGACGGGTGAACGTGGGCCTAGCCGGAGGACTGCACGGCGACTTTCCCCCGCTGGTAGCGGCAGGAGCTCTAGATACCCTGGACGACGTAATGAACCAACTGCAAAACCGCCGCTTCTCCCCGACCTTTGTAAGCCTGGGCAAGATGGGCACCCCAAATCAGATATACATCCCCTGGATGCAGGCCACCTACATCATGGTGGCCAATCGCCAGGCTTTGCAGTATCTACCGGCAGGGGCTAACCTGAACACCCTCACCTACTCCCAGCTCAAGGAGTGGGCGGCCAATGTTCAGCGGGCCACCGGTCGGCGCATGCTAGGCTTCCCGGCTGGCCCCCGGGGGCTAATGCACCGCTTTACCCAGGGGTATCTCTATCCCTCGTACACCAAGAGCGCGGTAACCAAGTTCAGGAGCGCTGAGGCCGAAAGTATGTGGCTCGAGTTCAAGAGCCTCTGGCAGCATGTCAACCCCCAGTCCACCACCTACGACTTCATGCAGGAGCCGCTGCTTTCCGGTGAGGTCTGGATCGCCTGGGATCACATCGCTCGGTTACGCGACGCTCTAAACCAACGTCCCAACGACTTTGTGGCCTTCCCCGCCCCTATTGGGCCCTATGGCCGAGGCTTCATGCCGGTACTGGCTGGGCTGGCCATTCCCAAAGGCAGTCCTAACCGGAGTACGGCGGTGGCTCTAATCGAGTACCTGACCCGCCCCGAGGTGCAGGTCACCACCCTGGTACAAAACGGTTTCTTCCCAGTCATCCAGGTGCGCCTGCCCGACAACCTACCCCAAGGCATCCGCATGGGCGCTGACGCCATCGCACGGCAGGCCCAGAGCAACGTGGCCCTGCCCAGCCTGCTGCCGGTGGGCCTAGGTGCCCGGGGTGGCGAGTATAACAAGGTCTTCCAGGACACCTTTGCCCGCATCGTGTTGCGCAACGAGGATGTACGCCGGGTACTCGACAGCGAGGCGGCCAACCTACGCCGCATCATGAACGAAACCAGGGCGCCTTGCTGGTCACCCGACCCGGCCAGTAGCGGAGCTTGTCCGGTGGACTAAAGCGCGGAAGATACCACCTCACCTAGTGGTTGGCAAAGCTGTGGTTTCAACAGTGTGCGCCTAAAACGAAAGGGGTCGGTGCTTTGAACTACCGGCCCCTTCCCCAAAAGGATTCCGATGCGAAGTGAGCGGTACATCCCTTACGTGCTCGTGTTGCCGAGTGTGGTGTTTTTGCTGTTCTTGTTCGCCTGGCCCCTGCTCGAAGCTCTGCTCCTCTCTGTGCGCAACAGCAGCGGATGGACTCTCGAGCACTTCCAGCGCATGGCTGCCGACCTTTATTTCAAGGATGCGCTCAAATACACCCTGCTCCTAACCCTGACCATCGTCCCTTTGCAGGTGGGGCTGGCCTTGGGAATGGCCTTGCTCCTAGGGAGCATCGCCAAAGGTCGCGACTTGTTTTTGTATGTGTGGACCATTCCTCTGGGCATTTCCGACCTGGCTGCAGGCATTGTGTGGCTGGCCATTTTCACCGAACGAGGTTACCTCAACAGCTTCCTGCAGGCGGTGGGGGTGATCCAACAACCACAACTGTGGCTTAGCTACGAGACCCCTTGGATGATTTTCCTAGCGGTAGTGGCAGCTGAGGTCTGGCGAGCTACGGCGATTGTGTTTGTGATTCTAGTGGCCGGTTTGCAACTTATCCCCAAAGAGTACGGCGAGGCTGCTGAGGTCTTTGGAGCGACCCCGTGGCAGCGCTTCTGGAAGGTCACGCTACCCTTGCTCAGGCCCAGTCTGCAGGTGGCCCTGATCCTACGCACCATTCTGGCCCTCGAGGTCTTTGCGGTGGTAGTGGCACTGGGGGGGCGCAATCTGCCGGTGCTGGCCGGGGAAGCCTACTACTGGTACAACGCTTATCAAAACCCAGGTGTGGCTGCAGCCTATGCGGTGCTTATCCTGGGCATCTCAGTGGCAGCCACATTGCTGTATCTGCGCTTGATGCGCACAAAGCAGGAGGCTGTGGGATGAAACCAGGTTGGCTTTACATGCTTCTGGCTGGGGTGCTAGTGGTCTGGGTGCTCCTGCCGATCTTTCTCATCGCCGCGCTGGCCTTTAGCGACCGCTCTTCGGTGTTCGCCTGGCCCAAGGGGCTTTTGCCCCAACAGTTCTCCTTGGAGACTCTGGCCTTTTTCTTTGGCGTGGAGGGGGTCTGGAAGGCCATCCGAAACAGCCTAGCGGTGGCCGGCATGACCCTGGTCTTCTCGGTTTTGTTGGGAGCACCAGCCGGCTACGCCCTAGCCCGCTACCGCTTTGCTGGAGCCGATGCCTATCGCTTACTCATCCTAATGACCCGGGCCTTTCCCCTGGCCATCCTGGCCATACCGCTGGCGGTTCGGTTTTTACAGTTGGGCATCTACGACACCCCCTTTGGTGTGGCCCTGGTACACACTGCATTAGCCCTGCCGTTTGCAGTACTGGTGACCAGCAGCCTCTTCTTAGGCATACCCAAGGAACTAGAAGAAGCTGCCTGGACCCTAGGCTGCAATCGCATCCAAGCCTTCCTACGAGTGGTGCTACCCCTAGCCCTACCGGGTCTGGCCGCCACTGCCATTTTTGCCTTCGTCATATCGTGGAACGAGGTTTTTGCCGCCACTCTCCTGACTCTGCGTGAGCGTACCTTGCCCGCTTTCCTACTGGCTTCGCTCAACGACTCCCCTCTGCCCTTTCGCTTTGCCGGGGGCTTTTTCCTGATTGTACCAGCTTTGGTCTTCATCTTCCTCATCCGGCGCTACCTCTTTACCTTATGGGGCATCGCCAACCGCTAGGAGGTTTATGGCTGGAATCCGAGTAGAGAACATCGAAAAGAGTTTTGGCAAGTTCAAGGCCCTGAGCGGGGTCTCGCTCGAGGTGCGCGATCAGGAGTTCGTGGTGCTTTTGGGGCCTTCGGGTTGTGGCAAGACCACTCTTTTGCGCATCATAGCCGGCCTCGAGCAGGCTGATAGGGGCCGGGTCTGGATCGGCGAGCGAGAGGTAAGTGGACTGCCCCCCCGCTCGCGTCGAGTCGCCATGGTCTTCCAAAACTACGCGGTTTTCCCCCACCTAACCGTCTTCGAGAATATCGCCTTTGGCCTGCGAATGCAGAAAGCTCCCGCCGAAAAAATCAAGGCCAAGGTGGAACAGGCCGCTACCCTAATGCACATTGAGAACCTGCTAGGGCGCTACCCCGCTCAGCTCTCTGGCGGCCAGCGCCAGCGGGTAGCAGTAGCTCGGGCTTTGGCGGTGGAGCCGGAGGTGCTCTTGATGGACGAGCCTTTGTCCAACCTGGATGCTTTGCTACGACTGGAAATGCGGGCCGAACTCAAGCGGCTTTTGGCTGAGAGCCGCACCACCACTCTCTATGTAACCCACGACCAGGTGGAAGCTATGAGCCTAGCTGACCGTATCGCGGTGATGAATGCCGGCCAAATAGTGCAGTACGACCAGCCCATGAAGGTCTACCAGGAGCCAGCCAACACCTTTGTAGGAGGGTTCATCGGCAGCCCACCTATGAACTTTCTGCGCCTACCAGTGGAGGGACAGCAAGCCCGACTGGCCTCGTTGGTTCTGGCGCTACCCAGCGAGGTGTCCGGGGCAGAGGTACTGCTGGGAGTACGGCCCGAGGACTTCGAAGTCTACACCGACCAGCGGCCACAGAGCTTCCCCGCCGAGGTGCTGGTGGTGGAGCCTTTGGGACCCCACCTGCTGCTGACCCTGCGCTTCGGTGAACAGCTCCTCAAGGCCACTGTGCCCCCCGATTTTGCCGTCCGCCCTGGACAAACCATCTGGCTCAAGCCCCAACCAGGCCGGTTGCGCTGGCTCGAGCCCACCAGCGGCCAGGCCCTTACAGCGAGGTAGCTATGCCAACCCAGGAATCCCTCGAGCAAGAAGCCCGGCGCATCCTGCTAGCCAACGACCGGGGGGGCTTTACCATCCCCACTGCTGGGCTTTATCCCTTTCAATGGCTCTGGGACGCTGGGTTCACCGCCTTGGGCTGGATGCAGTTCGACGAGGGGCGGGCCTGGCAGGAGCTAAAGACCCTGTTCCGCGGGCAGTGGGAGAACGGAATGCTGCCCCACATCGTCTTTCACCGTCCCGAGCCCACCTACTTCCCCGGCCCCGAGCGTTGGGGGGTGGCGCACATCCCGCCCACCTCGGCCATCACCCAGCCGCCAGTGGTGGCCACCTTCGTGCGCTGGATGCTGGAGCAGGCTCAGAACCAGGCCCTGGCTGAGGCCGAAGCTAAAAGCCTCTACCCCCACATCCTGGCCTACCACCGTTGGTTCAAACGCGAGCGCGACCCAGACAACACCGGCCTCGTCACCGTGCTGCACCCCTGGGAGACCGGGGCCGACAACAGCCCGGCCTGGGACCAGGCCCTCGCCAGGGTAGCGGTAGACCCCGCCTTACCGCCTTACACCCGCCGTGACACCGCCCATGTGGACCCCAGCCAGCGCCCCCACCAGGCCGAATACGACCGCTTCCTGACCCTGCTCGAGGTCTACAAGCGGGCTGGCTTCGACCAGCTCCGCTTGCTCTGTGAATGCCCCTTCCGGGTGGCCAGCTTGCTGATCGACTGCGTGCTACACCGGGCTAACCGCGATCTACTGTGGCTTTCCCAGCGGCTTGGCTTCGACCACCAGGCCGAGATCGCGGGCTGGCTCGAGGCCAGCCAGCAGGGTATTGAGGGCCTCTGGGATGAGGAAGCAGGGCTTTACTTCAACCGCGATCTGGTCAGCGGTGAGCCCATCCAGGTGGGGGTCTCGGCTTCCTTCCTGCCCCTCTACGCCGGCACAGCCAGCCCAGAGCGGGCCGAGCGCCTGCTGCATACCCTGCAGGGCTGGGCCAGCCAGGTGCGCTACCTGGTTCCCAGCACCGACCCCCAAAGCCCCTACTTTGAGCCCCAGCGCTACTGGCGTGGCCCGGTCTGGGCGGTGGTCAACTACCTCATCGCCCTGGGATTTCGCGAGTACGGCCACGAGCAGATAGCTGAGCGCATCCGCCAGGATACCCTCGAGCTGGCCCGCCGCGCTGGCTTCAGCGAGTACTACCACCCCCTGACTGGCCAGGGCCTGGGGGGCCGAGCATTTTCCTGGACGGCGGCTATCTACCTGGTCTGGAGCCGGGCCACCTCCGCTGCCCACTCGGCACTTTGATGTGGGTTCCGTGTACACCGGCAGCAACCCCCAGCACCATAGACGAGGTGAGAAAGGAGCCATGGGACGACAAATCGTGTTCACCGCCCCTGGACAGGTTGCCCTCGAGGACACCCCCGACCCGCCGCTGCAGCCCGATGAGGTGCGCCTTCGGACGCTCTTCTCCGGCATCAGCGCGGGCACCGAACTGACCCAGTACCGGGGCAGCAACCCCTACCTGCACAAGCGCTTCGACGCGGCGCGGCGGCTTTTCTTGGAGGATCGGCCCGGCCCGGCCTATCCGCTTAGGGGCGTAGGCTACGAACAGGTGGGCGAGGTGGTGGAGGTCGGCTCGGAGGTCAGGGGGGTTCGGATCGGGCAGAGGGTTTGGGGCTCCTGGGGCCATCGCAGCCATGTGGTTCTAGCAGGGTCCCAGACCGCGTCCAGGGTCATGCCCGAGGGGGTCGACCCTCGCCTGGGCGTATTCGCCCGTATCGGAGCGGTCGCACTCAATGCAGTACACGACGCGGATATCCACCTAGGCGAGGTAGTGGCCCTCTTCGGCATGGGCGTACTGGGGTTAATTGCCCTGCAACTTGCCCGGCTGAGTGGAGCAACGGTAATTGCGGTGGATGGCCTCGAGAAAAGACTGAACCTGGCCCGCCAACTCGGTGCAGAGCACCTCATTGACTTCCGCCAGACCCACCCGGGAAAAGCCATCAAAGATCTGACCCAGGGGCGCGGGGCCGATGTCAGTTTGGAGCTAAGCGGCTCGTATGCTGCGCTGCACGAAGCCATCCGGGCCACCGCGTATAACTCGAGGGTGGTCGCGGCCGGCTTCTTGCAAGGAGAGGGGATGGGCCTGCGGCTGGGCGAAGAGTTCCACCACAACCGCATCGAACTGGTATCCTCCCAGACCCAAGGCATTAGCCCGCGCCTGGCCCACCGCTGGGATCGGCTGCGGCAGGAACAGACCATCATGCAACTGGCAGCCCAAGGAAGACTGCAACTGCTTCCCCTCATCACCCATACCTTTCCGTTCGAGCAAATTGCAGCGGCCTACCAACTCCTCGACCAGCAACCCGGTGAGGCCGTACAGGTCGTTCTGGAGTTCCCATGAAACCCCTCAAAACCGCCATCCTCGGCTGCGGTGGCTTTGCCAAGCGCCACGCGCAGGTACTACAGCAGCTATCGAGCCAAGTCGAGCTGGTAGCTTGCTGCGACCGCAACGCCTGGAAAGCTCAGGAATTGTCGGCCCAGTATAGCGCGGGCCAGGCCCAGGTCTTCACCCATCACTCCGAGATGCTGGAGTCTACCGACCTGGATATTCTCATCATCTGCCTGCCACCCTATGGTCACACCGACGAGGTAGAACATGCCACCCGACGCGGTCTACACCTGCTGATGGAAAAACCCATCGCGCTCAGCAGAGAAAAAGCCTGGCAGATGGTCGAGGCCAGCGAAAAAGCCGGCATCAAGACCCAGGTGGGCTTCATGTATCGCTTTGGTGAGGCGCTGGAATACCTGCGTACCCTGGACAGCGGCCCCATCGGACTCTTCAGCGCCCGCTACTTCTGCAACGCGCTGCACGCTCCCTGGTGGCGCGACAAGGAAAAGTCTGGGGGCCAGCTGGTCGAGCAGGTGATTCACATGTTCGACCTGATGCGCTACCTGATGGGTGAGCCCTGCACTGTATACGCCAAACAGGCCAACCTCTTCCACCAGCAAACGCCCGGCTACACTGCTGAGGATGTGAGCGCTACCATCTGCACCTTACCGAATGGCAGCATCGGCGTGGTCTACGCCAGCAATGGGGCCATTCCGGGCCAGTGGATCAAGGATTTCAGGCTGGTCGCCCAGAACCTGACTGCCGAATTCGGCGATACCAACCAGGCCCAGTTTTACTTCACAGCCCAGCCCGGGGTGCCCAGCCAGACCATCCAGTCCAGCCGCGACCTCTACCTGGCCCAGATGCAAGACCTCATCCAGGCCATCCGCACCAATGGCCCTACCCGCACCCCCCTGCGCGAAGGCGCGAAATCGCTGGAACTGGCGCTCGCAGCCCGCCAGTCTGCTGAAAGCGGCGTTGAGGTCAGGTTGGCATGAAGCTTACCCTGAACCCCGACAAAACTCTGAATATGCTGGCAAGCCCGATTAAGCTGCTGGGCGCTAGGCCGGTGATAAACGGGCGGCTGCTGGAGGTGCAAAGCATTGCGGTGGAGCGCAGCGATGAAGCGGGTTGGCGCCTGCGGTACATCGGGGATGTGGCCACGTTCTGGCTATCGGCAGCGCGAGAGGGAGAGGTATGGCAGCTTAAGTTCGGATTGGAAAACCTTCCTGCGGGCCTCGAGCTGGACTCTTTTGGCCTGCGTTTTGCACAGATAGAAGGGGCCCGGAAGTACCTGCGCCAGGGCTACCACAGTTGGGATGGGGCCGCCTACGTCACCCTGGGCGAGGCCGATCAGACCGGTTACGCCCACACCCAGCTTCTCTCCGAAACCGGCAATGGCAGCGTGGTGCTGGGCTTCGACCGTCACGACCGCTTTCAGCACACCTTCACTTTTGAAGGCACCTCCCTCACCATTCAAACGCTTTGGGATCGCAAAGAATCAAAACCCATCGAATCGGAACGCCTGCTGATTTTTGAGCACCCGGGGGTCGAGGAAGCCCTACGTGAGTGGGCCCAGCAGGTAGCCCGGGCCTCGCCTAGGCCACCCCGAAGACCCACCCAGCCCATCACCGGCTGGTGTTCGTGGTACAACCTGTACGCTGCCATCAGCGAGGAAAGCATACTGGAGCACCTGCAGGGTCTGGCACAAATTGCAAAGCGTGCCAGCCTGCCCATGCGGGTCTTCCAGCTCGATGATGGCTTCACCCCCGAGATGGGCGACTGGCTCCTGGTCAAGCCTCAGTTTCCCCGGGGGATAAAACCCCTGCTGGACGATATCCGCGCCGCAGGCTTTATTCCCGGCCTGTGGATCGCGCCTTTTGTTGTGGGAAACCGCAGCCGGCTTTACCGGCAACACCCCGACTGGGTGTTGCGCGAGCTGGAGACGGGCCAGCCCCTGGTGCAGATGCGGTTTTACGGCGAGTTCCGCTGGCACAAACAGAGCGAGGAATACTACATTCTGGACGCCACCCATCCAGAAGCCTTCGAATACCTTCGCACGGTCTTCCGCATCTGGCGGCACGACTGGGGCTGCGAATACTTCAAAACCGATTTTATGTTTTGGGGTGCAGAATACGGCCCCGACTGGGTTGCCTACCACACCCCTGGTCTGAGCCGCATAGAGGTCTGGCACCGGGTAGCCCAGATGATCCGCGAGGAAATCGGCGAAGCCCTCTGGATGGGTTGTGGGATGCCGCTGTGGGCCTCGGTAGGACTGGTAGAGGGCAACCGTACCGGACGCGATGTGGGGGCAGAGTGGCCCCCCGATGCCCTCGAGCGCCTGCAAGGGCTGGCCTTGCGCAACTTTGCCAACCACCTGCTCTGGGAAGCCGACCCCGACTGCGTGCTATTGCGAGAACGGTTTCACCACCTGCACCCAGGAGAGCAGACCGCACTGGCTCTTTTTGCCGGAATGCTGGGCGGAGCCATGCTCACCAGCGACACACTGGACGAACTTTCTGATGAGCGCCTTGCCTTGTGGCCGATGTTGCTCAACTCGGCGGGGGGTTCCTGTCGCTTTCCCCTTCTGGGGCGGGAAGATGAGATACTGCTACAAGTGCGCGGCCACCGTCCAGCAGCGGTCTTGGCCTTCAACCCCAGTGAAAGAACCGTGCAACGCACCTACGACTTGACTGAACTAGGCTTGCCGACCCCCCTACAGGGCTACCACTGGAACCGCAAGGAGGTTTTACCTTCCCTGAAGCGGCTTTCTCTGAGGCTGGCCCCGCACGAGTCCGCCCTGATCTTCCTGGATCACACACCGTGCCTCAACCGGCTTCCGTAGACCCCTGGATTCAACGTGCTCACCTAAATCCCAAAACCCCGCCCTCCCGTCCCGGCAACCCCGTGGCTGCGGTTGGCACGGCTAAGGAAGACTTGTAGCCCTCGCACAGCGGAGATAGAACACACTCAGCTAGCAAGAGCGCAAAGGGCGCCCCACTCAGGAAAAGCCCCCTCCAGTGTGCACAGACACTCAATCAGAGGCCTGGGCTATCTGCTGCGCCGTACCCAGCCCCTGAAGCTCGAGGAACACCTCCACCAGACGGCGATCCAGGTGCCCCTGAGCGGCCAGCCGCCAAAGCTCCCGGGCGGCCTGCTCGGGGGGCATGGCGCTCTTGTAGGGCCGCTCCGAGCAAAGGGCGTCGAAGATATCGCAGATAGCAAAAATACGTGCCGGCAGCGGGATTTGCTCGCCACAAAGCCCATCTGGATAGCCCCGCCCATCCCAGCGCTCATGGTGGTGGCGCACTACCTGACGAGCCCCAAGCGGCACAAAAGGCAGGTTGCGCACCAGGTCGTCGCCCAATTGGGCGTGGGTTTTCATGGTACGGAACTCCTCGGGGGTGAGCCGATCCGGCTTGAGCAGGATGGCGTCGGGAATGGTAAGTTTACCTACATCGTGCAGATAGGCCCCCCAGCGCAGACCGCGCAGTTCGGTCTCGCTCAGGCCCAAAGCGCGGCCTAGCTGCTCGGCCAGTGCTGCTACCCGGTCGGTGTGGCCCGCGGTTTCGCGGTCGCGGGCCTCGAGGGCCAGACCAATGGCCCGCAAGGCCCCATCGTAGGCAGCCTCGAGCTGCCGGGTGCGCTCCAGGCGCAAAAGCAGGGCTCCTAGAATCTGGGCTGCCCCCTCCAGCAAACGGTTTTCTGCTCTGCCCCAACCCGGGCCCGACCTACAGCGGTAGAGCACCATCCCGGCCTGCAACTCGGCTTCGTGGACCACGCCGATCAGGTAAAGCCCCTGAATACCCGCACGAGAAAGGGGCTGCAGCTCGGGGTGGGAAGCCGTGCTGCCCAGCTGGAAGGCCTCTCCTGGGGCCAAGCGCAGCAAGAGAGGGTGGCTGGGGGGCAGATACTGCTCGAGCAGGGCTTCTACCTCGGGGCCTACCTCTCCAGCCACGGCCCTGGTACGGTAGGCATCGCCCTCGAGCACCCGCAGGATGACCCCATCAGCCTGCCCCATCTGGCGAATCTTCTCCAGGGCCAGCTCCAGCAGGGCCGGGTCGTTGCCTTGCAACAACTGGGAAAGCTCCAAGAGGGCAGTTTTTTCGGCAATCTCGGCCTCGAGGCTCTCGTTGGCCCGCACCCGTTCCAGGGTGTTGGCGGCAATATTGCCAATCACCTGAAGCAGCCGCACATCCCGCTCGAGGTAGGCCCCAGCCCCATCGCGGGCCGAGACCAGCACGCCCAGCGGCTGGCCCTTGGAGTTGAGAAGGGGGGTTACTATTTCGGAATAGGCTGAAAGTTTGTGTTGGGAATAGCCAAAGGAACGCGCGTCGCTTTGGGCTTGGTTGCTCCAGATAGGCGCGCGGGTCTCGATGGCTGCCCAGGCCGAACCCTGCCCTTGGGGTATGGGGGTTTCCCGGAACTCGAGGAAGAAGCCCGCCGCGGCATAGCAGCGCATCTGCTCGCCATCTGGCTCGATGAGAAAAAGGGCCGCGTGCTGCGAGTTCATCAAGCGGATGGTCTCGCGCACTAGGCGCTTGGTAATCTCCCGGGTGCCCTTAAGGCCGCGCAAGGCTGCACTTAGCGCCTCGATCACTTCAAACTCGTGGATGCGGGCCTCGAGTTCAGCCTGCTGGCGACGCGCCGCCAGCAATACCGTCACTTGAAGGGCATACTGGCGGGCGATCGCCACCGATTCTTCGCTAAAGGCCCGGTCGCGAAAGGCATCCAGATTGATCTCGGCCACCACCTCTCCCCCTAGGAGAATGGGCACGCAAAGGGTGGAGCGAATCTGTTTAATCTGGTGCCGGCTCAGTTCACTGAGCTGCTGGCTAATGCGCTGGTTGCCCTCGCTCTGGGCTACAATCCGCCGGATATCGGCATGGTTAGCGATGCGCGGCAGCCCCTTGCGCCAAGCGGCTGGGTTACCGTGCCAGGCCGCGACCTCGAGCTCGCTGGTGCGCAGACCTAGGATGCCTTCCCCAAAGCCTACCTGGGCCACAAAGACAAACGCCGATCCCTGCCGCAAGCGGATGCTGCCAGCCTGAGCCCCCGGCACCACCCGCACCGCCGACTGTAAGAGGCGGGGCCAGATTTCCTCTTCAGCCCGCTGGGTGAGGGCTTCTACCGTGCTTTGCAGGGCCGTGTAGACCGTCTCGTTGGGTGGGTTTAGCCCCCGCTTGAAGGCGCGCTCGAGGTAGAACCCCAGCAGCGGCCCTACCAGCAAGGCCTGTAACAAAAGGCTCCCTGTAGGAGAAAGCCATCCCTCCCGGGCCAATGTGGTAAGGAGGGCCACGTCGAGCCCTCCAAGTGTAAGCAGCACCACCCCCAAGGCCCGCCCTCGGCTATGGGCCGCCAGCCGGGGGTACAGCCACCCCGCCACCAGCCCACCCAGCCACAAGGCCAGCCCCTGGGCCCCCATACGAGCATTGGCGGCGGCCAGCGGCTGGGCGCCCTGCTGCAGGGGAATATCCAGCCCACGCAACAGGGCGTGCAGCATCAGCACCAGCCCCCCTATCATTAGCAACCCCATTAGGGTACTGCGCCAGCGCCGCTGGCTATCCAGGGCTATCAGCAGCAAAAGGCCGATCTGCAGGGAAAAAAGCAGGTTGTAGCGAAGGCCCAGGGTGTCCGGAAAAAGAGCGCTCCCCAAAGCCAGCAAGCCGATGGCCGCCAGCAGCATGATGAAGGGCACGCTGCCCCAGCGCTCCCGTCCACTGTGAACCGCCACCAGAACAGCGGTGAGGAAAACAGCCACCCCTAAACCTGCCAGTTCCACCCCCCTAGGTTAGCCGGGATAAACCCTGGGTCAGGGGCATTTGCACCAAGTTGGGCCTTTTGGCGTTACGTTCCCCTTTGGGCTGAACCTGGACGGACACATGTGAGACTCTAAGCTGGGATAAAAAGAGGGGAACCAACCAAGAAAGGAGGTTCCCCAAGTGCAGCTTACCACGGTTGGCAAAGCGATATGGCAAGGAGCGAGGAAGGCCCAGGAGCTGGGAGCGGCCGGAGCCAGCGACCCCCTGGTCCAGGAACGGCTACGCAAGCTCAAGCAGGTGGAGGCGTTCAGGAAGCACGGGGTGAGCTGGCCCGAGATCCAGGCCCTGGTGGGGATCAGCCGGGCCACCTACCACCGCTGGAAAAAAGCCCTAAAAGAAAAGGGCCTGGCCGGACTCAAACCCCGCTCCCGCC
>NZ_AUHY01000060.1 GCF_000423425.1 Meiothermus rufus DSM 22234 | reverse complement strand
TGGGGTTGGAGATGGAGGTGGTGGCTCGTCCCTACGCGGGGGTGCGAGGGGTCTGGGTGCGGGAAGGAGAGGAGACGCCGGAGATTCCGCGGGAGAGTGGGTTCAAGCCTTTGCCCAAGCGGTGGGTGGTGAAAGGACCTTTGCCTGGCTGGGGCGGAACCGACGGTTGGGGAAGGATTACGAGTACCATCCTGAGGTAGGGGAAGCCTGGATGTATTTGAGCATGATACGCTTACTGGTGAAGCGGCTGGCCAGGGCCGCGTAGCCTCTCGTGGAGGGCTTTTACGACAGCCTCTAAAATGATATCCCACGCCAGCCTCGAGCCCCCCCTCATAGCCTTCATCGTAATCGAAGAGCTGCGCAACCGATGAACCCCTACCGCCACTCGGGGTTGCGCCAGACGATAAACACCCCATAGTTGCCGCAACTGGGGTCGTTGAGGTAGTCGGGGATAATGCCCCAGACGTTGTAGCCGCGCCTGAGCTGGATGGAGAGCACCGGGTCGAACATCTCGCCCCGCACCACCCGGGCCACGTAGGCCTCGATGGGCATATCGCGCTGGTAGGGGGCGTAGCCCTTGGGCATGGCCCCCGCCACGTGGCCGCGCAGGCCCAACCGGCGCACCAGGTTCTGCCGCGCGGTGTAGAGCAGGGTGGATAGCCCCAGGCCGCGGTAGTCGGGGTGGACGCCGATATCGGCCCCGTAGAGCCAGTCGCCCTGGGGGTCGTGGGTGGAGAGCCAGTTGCCCCCCACGGCCTCGAGGTATTTGTGCTGGTAGTGGCTAAAGTCTATGCGGGTGCGCAAATCGGTGGAGCAGGCCACCACCTGGCCGCTATCCTGCTCCACCACCGCGTGCTGGCCCTCGGGAAACACCCGCATATGGGCGGCGTAGTGCTCGGCAGAGATCAGCTCCTCCGGGGCCAGCGAGGGAAAGGAGGCCCGCTGGATGGCCTCCAGGGCCGGGGCCATCCAGGGCTCGGACTGCACCACGGCAAAGCGACCATCGGGGCTGGAGAGAAGGGGCTTCATCTCAACGGCTTTTGGCCTGGGTCCAGGCTTCGTCGAAGATGCGGTTGTTGCGCCCCTGGTCCAGGATGAACTCCAGCACCCGCATCTGGGCCTCGGTGGGCCAGATGGCCGGGTTTTTGAGCATCTCCGGCTTGAGCAGTTTCTTGGCCGCAGCGTTGGGGGTGGCCGACTGCTGGTACTCGGCCAGGCGGGCCCCTACCCGGGCCTCGAGGATGAAGTTGATGAAGCGGTGGGCCGCCGCCGGGTTGGGGGCTTTGGCCGGGATGGCCAGGTTATCAATAAAGAGCGTGCTGCCCTCCTTGGGGATGGTGAAGCCGTAGCGCGGGTTGCCCGCCGCCGCCCGCAGGGCGTCCTGGTTGTAGACCACCGCGGCCACCACCTGGCCCCCCAGCAGCAGGTTGGTGGCCGAGACCCCACCCTGGAAGCCCTTAAAGTTGCGGCTGCGCTTGGCGGTTAGGAGGGCCTCGAGGGCCTTCTTCACCTCGGCGGGCTGGGTGGTGTTGACCGACTGCCCCACATAGCGCAAGGCGATGCCCAGCATTTCGCGGGGCGAGTCCATGAGGGTGAAGGCCCCCTTCTGCTGGCGCGGGTCGAAGAGCACCGCCCAGGAGGCGGGCGGGGTAGGGAAGACGTCGGTGCGGTACATCAGGCCCACCGTGCCCCACAAATAGCCCACGGTGTAACGGTTGCCGGGGTCGAAGGGGGGGTTAGTGAACCTGGGCTCGAGGTTGTTCAGGTTGGGAATCTTGCTCTTGTCCAAAGGCTGCAACAGCTTCAGATTAATCAGCACCGGCACGATAAAGTCCGAAGGCACCACGATGTCGAACTGGCTCACCCCACCGGCCTGCAGTTTGGCCTGCATCTCCTCGTTGGACTCGTAGTAGGTGAGGCGAACCCTGATCCCGGTCTGCTTCTCGAACTCGGCCACCAGGGCCGGGTCGATGTAGTCGGTCCAGGTATAGACCTGGAGGGTTCCGCTTTGGGCCAGGGCCAGGCCGGCCAGCACGACCAGGGCAAAGAGGTGTCTCATAGGCGCTCCTAAAGGGTGCCGTCAAGATACCGCGCCTGGGTTTGGGTTGCAACTAAAGAACCCGGCGAAGGGTATCCAGGCCGATATTGGCCCCACAGATGACCACCCCTACCCGCTGCCCCCGGTAGGCCCGCGATTGTTGCAGGAAGGCCGCCAGGGCCACCCCCGCTGCCCCTTCCAGAAGCTGGTGCTGGGTTTCGATAAAAAGCCGCATGGCCGCGGCAATTGCCTCCTCGCTCACCAGCACCCAGTCGTCCACCAGGCGCTGGCAGAGCTTTAGGGTGATGCTGCCGGGCTCGAGGCCCCCCGCGCTCCCGTCGGAGAGGGTGGGCTTGGCCTCGACAGTCACAACCTTCCCGGCCCGCACCGAGGCCCACATGGCCGCATCGTTTTCCGGCTGGCAGCCGATAATTTTTGTGCCGGGGCTCACCGCTTTGAGGTACGCGGCCAGGCCCGAAACCAAACCGCCACCCCCCACGGTTACGAACACCGCGTCTGGCGGGCCGCCCATCTGCTGCACCATCTCCACCCCAAGGGTGCCCTGCCCGGCGATGACCTCTAGGTCGTTGTAGGGCGAGATATACACCAGGCCGTGGGCCTCGGCGTAGCGCCGCGCGTAGGCCTCGGTATCGTCCCCGCTTTGCCCAAAGACCCGCACCTCGGCCCCGTAGCGCCGGATGGCCTCGAGTTTGGTCGGGCTGGCCCCTTCCGGTACGAACACCACCCCCTTGGCCCCCAGCCTGGCCAGCCCGAAGGCCACCCCCGCCCCGTGGTTGCCGCTGCTGGCTGCGACCACGCCTTTTTCCAGCTGCTCGGCGCCGAGGGAGAGCAGCTTGTTCAGGGCCCCCCGCACCTTGAAGGAGCCGGTGTGCTGGAGGTTTTCCAGCTTGAGCCAAACCTCGGCCCCGCTGGCCTGGGAAAGGGCCAGCGAGTGCTCCAGTGGGGTCTGGCGCACGTGCGGCTGCAGGCGGGTGTGGGCTTGCCGGATGGCTTGGGGCAGGTTCATGGGCCTGGGCCGCTCAGGCTCCCACCGCCAGCGCCTGGTGGGTCTCGCGCATGGCCCCGGCCACCACCCCCAAAGCCTCGCGCAGCATGTCCTCTGGGATGTCCAGCGCCGGCAGGAAGCGGATACAGTTGGTGTAAAGCCCGGCCCGGATCAGGATCACCCCCCGCTGGGAGGCCCGCCGGATGGTCTCCATGGCGAACTCCGGCCAGGGTTCTTTGCTTTTGGGGTCTCTAACGAACTCGAGGGCCATCATGGCCCCCACCCCGCGCACATCGCCCAAGGCGGGAACCTCGGCCTTCAGGGGCTCGAAGGTCTCCCGCACCATGCCCTCGATCCGCTGGGCTTGCTGCAAAAAGCCGGGCGAGGTCAGAATCGCCAGGGCCTCTAAGGCCGCCGCGCAGGCCAGGGGGTTGCCACCGTAGGTGCTGCCCACCCCGCCCACGTGGGGGCTATCCAGAATTTCCGCCCGGCCCGTGACCGCGCTGATGGGCATCCCGGCCCCCAGGCTCTTGGCCGAGATGAGGAGGTCGGGAACCACCCCGCTGTGCTCGATGGCCCAGAGCCGGCCGGTGCGCCCCGAGCCAGACTGTATCTCGTCGGCAATCATCACTGCGCCCGCAGCGTCACAGACCTCGCGGATTTTGCGCAAAAAGCGGTGCGGCACCGGGATAAAGCCCCCCTCCCCTATCACCGGCTCAATCACAATGGCGGCCAGAGCCGAGGGGTCGATGTGGGCGGTCAGGGCGTTTTCCAGGTTCCAGCAGCACCAGTTCACATACTGCTCAGGGGTCATGCCCTCGGGGGTGCGGTAGAGGTTGGGCAGCGGCAGGCGGTAGACCTCGGGGGCGAAGGGGCCAAAGCCCTTTTTGAACAGGCCCCACTTGCTGGTCATGGCCATGGTCAGGTTGGAGCGCCCGTGGTAGGCCCCCTCGAAGACGAGAATCCCCGGGCGTCCGGTGTAGCGGCGGGCCAGCTTGACGGCGTTCTCCACCGCCTCGGCCCCGCCGCTGCTGAGCAGGGTCTTTTTGGGAAAACTTCCGGGGGTGAGATGGTTGAGCCTCTCGCACAGGGCCACGTAGGGCTCGTAGTTGGCCACGATGCTGCACATGTGAATCAGCTCGTCGGCCTGGGCTTTGATGGCTTCCACCACGCCTTGGGGGGTGTGCCCCACCGCCAGCGCCCCGATGCCGCCAGCCAGGTCAATAAAGGTGTTGCCGTCCACGTCCTCGACCAGCGAGCCATGGGCCTTGCGCACCGCGATGGGGTTGGCCTGGGCCAAAGCCCCGCTCACGGCAGCGGCGCGGCGGGCCTGGAGGGCCTGGCTTTGGGGGCCGGGGATGGGGGTTTTGAGCTGGATGTAGGGCATAACTGCCCTCAGTCTAGCAGGCTGGCCAGGGCGGTTAGAACCTCTTCTCCCCAGCGGGTGTAAGCCGAGTAGAGGCCGGGGTAGGTGGCCGGGTCGCCGCCCTGCCCGCCGACAATGTAGATGAGGGCGTTCTTTTCCTCTAGGTCGAACAATAGCCCACTCAACAGGCCGTAAGCATCGCCTAGATGGCCAAACCAGGGGCGGGGGTAGCCCCTGACGGGGCAGTCCTGGCCAGGCCGGTTGGTAAAGCGCCACACCCCCAGGCCCCAGCTCAGGGCCTGCCCCTGCAGGGTGTCGCCGTTGTGGCCATCCCAGGTCCATTGCGGCTGCGTCATTTGCTCGAGCGTCTGCGGCTTCAAAAACTGCACTTCCCCAACCCGGCCCTGGTTCATAAACAGCAACGCCACCCGGGCTAGCTCCAGGGCCGAAGCCCTGAGGCCCCCCTGGGGCGAGAAAAAAGTAGCGTTGCTGCCCAGCCGGTAGGTGCTCAAATCCACGACCACAAAACGGTTGTCGGGCCTATCGGGGTCCTGCACCATAGGGCCAGGGGGTACAACGCCGCCATAATCGTCCACCTGCGCGACCCAAGGGCCCGCCGGGTTCCACTCCCCGCCGGTTTGCTTGCGGTACAGTACGGCCAGATTGCCGACCTGCTCCGGGGAGAACCGACTCACGTTGAACCCGCCCTCCATGCCCAAAGGCCGCAGCACCTCCTGTTCCATGAACACATCGAAACGCTGGCCCGCTACGCATTCCATTAGGGTGCCCAGAACACCCGTATTGAGGTTGGCATACTGGGCATAGGTGCCCGGGGCATGGCGGGGGTCGAAGTGGGCCCCGCCCTCAAAAAAGCGCCCTTGGGGGTGAAAGAAGTCCTGCAGGGTGTAGGGGCTGGGAAGGGCGTACCGGCTGCCGTCGCAGAGGGAGGAGGTGTGGCAAAGCAGGTGCCGCACCCGGATGGGCACCTCGGGAAAGGCCGGGTTGCGCAGGGGAAAGCCCAGGTAAAGGCTTACGTCGGCATCCAGCTCTATCTTCCCTTGCTCCACCAGCTTCATCACCCCCAGTGCCACCACCAGCTTGGAGATGGAGGCCACCCGGAAGCGGGTCTGGTTGTCAACAGGCAGGTTTTGGTTGGGGTCGTGGGGGTGCAGGTAGCGCTGCCCGAACGACTCCGAATAGACAATTTCCCCAGCCCGCACCACTGCCACCTGAAGGCTGGGGATGGGGTGCTGGGGGTCGTGGAGCAAGGCTTCCAGGTACACCTCGAGGCTCTGCAAGGAGATGGCCGGTAGTTATGAGACGGGATACACCCCTACCCACGGCGGGTCAGGCGCTCGGAGGCCAGCACCAGCAGCACCGTGACCAAAAAGATCAGCGTGGAGAGGGCGTGGATTTCCGGGGCGACCCCCCGCCGCACCGAAGCGTAGATCAAAAGGGGCAGGGTCTGGGAGGTGGGGCCCGCGGTGAAGAAGCTGATGACGAAATCGTCAAGCGAGAGGGTAAAGGCCAGCATGGCCCCAGCCACGATGCCCGGCATCAAAAGGGGCAGCAAGACCCGGCGCAGATAGTAGCCATAGCTGGCGTAGAGGTCGCGGGCGGCCTCGTCGAGGTCGTGGCCCAGGCTTTTGAGACGGCTGCGCACGGTGAGGGCCACAAAGGCGATCTGGAAGGTGATGTGGCCCAGAATCATGGTGAAAAGGCCCGGCTCAAAGAGGCTGGAGACGGTGCGAAAAGCCCCAAAGGCCACCACCAGGGCCACCGCAAAGATGATGTCCGGCGTGACCACCGGCAAGTAGAGGAGGTTTTCCAGCAAGCCCTGGCTTTTGCGCGGCCAAGGATAGCGCCCCAGGGCCAGGGCAAAAAGCGTCCCCAGCAGCGTGGCCACCAGGGTGGAAAGGGCGGCCAGCACGAAGGTGTTGCGGGCAGCCTCGAGGATATCCGGGTTGTTCAACAGCCGCACGTACCAGTCCCAGGTAAACCCCGTCCATTGCAGGCCATAGCGGGTCTTGTTGAAGGAGAGCACTGCCACCGCCAGCATGGGCAGGTACAAAAAGGCCAGGGTGGCCATGGCCGCAAGGCCGACCCAGGGGTTCAGGCGCATAGGCAGCCTCCGGTCATACCAGATCCACGTCCTTCCCTCGACGGCGGTAGAGGGCCAGCCCGAACAGGGTCATGACCATCAAGCCCAGGCTGACCGCCGCGCCGAAAGGCCAGTCGCGGCTGGCAAAGAACTGCTGCTGGATCAGGTTGCCTACCAGCAGGTATTTGGCCCCGCCCAGCAGGTCGGGGATGACGAACATGCCCATGGCTGGGATAAAGGTCAGGATGATGCCCACCGTGAGGCCCGGCAGGGTCTGGGGCCAGATGGCCTGGAAGAAGGTACGGACACGGCTGGCGTAGAGGTCCTGGGCAGCCTCCACCAGGCTATGGTCCATCCGCTCGAGCGAAGAGAACAAAGGCAGCACCACGAAGGGTAGAAAAGCAGTAATCATGCCGATATAGACCGCCAGGGGGCTGGGGTACAGGCCGGCCTCGGGCGCCAGAAGGCCCAGGGTCTGGGCCAGTTTGGCCAAGGGAAAATCGGGGGAAAGCAGCATCTGCCAGGCGTAGGTGCGGATAACTAGGTTGGTCCAGAAGGGGATAATCACCAGCGCCAGCCAGAGGTAGCGGGTGCGGGGCGGGCGGGTAGCAATGAAAAAGGCCAGCGGATAGGCCAGCACGATGCAGACCAGGGTGGTGACGAAGGCCACCCAGAGGCTTCTGAGCAGGATGAAGAGGGTATCGGGGCTCCAGCCAAATAGCCCATACCCCAGCAAGCGGGCATAGTTTTCCAGGCTGAAGTTCCAGACCACCTCGCCATAGGGCCCCCGCTCGGCAAAGGAGAGGGCGACCAGCGAAAGCCCTGGGATGACCAAGAGCCCCAGAATCCAGACCACCGCCGGCAGCAAAAGCCACAGCCCCCGTCGGTAGAGCCTGGCGGGGGTGGTGAGTTCGCCGAACCAGACCACCCGCCTATTCATCGAGCACCACCAGCGCTTCCGTAGGCAGCTCGGCCCAGAGTTCCTGTCCGGCGTGGAGAGTAGGGTGGGGGGCCGCACGCACGCGGAGGCTGCCGGGCTCGAGCCAGACCTCCTGGTAAGCCCCCCGGTAGACCACCTCACGTACCCGCACCCTGAGGCCGTTCTGCCGCGGCTCGAGCTGGGAGAGCCGCACCCGTTCGGGCCGGATGGCCACGTACCCCTGGTCCCAGGGAGGGGTCTGGCCTAGGGCCAGCCTGCCTAAGGCGGTCTCGAGGCCCATGGGTATTCGCTGGCCCTGGATAAGGTTGGCCGCGCCCAGAAACTCGGCGGCGTAGCGGGTGCGGGGGCGTTCGTAGACCTCCTCGGGGGTGCCGACCTGCTCGAGCTGGCCCATCCGCATCAGGGCGATGCGGTCGGAAACCGCCATGGCCTCGTCTTGGTCGTGGGTCACCAGGATAAAGGTCAGGCCCAGTTGCTGCTGCAACCGCCGAAGCTGCACCTGCACCTCGGCGCGGAGTTTGGCGTCCAGGGCGCTCATGGGCTCGTCCAGCAAAAGCACCTGCGGTTCGTTGACCAAGGCCCGGGCCAGAGCCACCCGCTGCTTCTGTCCTCCGGAAAGCTGGTGGGGTAGGCGCTGGGCCAAGGGCTCGAGCTGGAGCATCCGCAGGCCATAGCCCACCCGCCGCTCCACCTCGGCCTTGTCCATACGCCGGCTTTTGAGCCCGAAGGCGATGTTTTCCCACACGGAAAGGTGGGGAAACAGCGCGTAGCTCTGGAAGACCGTGTTGACCGGGCGCTGGTTGGCCGGCAGGGTGGTGATGTCCCGCCCCAGAAGCACCACCCGGCCCTCGCTGGGCACCTCGAGGCCCGCAATGATGCGCAGCAGAGTGGTTTTGCCACAACCTGAGGGACCCAAAAGGGTAAAAAATTCCCCTGTGCGAATCTCCAGGCTGACCCCAGCCAAAGCGGTGACCTCGCCGAAACGCTTGACGATACTTTGCAAGGAAAGGGTGCCCTCGGCTACCCGCGCTGGTGCAGCTACCATGCTTGCAGGTAGCCTACCAAAATCTGCGGGGCCCTGCACAGCTTCCCCCTTTGTAGACTAAAGGTAGCTTCGGGAGGCAAGGCGTGCACAGGTTGAAGCACTGGATAGGGCTGTGGCTGCTGCTGGGCTTCTCGCTGGCCCAACAGAATA
Source organism: Meiothermus rufus DSM 22234 (assembly GCF_000423425.1). Taxonomy (GTDB): domain Bacteria; phylum Deinococcota; class Deinococci; order Deinococcales; family Thermaceae; genus Meiothermus; species Meiothermus rufus. Next base: position 7,774 of record NZ_AUHY01000060.1, on the reverse strand, counting down.
TCCCCGTTACCTTTACCTACGACCCCCCTATGGCCCTCGAGGTGCGCTCGGTGAGTCTGCGGGGAAGCTTCAACGATTGGGCCGAGCTGCCCATGCAAAAAACCGAGGAGGGGGTCTGGCAGGTTACCGTGGCCCTGCCGCCAGGGGTGGTGCAGTACAAGTACTTCATCAACGGGCAGTGGCCGCAAAACATGTGCGAGGACGAGACCTTCGGCACCCCCCAGGTCGACGCCGAGGCCGAGGGCTGCACCGACGACGGCCAGGGCGGGCAGAACGCCATTAGGGAGATTGGGCGGCTGGCCGAGGCCCCTCCCGCGGAGGCCGGGCTGGCCCTCGAGCACGACCCCAATACGCCCCAGTTCGTTTCGCAGGCCGCCGGGCGCTTATCGGTGCGCTTCCAGGTACCCCAGGGCCGCATCCGTAGCGCGGTCTTGCAGGCGGAGCAGGCCTACCCCATGGCCTTGCAGCTGACCACCCCGGAGGGGGAAGTCTGGCGGGCCGCGCTGCCGCTTACGGTGCGCACCTACCGCATTCGGGTTGTGGATAAAGAGGGGCAGGAACAGACCTTTGGCCCCTTCGAGGTGCCCGCTAAGGTTCTCCGGGCGGTGGACTGGGTGGCGGGGCGGGTAGGCTACCAGATTTTTCCCGACCGCTTCTGGAACGGCGACCCCAGCAACGACCACCGAGCCCTGGAAACCTCGCAGGCCCGCTTCGACCGTACCTGGCAGGGCCGGCGGCCCTACCTCTCGCGCTGGAGCGACCCCCCCGGCGAGTACCACTGCTGCCAGCAGTACTACGGCGGCGACCTGGCCGGGGTGTTGCAGCGCCTGCCGCACCTGCGCGGGCTGGGGGTGAACCTGGTCTACTTCAACCCCCTCTTCGACGCTGGTTCGGCCCACGGCTACGACACCCACGACTACGTGCGGGTCTCGCCCAAGTTCGGCGACAATGCCCTTTTGAAGCGGGTGCTGGCCGAGCTAAAGCGCCAGGGCATCCGGGCCATCTTCGACTTCGTGCCCAATCACACCGGCCTGGGGCACTGGGCCTTCCAGGACGTGGTGAAAAACGGCCCCAAATCGCGCTACTGGAACTGGTATTTCATCCGCCAGTGGCCCTTTACCCCAGGCGATGGGCGGGCCTATGTGGGCTGGGCCGACCTAGGCAGCCTGCCCAAGCTCAACACTGCTAACCCCGAGGTGCAGGACTACCTGATCCGGGTCTCGCGCTTCTGGTTGAACTTCGGCTTCGACGGGATTCGGGTGGATGTGGCCAACGAAATCTCCACCGAGTTCGTGCAGAAGTGGCGGGCAGCCCTCAAGGCGCTAAAGCCCGAGGTGTATCTGGTGGGCGAGGTCTGGGATGTGCGCCCGCAGTATGTGCAGGGCGACCAGTTCGACTCGCTGATGAACTACAGCGTAGGGCGTGGGGGTTCGCCCCCGGCCTTTGGCGGGGTGCTGGGCTTTGCCCGGGGCGGCCCCTTGCAGAACGGGCGGCGGGCATTGGGCGAGCTGGCCAGGGTCTACGCCCTTTACCCCGAGGCGGTAGCGGCGATGGGCTTCAACCTGATTGGCTCACACGATACCCCACGCGTCCTGACCGACCTGGGCGGGGGCGGCCTGGGCGATAGGCCCAGCCTCGAGGCCCTGGCCCGGCTGCGGCTGGCCATGGCTGTGCTCTATGCCCTGCCGGGGGCCTCGGTGATCTTTCAGGGCGACGAGTGCGGCTTTACCGGCGAGCGGGGGCAGTGGCCGGTGAACGAGCTGTACCGCTACCCCTTGCAGTGGGCGCGCTGCGACCGGAGTACCCTGGCCCACTTCCAGCTTTTGGGCCGCCTGCGGGGGCAACTGGCCGCGCTCAAAAGCCCGGTCTTCCGCACCCACTTAGGCGAGGGGCCCCTTCTGGCCTTCCTGCGCGGGGAGCCGGGGGTGGGGGAGCTGCTGGCCGCCTTCAACAACAGCCTGGAAACGGCCTCCTTACCCCTGCCGGAGGGCCGGTGGCGCGACGTGGTGGAGGGGCGGGTCTACCAGGGCAAACTCAGCCTGGCCGGCCTGGGGTGGCGCTACCTGGAACGGGTGCCCTAGGGAAAGCCCCGCAGGGCCAGGCGGAGAACCAAAGCCCAGGGCTGGGGGCCCAAGAGCGCCAGGCTGGCGCTTAGCTCGGCGTTGGGGAGGGTGTAGGCGTAGCTGGCGCTAAGCTGGGCCTGCCACGGGTTGTCCGGCAGCAGGTAGGCGCTCAGGCTCCAGCGGGCCTCCTCCCCCTGGGGCATAGCCCACTGCCCCGCCAGGAAAAGGCTGGCAGGCCGAAAGGGCAGGGTGGCGTAGCCCCCCTCGAGGGTCCACAGGCCCTCGCCCAGGAGGCCGCTCAGGCCCAGGGCATAGCGGGCCTCGAGGGGGTTCAAAAACAGCCAGCCCTCCCCATAGACCACCACCCCCGCCACAGTACCGCTCCCCCCCAGGCCCACCACCCATTGGGCGGGGTGGAGGGCGTGGGCCTCCAGTTCAAACTCGGCAAACTCCCGCCGCAGGCTCAGGATCGGCACCAGACGGCCCGCATCCTCCAGAACGGCCAGCCGCACCCGGGTGGCCTCGGGGTTCCAGCCCACCCTGGCCCCCCAGCGGCCCTGGCGGGTGCCCAGGGGGCTGAGGGGCTCGAGGCTGTAGGGCAGGCTGAGGCGGGCAACCTCGAGGGGCAGCCGCTCCAGCCCTGCGCTCAGATCCAGCTCGCCCTGGCGGTAGAGCAGGTACAGCTCGGTCAGCCCGGCATCGGTAATGACCGGTCTGGCAAAGTTCACCCCCGGTTCCAGCACCAGGTAAAAGCGCAGGGGGTCGAGGTCGTAGCGGGCCTCGAGGCGGGCCCCAAGGCCCCAGCTCGCGCCCAGCGGCAAGTTACTGATGGCAAGGGCCGTGGTGAAGCGAAGCTCGAGCCGGGTCTTTAGGTTTTGTGCCCAAACCGGCTGCAACCACCCGGCTGCTACCCACAGCCCCAGGGCAATGAACCATGGGCTGATCCTGCGCACTGGGCTTCGCACACCTTACCCCCTCAGGCGGCAATCTGCCCGTCCTCGAGCCGCACGATGCGGTCTACCCGCTCCAGCAGCCGGGGGTCATGGGTGCTGAAGACAAAAGTAATGCCCTGCTCGCGGTTGAGGCTTCGCATGTGCTCGATCAGGGCCAGGCCGGTTTTGGAGTCGAGGTTGGCGGTCGGCTCGTCGGCCAGGATGATCTTGGGCCGGGCGGCCAGGGCCCGGGCCACCGCCACCCGTTGCTGCTGCCCACCGGAAAGCTGGTTGGGCCGGCGGTGGGCATAGTCTTGCATGCCCAAAACTTGCAGAGCCTCCAGGGCTTTGGCCTCGCGCACTTCGCGGGGCTCGCCGCGTAGCTCGAGCACGAAGGCTGCGTTCTCCAGCGCGGTGAGTACCGGAATCAGGTTGTAGGCCTGAAACACAAAGCCCACCTGCCACAGCCGCAGTTGGGCTAGCTGCGCTTTGGAAAGACCATCAATGCGCTGCCCACCCAGCCAGACCTCGCCCGCAGTGGGCTTGTCCAGGCCGCCCATCAGGTACAGCAAGGTGCTCTTGCCGCTGCCCGAGGGCCCGGCCAGGGCGGTAAACTCGCCGGGGTATATCTCCAGGTTCACCCCCCGCAGGGCTGGGGTCTCGATGGCGTCTACCCGGTAGACCTTGGTGAGCTGTTTGGTTTGCAAAAGGGGTTGCATAGGCTACCTCGTCTCAAGCGGTAAAGCGCATGGCCTCCACGGGTTCCAGGCGGGCTGCGACCCGGGCCGGCCACCAGGCGGCCAGAAGCCCGGTAGCCAGGGCAAAGCCCAGGGTGATGGGAATATCCCAGGCCCGCAGGCTCAGGTAGACCACCGAGGGCAGGCCGAACTCGCTGCCTACCGGGCCATACAGGGCCTCGAGGGAAAACCCTCCGGAAAGCGCGGCAATGGTGAGAAGGCCCAGTGCGCCCCCTACCACCGCCCCGCTCGAGCACAGCAGCAGGCTCTCCAACACCACCATCCGGGCCACCTGGGCCGGGCCTGCCCCCAGGGCCACCATCACCCCTAGCTCGCGGGTGCGCTCGAGCAAACCCAGATAGATGGTATTGACCACCAGCAGTCCGGCCAGGCCAAAAAAGATGGCGGCAAAGATCAGCACCAGCGGGGTAAGCAGCGCAAAAATCTGCGCGATGGCCGGGCTGGCCTCGCGCCAGCTTTCCACGCTCAGGCCGGGCCCCAGGCTGGCCGCAAGCTGGGGTTGAACGACCGCGAGTTGGGCGTCCTGGCTATAGCGGGTGAAGGGGAAGTGCAGCTCGATGCGGGTAGCCCCCCCCGGTGCGGCCAGCTCCTGTGCGGCGGCCAGCGAAAGATAGGCACTTCGGGCCTCTTGGGCAGCCTCGGGAAAGCGCAAGAGCCCCACCAGCCGGTAGGCCCCCGCCCCTCTTCCTTCGGTGCCCGGCGCATAGACGTAGACCGGGTCACCCAGCTTCAGCCTGAGGGCCCGGGCCAGTGAAGCGCCCAGTGCAATGCCTTCCAGGTCGTCTGCTTCTGGCAACTGCCCTTCGGCCAGGTATTGCTTAGCGAAGGCTTCGCGCAGGGCAGCAGGGCGCCGGTCGCCGATTAGCAAAACCCCCCTCGAGCGGGTCTCGCCCGCCACCAGCGCGGGAACCTCGAGGGCCACCACCCACTGGGCCTGGGTCTGGGCAGCCAGTCGGGCCTCTACCTGGGCCACACCCGGAATGAGCAGGTCGCGGAACTCGCGTTTTTCGCGGTAGCCCTCGACCCGCACCTGCAGGTGCCCTACCGAGGCAGTGAGGTTGTTGTAGATGCTGTTTTCCATCGCTCCCAGGAAGCTCAGGTAAAACAGCGTAAAAAAAACTGCCAGTCCCACTGCACCCGCAGTCAACAGGCTGCGCCCGCGGTGTCGCCAGATGTTGCGCCAGGAAAGGCTGAAGAGGTTGAACATGCGTACCTCGCTTTAGGTTGGCGGGCTTGTCCCTGGCTATCTCATGGGAGCCAGACTCTAGCAGCCAGCCTCCAGGGCCCGCACCGTGAAGCAGTTTTCGGGGATGGGAATGCCAAAGCGGTAGTTGCTGTAGACCAGGCTGGTGCGGTAGCCCGAACGTAGCAAATCCTCCACCGAGGTCTGGGTGGGGAAGCTGCGCCCGTTCACCTGCGCAAACCGGGCAAAGGTAATCTTGCGAACCGCCTGGCCGCGCTGGTCGTAGTAGATCACCTCCTGGGGCACCAGGCCGGGCTTGCTGGCTTGCAGCACAATTTTGCCGTAAGGGGTGGGGGCCTGGGGCTTTGGGGTGAGCTCGAGGGCGATGCGCCCATCGTCCTCGGCCACCACCCTGGGAATGTAGTCTTGCTCGAGGTCGCGCCCGCTCAGGTCGCTGTAGGAGAGGTCGGAGCCCAGAAAGCTATCGCTGCGTCCACTGGGGGGCAGCCGCAAGACCCGCTTGAGGGTGGGGTTGTAGAGCTGAAGGTTATCGCCTACCCGCAAGAAGGCCTGCCCAGCCTCGCGGGGTGGGGCCTGAACCCGGATCAAGGCCCGCTCGAGGCCATCCGAGACCACCTCTAATACGTACTGGGTCTGCCGCTCGGGGCGGATCACGCTCAGGGTCAGGGTGGCCCGCACGCTGCCGCCCCGCTGGTTGTCCACAATGGCCCTGAGCACGGCCTGGGGGTCGGTGGCGGCGCTGCTCAGGCTAAAGCAGAGCAGACCAAGCAAGAGGATTCGTGGACTCATACTGCCTCCCTTCACTCGGTTCGCATGGCCTCGGTGGGCTTGAGGGCCAGCACCCGCCGGGCCGGAATCAGAATGGAGAAGAAGGTGGCCAGGGCAATGGTCAGGGCCGCATAGAGGGCGTAGAGGGGGCTTTGGGCGGTGTAGATTTCGTTGCCGGTGCCCAGGATTTCCCAGGCGGCCCCGTAGCTGGCAAAGATAGGCCCCAGCACGTTCTGGGTGGCCATCCAAAAGTTGAGCCCATAGCCCAGCACCAGCCCCAGCACCCAGCCCAAGCTGGTGGCAAAGACCGTCTCCAGCGTGACCAGCAAAGCCAGGCCGCCGGGCCTCAGACCCAAAGCAGCCATCATGCCAAACTCGCGGGTGCGCTCGAGTACGCTCACCAGTACGGTGCTGGTGACAGCCAGAGCAGCAAACAGGGAAAAAATCAGCCCGATGAAAAAAGTAGAGCTTTGCTTGGTGCCGATGGCAGCAGAAAGCCCACCTAAAAGCCGGGTCAGGTCGTAGGCTCGTAGGTCGGGCGGCAGCAGGGCTTGCAGGGCTGCGGCCAGGTGGGCCTCCTGGCCGCGGGGCAGGTCCAGGGCCACCCCAGTCGCGGTGGAGAGACCGGTGAGAGAGCGAGCATCCTCGAGGTGCACCAGCACTACCCCCCGGTCAACCGCGGCGATGCCGGAGTGCACCAGCCCTACCACTTGCAGCCCCAGGGCCTGCGGCCCTGCCAGCGCCGAGGTATCCAGCACCACCCGCTCGCCCAGCCGCACGTCCAGCCGCTCGGCCAGCTGTTGGCCCAGCACCACCTCGCCACGCTTGGCCAGCATGCGACCTGCGCGAATGGCGGTGGGGATATGGCTCACCTGGGGCTCGAGGGCGGGGTCTACCCCCCGAACCCGCACCCCCTCGGCGGTGTAGGCCGAGCGAATCAGGGCAGGAAACTCCAGGCGCAAGGCAGCCGCGCGTACCCCCGGTTGGGCTGCTATCCGGGGCAGAAAGTCCAGGCTGGGCAGGCCGTGCTCAGGGTCAGGGTCTTCGAAGTAGGCTTGCGTGGCAATCAGGGCAGGAGCACTAAGAAAGCGAGCATTGCCGGTCTGAAGCGAAAGGGTAAACCCATCCTGCATCCCCCAAAACAAAACGGTGGTGAGGGTGGCATAGGCCACGACCAGCACCAACAACCCCGTGCGGCGCCGGTGCCGCCAGAGGTTGCGCCAGGCCAGCCGAGCCAGGACAGCCAGCGTAGCACTTGGAGGTGCGGTTTGCATCCCTAAGCCCCTTTCCGACGCTGGTAACGCTCGAAAAGCCCTTGTAGCTCCTCCTCGAAAAAGGCGTATAGATCGCGCATCTCCTCTAGTCGTTGCCGCTGCGCTGGCGGTGCCTTCTCCAGCAGCTTTAGGCCTTTCTCGGCCAGATTTTTGTAGAGGCTGAGCCCAGCCAGACCCTGCCGTACCCGCTCGCTCCAGGTGCCAGGCCGAATGCGGAAGTAGGCCTGCCGCGAGCCCCGCCTGGGCACCCGCTCGATCAGGTGCATCTGTACCAAGAGCCGGGTCATGGTGCTGATGGAAGCTTTGCTGGCCCCCAGAACCTGGGCTAGCTGAGCGGCGTTCTGCTCGGGAGGGTCGCAGACCATAAGCCAACCCAGGATGCGCCCGGCGCTGCGGGGCAGACCAGCCCCCTCGTAGGCTAGGGCGAACTCCTCCACGAAGTGCAACAGCTCTTCGGGCATGTTCAAAGTTTAGTTAGTTCAAATAGTTTAGTCAATACTGAACAAAATAAAAGACAAGCCAGATGCCCAAAGCACCACGCTTGCCCCCTTCAGCTTTCGACTTTCCCCAAGCCTAGACCTTGGCTGGGGTCCTGATGGGAATGGCTTTGGTCTTGCTTTCTTCGCTCTTAGGCAGTTAGGGTCAACACCCCATAGGAGTTACGCAGTTGCAGTTGACTGGACATTCTTCTGTGTGCTAGGAGGAGAGTGCTTAGCCAAGCTTCTCCAAAGGGGGTGATGCCCATGAACCCACCGAAGTGCGATGACCTGGACTA
>NZ_AUHY01000059.1 GCF_000423425.1 Meiothermus rufus DSM 22234 | reverse complement strand
CACATGGCCCTGGGGGGTCTTGCTCCCTTGGAGTATTTAGCTAAGATGCAGGAGGAGTCGGTTCCCCAGTCTCACATGTGTTGACCGATTACACGCTCTCGGCACAGCGCCGATTCTGCTGTACAATCTTCCCTTTAGAGAGGTCTACGTATGGCAGAGCCTGGCATTGACACCCTTCTAACCCTGACCGACTCCAAGTACCGCCTGACGGTGGTGACCGCCAAGCGCGCCCAGCAGTTGCTGCGCTACGATTTCAAAAACACCGTTCTGGAAAGCCACGAAATCCCCCGCATGCGCACCCTCGAGGGGGAGAAGCCCGACCCCAACGCGGTAACCTGGGCTATGAAGGAACTTCTGACGGGCCGGTTGCAAATAGGGGAAAACCTGATTGCCGAGGATCGCCTGAGTAAGTACCTGGATCAGCTTTACCCCCGCGAGGTGGCCGAAACAGCGGATTAGTCCGACTCGCCTGCCCCAACCAGGGGATAAAAACCCTGAGGGGTTGTGTCTTTATGCATGTTGGTCGGGGTAGACCTGTATAATCGCAGGGCGAAACTTGGAGCGATTGCACCATGGCAAGCAAGGAGCAGCGGCATCGGGCCATCCAAGAGATTATCAGCCGGGAGAGCATTTCTACCCAGGCCCAGTTGGTACAGCGGCTACGCGAGATGAACTTCGACGTAACCCAGGCCACCGTGAGCCGCGATATCAACGAGCTGCGCTTGGTGCGGGTGCCCCTTGGTCGGGGCAAACACAAGTACGCCCTAGCCCCGGTGGATGTGGCGGAAGACGTGATGGAGGAGCTCCGGCGCATCTTTCCTACCTTTGTGCACGACGTAGACCGAGGCGAGAACATCCTGGTGCTGAAGGTTTCTGAGGGGCATGCTTCGGGCATTGCCCTATTGATAGACCGGTTGCGCCGTGACGATATCGTGGGCACCATCGCCGGGGAGGACACCATCTTAGTGGTGGGGCGCAGCGTGGCGGTGGCCGAGGCCCTTCAGGAAGAGTTTGAGGCGCTACTCACCTAGCGCTAAGGATGCCTGTGGTGGAGTTTGCGTTAAAGGCCTTTCTGACTTTATTTGTGCTGATTGACCCCATCGGCCTGATACCGCTATTTCTGGCCTTGGTGGGTACACGCAGCTACCAAGAGCAAAAGCGCATTGCCCTGAAGGCCACCACTGTGGCCGGGCTAATCGTGTTGCTTTTTGCCTTGTTGGGAGGGGTGATCCTGCGCTACTTAGGGATCAGCCTCGAGGCCCTCAAGGTGGCAGGGGGGCTGCTTTTGTTCCGAATTGCCCTAGATATGATCAACGCCCAGCTCGAGCGCGAGACCGACGAAGAACAGGCCGAGTCGCAGGTGCGGGCCGACATCTCGGTGTTTCCCCTGGCCATTCCCCTCATTGCCGGGCCGGGAACATTGGCTGGGGTGCTGATTCTGGCTGGGTCGGCCCCCAGCGGGGTGGTGGGCTTTGGACTGGTGCTGGCTATGGCCGCGCTGGTGCTTTTCCTCACCTACTGGTCGTTGCGGGCGGCGCTCAAGTTTTCCAGCTCCCTGGGGCGCACCGGCATTAACGTGATCACCCGGGTGTTGGGGATTTTGCTGGCGGCTTTGGCGGTGCAGTATGTGGCCGATGGGGTGCGGGTGCTGCTAGGTCTCGTCTAGTTTTGGGGTGCCGCGCTTGTCGGCATACATGGCGGCGTCGCCTTTTTCCAGGGCTGCGGCTAGATCCATCCGAGCGGTGACCTCGATGGCCCCCGCGCTGACCTCTACATGGATTTCCGAGCGTACCCGCTCAATCACCTCAGGGGCCTCAGCCAGGGGTAGGCCCAGGTGCAAGGTGACGAACTCATCCCCACCGATACGGAAGGCCTGGTCTTCCTGGCGCACCGCTCCGCGCAGGGCCCGGCCTAGCAGCCGCAGGGCCTGGTCGCCTGTGGCGTGCCCGTACTGATCGTTGATGCGTTTGAGACCATTCATGTCCCAGTAGATGAGGGTTAGAGGCAGTTCCAGTCGCTCGGCCAGGGCCTTGGCCTTGACAAAGCCTTCCTCCAGAGCATGGCGGTTGCCCAGGCCGGTTAGGGCGTCCCGCAGGGCCATATCGGATAGATGGCGGCGCAAGAGCAGGCCGTAGAGCACGGTGGCAGCCTGCAGGGCAAAGGTCTGGGCAATGGAGAGACTCTCCGGGGGAAAAGCCTCGGTGGAGCTGAGGGCGTCGAGGTTAAGGGTGCCCATTACCTTGCCGTGCAAGACGATGGGTACGGTAATGGTGGCTTTGAGTTCTTCCAGTCGGCCTATCCGCTCGAACACGCCCGGGTCTGGGGCGGCCTGCCGGCTGCGTTCTTGTATTTGGGGAGCCACCAGCAGCCGGGGTATGCCTTGCCGCCAGGCTTCCTCTCCCAGTCCGTACCACTCCAGCTCGCGCTCGTAGCTGAGGGCATACCGGGTTAGCTCGTCCTCGAAGCCAATCTGGGCTACAAAGCGGAACTGATCTTGTTCCAGCAGAGCCAGGCTACCCGCCTCGGCCCCCGGAACCACTGCCACCGCGGTTTGCAGCACCCGCTGTAGTGTTTCCTCGAATCGGGCCTCCTGGGCCAGGAGGTTGGAGAGCACCTCGAGGGAGGAGGCATAGGCCAAGGCCTGGTGGTAAGCTGGAGTTACCTCGTGCAAGAGGCAGAGCTGACCGTTTTTGTAGGGGGCCCGGCTAAGCTGGAACCAGCGCCAGCGCTGGCCAGCAAGCCCTAGAAGATTCTGGGGGAACCACTCCCCAGCTTGCGGGACCTGGGGGCTGAGCAGCTCTTCCAAGCGCTGCCCCAGGCCGTGGGGGAACAAGGCTTTGGCGGTTGGGTTGCCCCAGCCAATCCGGCCCGCTTCATCCAGCCAGACCGCTGCCTCGGGAAGCTGCTCCAGCCAGCGCAGGGTATCGGGCTCGAGGGGAGGCGGGGCTTTCATCGGGTGATAGTTTCAGTGTAGGAGGGTTACCTTTGTTACGCAACAACCCCTTTGCCCGTTACGGGGCCGGGCCTAGCAGCTCACGGGCGTGCTTTAGGGCAGCCTCAGAGTAGCTGCCCGAGAGCATGCGGGCTAGTTCCCGCACCCGTTCCTCGTCTTGTACTGGCTCCACCCGCACACCCTGGGCCTCCTTGACCACCCGGTAGTGGGTCTGGGCCCGGGCCGCGATCTGGGGAAGATGGGTGACCACCAGCACCTGGCGCTGCTGGGCTAGCCGGGCCAGCCGCTCGGCCACCTGCCAGGCAGCTTCCCCCCCCACACCGGTGTCGATCTCGTCGAAGACTACCGTCTCGGCCTCGCTGCCGGTAAGCAGGGCTAAAGCCAGCATGACCCGTGAAAGCTCGCCTCCCGAGGCGGCTTTCTCTAAGGGGGCCAGGGGCAGGCCGGGGTTGGCGGAGAAGCGCAGCTCCACTTCCTCCAGCCCTTCAGGGCCCGGTTTGTCTAGGGGGACCAGCCCCACCTCGAAGTGGGCCTGGGGCATGCCCAAAGCCCGGATTTCCCCACTGGCTTCCTGGGAGAGCTGGAGGGCGGCCTGGGCCCGGGCCTGGGAAAGGGCCTGGCCCGCAGCCAGTAGGGCCTGCCAGGCCTGCTCTTTTTCCATCTGAAGCTGGGCTAAGCGATCCTCGGCCCCTTCCAGCTCGGCTAGCTCGCGCCGGGCCGCCTGGGCGAACTCGAGGATGGCCGGGATACCCGCGCCGTATTTGCGCTCGAGCCGCTCGATCTGGGCCAGCCGGGCTTCCACCTGTTCCAGGCGTTCGGGGTCGGCCTCGAGGCGCTCGAGGTAGTCTTCTAGCTCGCGGTTCACCGCCCTGAGGGCATCCAAGGCCCCCTCCAGTTCCTGCCCTAACGGTACGAGTGCCTCGTCGAAGCGACCTACCGTTTTAATCTCCCGTGCGGCCTGCCCTACCAGGCCCAAAGCGTCGCCCTCCCCGCTGAGCAGGCCCAAGGCCGCTGAGACCCGCTCGCGCAGGGCCTCGAGGTGGCGCAGGCGCTCGGCTTCCTGCCGGAGGGCCTCTTCCTCGCCCACTTCCAGTCGGGCCCGTTCGATTTCTTCCGTTTGGAAGCGCAGGATGTCCAGCTTGCGCTCACGTTCACGGGCGGCGGCCTCGAGGCATTGGCTTTCCTGCAGCAAAGCCTGGAAGCGGGCGTAGGCCTGCTGGTAGGCCTCGAGCAGCCTGGGGTCTAGCTGGGCGTCGAGCAAGCGGCGCTGGGCTTTTCGGCTATAAAGGGCCAGTGCCGCGTGCTGGGCATGGATCGCCAGGTGCTTGGCGGCTTCCTCGCTTAGCTCCTTGAGGCTGACGACCTCCCCATCGATCCGGGGGGTGCTGCGGCCCTGTGAGACTTTGCGGGAGAGGCTCTTGCCAGCGAAAAAAGCGGTGACCAGCAGGGCCTCGGCCCCTGGGCGAACCAGGCCCTCGGCCCGCTCCCCCAGCAGTAAGGAAAGGGCATCCACCAGCACGCTCTTGCCCGCCCCGGTCTCGCCGGTGAGAACGGTCAGGCCGGGGCCAAACTCCAGCGCTACCTGCTCCAGCACGGCCAGGTTTTGCACCTCGAGGCGTTCTAGCATACTCGAGCGTAGGGTATCACACCCTCTCCGCTAAAAACATAAACACTGCCGGGCTTGCGGGCCTGGCCTCAGGAAGCGACCGGCCTGCTTTCCTCTTCAGCGAACAAAGGGGTAGAAAGGTACTTCATCCCTGAGTCGCAGGCGATGGTCAACACCCGCTTGCCGGGGCCTAGCTCCCGCGCTACTTGCAAAGCCGCCCAGATCATGCCACAGGCGCTCATGCCCACAAAAAGCCCTTCCTGGCGGGCTAGAGGCTTGGCCAGAGGGAAGGCGTCCTCCTCTAGCACCTGGATGACCCGATCCAGCATATTCACGTCTAGGTTGGGGGGGATGAAGCCCGGCCCCATGCCCTGAAACTGGTGCGAACCCATCTGCCCCCCCGAAAGCACGTTGCTGCGCCGGGGCTCGCAGGCGATGATCTGCACCTTGGGAAGCCGTTCGCGCAGGTACCGGCCTACCCCCATGATCGTCCCCCCGGTACCCGAGCCGTAGACAAAGGCATCGAGGCGGCCTTCCATCTGCTGGAATATCTCTGGGCCAGTGGTCTCGTAGTGGGCCCGGGCATTGGCAGGATTATCGAACTGGTTGGGCATGAAGGCCCCTTGCTCGGCCACGATGCGCTGGGCCTCCTCGATGGCAGCCAGCATGCGCCGGCTGGGATCGGTCAGGATCAGCTCAGCCCCATAGGCCCGCAGGATGCGCTTGCGCTCCTCCGACATCTGGGCCGGCATGGTGAGGATGAGCCGGTAACCCCGGCTGGCGGCTACCATAGCCAGGCCGATGCCGGTGTTCCCACTGGTGGGTTCCACGATGAGCTGGCCCGAGCCTGGCCTCAAGATACCGCGTTCCTCGGCGTCTTTAATCAAGTACCAGGCTGTGCGATCCTTGATGGAGCCCCCAGGGTTGTTGCCCTCGAGCTTGACCCAAACCTCGGCCATGCCCGGTTCGACCAGGCGCTTGAGCCGGACCACCGGGGTTTTACCGATCACCTGTTCGACGTTCATGCCCATAGCATAGGCCATTGCCTCAGGGTATACCCGCTTGGGTTTACCATTTCTTCACTTGGGATGTCTTATACTCAGTTGTCTCGCGGAAACAACAGGTTTCTGTGAAGGGAGAGGAGCACGTATGACAGCAAGCAAAGACCATGTGGTGACCATTCGCTATACCCTGCACGTAGACAACGAGCTGATCGACCAAGGGGAGCTGGACTACCTGCACGGCCACCGCAACATCGTGCCGGGGCTGGAAGAGGCGCTGGAAGGCAAGACGGTGGGAGAGACCGTGGTGGTCTCGGTTCCACCCGAGAAAGGCTACGGCCCCTACGACCCGGAAGGGGTGCAGGTAGTAGACCGGGAAGCCTTTCCCCCCGATGCCGAGGTGGTGGAGGGGGCCATGTTTTACGCGGAAGACCCCCAGGGCAACCCTATGCCCTTCACCGTCTTGAGTGTGGAGGGCCGCGACGTCACCATCGATTTCAACCATGTCCTGGCCGGCGAGACTCTGGATTTTGAGGTGACCCTCACGGCCATCCGCCCGGCCACCCTGGAGGAGCTCGAGCACGGCCACGCCCATGGTCCTCACGGGCACGCGCACTAGGCTGGAATAACCCCGGCCCCCTTTTGGGGGCCGTTTTTTCTTGCTTCAGGTAAGCTACCAGGGTATGGAAGCCCTGCTCAACACGGTGGTGCCGGTGGCTTTTATTGTGCTGACCGGTTACCTGGTGGGTCGGCGCATCGAGTTTGATCTGCCAACCCTTTCCAAGCTCTCGATTTATGTCCTAGTGCCGGTGCTGATCTTCGATGCCATGCTGCGGGCCAAGCTAACCGGGGCCAGTGTGGTAGGAATCACTGCGGCCTTTTTCCTGGCCTCTGCTGGGCTGTACTTGCTGGCCTTGGGGTTGGCCCGGTGGCTTCGTTTGGAGCAAGGGGCGGCCAAAGCCCTGATTGCTTCGGCTACCTTTCCTAACTCGGGCAACATGGGCCTTTCCCTCTGCTTTTTTGCCCTGGGCCAGCCCGGTCTCGACCGGGCCATCGTTTTTTTTATCGCCAGTAGCGTGCTAATGTTCGGCTTGGGGCCGGCCTTCCTGCGGGGTGGGGGGTTCGTGCAAAGCCTAGGGTTCACCCTGCGGCTGCCCCTGTTTTGGGCCCTGGTGGGGGGGTTGGCGGTGCGGGGCTTGGGGCTGCCCCTGCCGCTGGGGCTGGGCGAAGGGGTGCACCTTCTGGGCCAGGCCTGTATTCCGGTGATGCTGCTCACCTTGGGGATTCAAATCGCCCGTTCCCAGCCCGAGTGGGGGTCCTTTGAGCTGCAGGCCAGCGCGCTTCGCTTGTTGGCCGCCCCCCTTTTGGCCGGGGTGGTGGGCTGGGCACTGGGCTTAGAGCGCCTGGATATTCAGGTTTTGGTCTTGCAAAGCGCCATGCCCATTGCCGTCAACGCTTTTTTGATGGCGGGGGAGTTTGGCGGGGACGGCCCGCGGGCTGCCCGGGCGGTGGTGGTCTCCTCGGTGCTGTCGTTTATGACCATTCCTTTGGTGTTGCTGCTGATTGGGGTAGGCGGGGGTTAGCCCGGCGGGGGCGCGGGGGGTGGGGGCAGCAGGGGAGAGCCCACCTCGAGCTGTAGCAAGGGGCTTTGCCGCGCCAGCACCACCAGCCGGTAGTAGCCCTCGTCCAGCCGTTCGAAGTGGGCTTGGTAGACCCCAGGCTTTTCTACCCAAAGGGAGCGTTCCTGGAAGAGCTGGTCGCCTTTGTACCAGCGCAGCTCGAGGTAGACCGGCTCGGCTATGCGCCGCACCACCAGCCGGGCTAGGGCGCCATGCTCGGTCACCTCGAGGGTGCCGCTCAGGCTAAGCCGCTCCGGCAGGGTGGCCCGGCCTGGGTCGAGGGGCAAGAAGGTATAGCGGCAGGCCGAGAACAGCACCACCAGCACCAGCCAGAGCCATGGCTTCATAGTCCGAAAGCCGCCGTTACCAGACTCAAAAGGGCCACTGGGGCGGTCTCGGCCCGCAGGATGCGGGGCCCCAGGGTGACCGGGGTGAAGCCCCGCTCCTCCAGCAAGGCCACCTCGGCCGGGCTTAGTCCCCCCTCGGGGCCGGTCAGAAGGGCCGTAGGCCGCTGGGGGTCGAAGCGCTGGTGCACCAGAAGAGAGGCCTGGGGGTGGGCCACGAAGCCCTGTTCCACTCTCGGAACCTCCTTGAGAAAAAGTAACGGCTGTACCGTGGGCACCCGGCTGCGCTGGCACTGCTTGGCTGCCTCGCGGGCGATGCGCTGAAGCCGCTCGAGCTTGGCCTGGCTCAGCTCGCGCACCACGCAGTGCTGGCACAGGATGGGGACCACCTGCTCTACCCCCAGCTCGGTGGCGGCCCGCACCACCTCGGCCAGGTGGTCGCCTTTGAGCAGGGCCAGGTAGAGGGTGATGGGCTGGGGGGTCTCGCGGCTGGCTGGCCAGGTTTCCTCCACCTGCAACCAGATGCACCCTGGTTCTAGGGCCACCACCTGGGCCCGCCCCTCCAGGCCCTGGCCATCGAAGACGGTGAGGATATCCCCCTTCCGGGCCCGCAAAACCTGGGCTAAGTGGCGGGCCTCGCGGCCCGTGAGCCCGATCCGAGGCGCTATTTTCTCTACAAAGGCGCGATGGGGGCGCATGGCTACACCGCGGCGTAGGTCAGGCAGACCCACTCCCCCTCCTGCCGGCGCTCCAAAAGCTTGAAGGCTTGGGCGGCCAGGGCCTCCTCGACCAGGGCCTCCCGTTCCAGCAGGATGCCACTCAGTATCAGGATACCGCAGACCCCAAAGACCTTGCGATAGCTCTCGGCCAGGTAGGCGTGTAGCTCGGCGAACAGGTTGGCCACTACCAGGTCTACCGGGCCTTCTACGTCTTCCAGGCTGCCCAGGCGGAACTGGGCGGGCACCTGGTTGATCCGGGCGTTTTCCTCTGCCTGGGGGATCACGCTGGGGTCAATGTCCAGTCCCAAAGCCTCGGCCCCCAGCAGGCCCGCGGCAATGGCCAAAATGCCTGAGCCAGTCCCCAGGTCCAGCACCCGCATCCCGGGCTCGACCCGGACGGCCAGGGCCTCGAGGGCCAACCGGGTGGTCTCGTGGTGGCCGGTGCCAAAGGCCATGCCTGGCTCAATGACCAGGCGCTTCTGGGGGCCTTCCCAGGTGTGCCAGGGGGCCAGCACCACGAAGGGCCCGGCCTGCACCGGCTTGAGGTCGCGCTTGTAGGCTTCCAGCCAGTCGGTATCGGGTAGCTCGAGCCATTCCCCCGGGAAGGGCAGCTCGAGGCGTTGGGGAAAGTAGGCCCAGACCTCGCCCCTTTTTTCCTCCAGGCCCCGGGCCCCCAGCTCGAATAGGGCCGCGCTGTAGATATCCAGCGACGCAAAGTCGCCCCGCAGTCGGAAGACGTGCATACCTTACGTAGTCTAGCGCGTAGACTGAAGCCATGCACCTGGAAGTCCTGCAAAACGATGGGCTGCGCCTAACCGTGGCCCCGGAACTGGGGGCCAGCATCGTGGGTCTAGAGCTATTTAGCCAAGGGTTTTGGCTGCCGTTGCTGCGCTCTACCGCTGCGGCTGCCTTGGCCCAGGGCCGCTCACCGGAGACCTCGAGCTACCCGCTGGCCCCCTACTCCAACCGCATCCGCGAGGGCCGCTTTGTCTTCGCCGGTAAAACCTACCAGCTCAAGCCCAACTGGGCCGACGGCCAGACCCTACACGGGGAGGTGCACAGCCGGCCTTGGGCCTGGGCACGCCGGGATGAAAAGACGCTTTTCTGCCGTTTCGACTCGAGCCGCTTTGCCGAGGTGAACTTTCCCTTTCCCTTTGCGGTAGAGCTGACCTATCGGCTTTTGCCCCAGGGGCTAGAGATACACACCCGGTTGCAGAACACAGGCCAGGAGCCGATGCCAGCGGGGATGGGGCACCATCCCTACTTCATGCGCTTTTTGGGCTATTCAGAGGAAGCCCGGCTGCAATTCCGTGCCCGGCGGGTCTACCTGACCGACCAAAGCTGCCTGCCTACCCAGCCTGCCCAACCCCTTCCCCCGGGCTTCGATTTCTCCCAGCCTAAGCCCGTGGGTTCGGCCCGCTTCGACCACGTCTTTGCCGGGTGGGAGGGCTGGCTCGAGCTTACCTGGCCGGGTTCTGGCTGGCGGTTGCGCCTGGAGGCCGAGCCCATCTTTTCTCATCTGGTGTTCTTCACCGCCCCAGATGGAAGCCTGGCCCTCGAGCCGGTAACCCACGCCACCGACGGTTTCAATCTCCTAAGCCAGGGCTGGCCCGATACCGGGGTGCGGGTGCTGGAACCAGAGGCCAGCCTGGAAGGCCGGGTCTGGCTTAGGCTGGGGGTAGGGGAAAAGCCATGACATTGTCCTGACTGCTTTCGGGCTAGACTGTAGGGGATGTCGAAACTGCTGTTGGTGGAAGACGAGCCCTCGGTGCGGATGGGGTTACGGCTTTCGCTGGCCCGGGCTGGGCATCAGGTTTTGGAGGCCGCCACTGCCCGCGAGGGGTGGGAGAAGCTGCCTCAGGCTGACCTGGTTATCCTAGACTGGATGCTGCCCGATGAACCCGGGGTGCGCCTGCTGGAGCGCCTGCGCCGTGATGGCCGCTACGAGAATATGCCGGTGCTGATGCTAACCGCCCGGGTAGCCGAGCAGGATCGGGTGGAGGGGCTAGTCCGGGGGGCTGACGATTACCTGACCAAACCCTTTTCCACCCCCGAGCTTCTGGCCCGGGTGCAGGCGTTGTTGCGCCGGGTGGGGAAGAGCGGGCGGCTCGAGCGGGGGGCCCTAAGCCTCGATTTGGAGCGCCACCAGGCCTTTTTAGAGGGTCATCCCCTAGAACTCACCCGGCGCGAGTTCGACCTGCTGGCCTTTCTGGCCCGCCACCCCGGGCGGGTTTATACCCGCGAGGAGCTTTTAGAGCGGGTCTGGGGCCAGGAGTTTTTGGGCACTGCCCGCACCGTGGACCAGCATGTGGCCCAGCTACGGGACAAGCTCAATGAGGACCCCAAGGCCCCGCGTTTTCTGGAGACCCTGCGCGGGGTGGGCTACCGCTTCAAGGAGTAAGCCAGATTGAACCTGAACGCCCTGCTACAGGAGGCCTGGGAGCACGCCCGGGAAGGGGTGGTGCTCTTCGCTGAGGGGCGGGTGTGCTACTTGAACCCGGCAGCGGCCGCGCTTTTGGGGGTGGAGCGGGCCAAGATGCTGCACCGCCCTTTGTTGCTGGTTCTGCGCGACCACAAGCTCGAGGCTCTCTGCCGTAGGGGGGGCGAGGCCAGTGTGGAGGTGCGGGGCCGCACGCTATGGGCTAAAGCGATGCCGGGGGTTTTGTTGCTGTGGGACCAAAGCGCGGAGAAAAGCCGCCTCGAGGCCTTGGAAGCCTCTAGCCGGGTGCTGGCCCATGAGTTTCGCACGCCCATTGCGGGCATGCTTTCCTTGTTGGAGGCCCTAAGGGAGGGCCTAAAGCCCCAGGAGGCCCGCGAGGCTTTGGAGCTGCTCTACCAGGAGACCCAGCGCCTGTGGCGGCTGGTAGAGGACCTTCCCTTAGGCCAGCCGCCCAGCCAGGAGCGTACCTTTGCTTTGGAGGAGTTGCATCCCCGCCTGGAGCGCTTTCTGGCCCCTCAGCTGGCGGAGAAATCGGCCTGGATTCGTTGGGAAACCCCGCATACTGTACGGGCCAACCCCGATGCGGTCTACCAAGCCCTGCTCAACCTGTTGGACAATGCCCTTAAGTACGGTAGCGGCCTCGAGATCGAGGTGGTGAGCGGTGAGGGTGAACAGGGGGTCTGGCTCGAGGTGCGCAACCAAGGTCAGCCGCTCAGCGAGTTCGAAAAGCTCTTCCAGCCCGGCCAGCGGGGGGTGCATGCCGCTAACGTGCGGGGCACTGGCCTGGGCCTGGCTCTGGTACGTCGCCTGGCCACAAGCTGGGGGGGAACGGCCTATGGCCGGGCCTTGGAAAGGGGCAACGCCTTCGGCCTGACCTTTCCTGCTCCATCGGGGGCCAGGCGCGAGCGTCGGGCGGTGAAGGCGCAATAAACTATGAAGAGGAGAAGCCATGCGCGAAGGACTCGACCGTGAACTCAACCGAATCACCGAGGAGACCATCCGGATGATCTCGCTGGTGCGGGAGATGGTGGAGAAGAGCAGTAAAGCCTTAGCTGAACAGGACCCCCGGCTGGCCCAGGAGGTGATCGCCCAGGACGATCAGGTTGACCAGATGGAGCTCCAGATCGAGGCTGAGGTCATCACCCTGATGGCCCGCCAGGCTTTGGTGGCCTCGGATCTGCGCTTCACCTTCACCATCATTAAAGCCCTGACCGACCTCGAGCGGGCCGGGGATTACGCCGCCCATGTGGCTGAGGATGTGCTGCTATTGGCCAAGGAGCCTCCACTAAAAAACTACATCACCCTGCCGGATATGGGCCGGCGCTTGGCGGGAATGCTCGACCTGATCGCCAAGGCCATCGCCGAACGCGACCTCGAGGCGGCCAAGGAGGTTTTCCGCCGCGACGACGAGATCGACGGGCTTTACGAGGAGGTCTCGCGCGAGCTGCTGACCTACATGATGGAAGACCCCCGCACCATCACCAAAGCCCTGACCCTAGGGCGGGTGGCCCGCAGCTACGAGCGTTTGGGCGACCATTTGGAAAACATCTCTGAGCGAATTATCTACTGGCTGACGGGTAAAATGGAAAAAAAGCCCGAGGATGTCTACTGATATCCTCCACCGCGACCCTGCTCCCGGAGAGCCCAGTGGGGCACCAGCCCCCATTTGGTGGGCTAGACCCCTAGGAGCCAGAGGGTAAAAGGCGTATGCTACTTAGCTGGAGGAAGTGATGGAGAAAGGAACCCTGCGGGTCAAAACCGGATTCGCTGAGATGTTCAAGGGGGGCGTGATCATGGATGTGGTCAATGCCCAGCAGGCCGAGATTGCCCAGGAAGCTGGGGCGGTGGCGGTGATGGCCCTCGAGCGCGTGCCTGCCGATATACGCGCCCAGGGGGGTGTAGCCCGGATGTCCGACCCCAAGCTGATCAAGGAGATCATGCAGGCAGTCTCGATTCCGGTGATGGCCAAGTGCCGCATCGGGCACTTTGTGGAGGCCCAGATTCTCCAGGCGCTGGGGGTGGACTTCATCGATGAGTCGGAGGTGCTCACCCCGGCGGACGAGGCCTACCACATCGACAAACACGCCTTCAAGGTGCCTTTTGTCTGTGGGGCCACCGACATCGGCGAGGCCCTACGCCGCATTGGCGAGGGGGCGGCCATGATCCGTACCAAGGGCGAGGCGGGCACCGGCAACGTGGTGGAGGCGGTGCGCCATGCCCGCAAGGTGCTGGGGGGCATCCGCCAGATTCAGGCCATGCCCAAAGAAGAGCTGATGACCTATGCCAAAAACATCGGGGCCCCCTACGAGCTGGTGCTGTGGGTGCACGAGCACGGCCGGTTGCCGGTGGTGAACTTCGCTGCCGGGGGGGTCGCTACCCCTGCCGACGCCGCTTTGATGATGCAGCTTGGCATGGACGGGGTATTTGTGGGCTCGGGTATCTTCAAGTCCGGCGACCCGCGCAAGCGGGCTCGAGCCATTGTGCGGGCCGTAACCCACTACAACAACCCCGAGGTGCTGGCCGAGGTCTCGGAGGATTTGGGCGAGGCTATGGTGGGTATCAACCTGGACTACCTTTCCCAGGAGGAGCGGCTGGCTAAACGCGGTTGGTAAACCAGGCTGGCCTATCCCCCGACCAGGGCTTTGGGCCCTGGTCTTTGTGTCAGGGGACTGGGCTAAAGCGGGCTGCTAGACTGGGGTTGTATGGCCTGGAAGCTAGAGGTCTGGAACCCGGAGTATGCCCTGCCCGAGCGGATGGCTGAGGAAGGCCAAGAGGGCCTCGAGGTTATCGAAACCCACTACGAAGGGCTCTGGCAGGCCCAAAGGCCCCAGCCAGTAGGGCCAGAGGACTGGCCGGTGTTGTACCTGGTGGATGGCCGGCAGCGCATCGAGGCCCAGATTGCCGATGGCCAGGGGCGACGGGCTTTACTGGCCACGGTGGTGGCTGGAGCAGTGCGGCGCGATAGTGGAGGGATTCGGCCCGTGGGCGAGCCCAAGCGGCGCCACCTGCTGCTTTATGCCCACGAGGCTTTGGAACCCCTGCCGCCGGGCCTGGCCCATTACCAGCCCGTGCGGGTGCCCAGGGTGGATCCCACCAGCCTGCGCAGCAAGGTCACCGAGGCCATGCGCACCCTCGAGGCCAGCCTGGTCAACGAGCTGGAAGGGGGATTGGTGATTTTAGACGGCCAGGTATACCCAGGGGAGGCCTCCATCCACGAGCCCCAACGGGTGCTGGGTTACACCAAGACCCAGGCGGCTTCCTACCTGGGCCCAGAGGAACAAGCCTTGCTGGCCCAGCTCCAGCCTTTTGAGCGTACCCCCATCTTCCGCATACCCGGCTATGCGTTGCGCCGGCCTTTGGATGTGTTTTCCTGGTATATCCGGCTGCCCTTGAACCCCAGCACCGCCTTCTATGGGGGGGCAGCCCTACTGCGGGTCGAGACCCCGGCGCCTGAGCCTTACCAGGCTCGCCAGTTAGCCGACCTTTCGGTGAGCCTGTTTGGGGGTATGGCCTCTTCACCGGCCCGCGACCCCCGGGCCCCACAGAATCTGGTGCCCATTGGGGGCCTCGAGCAGTGGCTGGGCCGGTACTTGGGCAATGGCGAGGTGGTTCGGCGTAAAATCTACCAGGCCCTGTTTGCCTAAGGAGGTATGGGTGAGACGTGTGGGCATGGTGCTAGGTAGCCGCGAGGCCAAGGCGCTGGACTTCTGGGTGGCCGTGGAGGAGGGGCAGTACTTGCGCCTCGACGACCTGGTTTATGTGGAGTTTCCCCATCCTGACCCCCGGCGAGGGGGCGTAGACGGCAAGGTGCGCTACTACGGCATGGTGGACGAGGTCATCAAGCTCTACGAGGGAAGCCCTTTTGATACCGATGTCTTCCTAGCCCAGCGCGACCTACTGCCGGTAAGCCTCTCCTACGCGGCCCATGTGCAGGTTACCCGCCTCGAGCCCGAGGAGTATCTGCCCCCCAGTCCGGGCTCGCCGGTCTATTGGGCCGAGGAGGAGGCCCTACAACGGGCCCTCTACTACGACCGCATGCTGGATAAAGGCCTCCCGGTGGGCTTGCTTAAAAACGGCGAGGTGGCCTACGTCAACTTCGACTTCCTGAATGGCTTCAAGGGGGGCCATGTCAACATCTCGGGGGTCTCGGGGGTGGCGGCCAAGACCAGCTACGCCACCTTCTTGTTGCATAGCCTCTTCCAATCCCCAGCCAATCTGGAGAAGGCCAACACCCGGGCTCTGATCTTCAACGTCAAGGGCGAGGATTTGTTCTATCTGGATAAGCCCAACAAGGACCTAAGCCCCCAGGCCCTCGAGGCCTACCGGAAGATGAACCTGCCCGCCCGGCCTTTCCAAGGCGTGGCCTTCCTGGCCCCCCCGCGCAAGACCCCCGGGGACATCCTGCCCGATGTGGGCCGGCTGGACGCACGCCCCTACCACTGGGACCTGGTGCAGTTCTGCCGCGAGGGGCTTCTGCCCTTCCTCTTCACCGACCGAGGGGCCATGAGCAACCTGGGCTTCCTGATCGACCAGGTCACTGAGCGGCTGCGCCACCTGGCGAAGGATCAGAAGGGCCCAGGGCTGTGGGTGGAGGATGGGCACGATGGGGTTGTGACCCTATCGGGGGAGGTATCCTTTGCCGAGCTGGGCAAGCTCAAAATTAGCAGCTTTGCCGAGCTGGTAGACTATATCGAGCTGAAGCTGTTGGGGCCGGAATCGGAAGGAGAGGAGGCCAAGGGCGACCGCGCCTGGACGGCCCGGCAGGCCCCGGCCACCCTTCAGGCCTTCGTCCGCCGGCTTAGGGCGGCGGTGGGCAATGTGCAGCATCTCATCCGGGGGGATAAGCCGGGCCAGCCGCCTAACCCCTTGGGAGGGGCGCAGGTTAGCGTGGTGGATATCCACCAGCTACCTGCCCAGGCCCAGATGTTCGTGGTGGGGGCCATTTTGCGCGAGGTCTTCGAGCGCAAGGAGCGGGGCGACTACCCGGGCCGGGTCTTTGTGGTGCTGGATGAGCTCAACAAGTACGCTCCCCGTGAAGGGGAAAGCCCCATCAAAGATATTCTGCTCGACATCGCCGAGCGGGGGCGCAGCCTGGGGGTGATCCTGATTGGGGCCCAGCAGACCGCTTCCGAGGTGGAAAGCCGGGTGGTGGGCAACGCCGCCATCCGGGTAGTAGGCCGCCTCGACGCTGCCGAAGCGGAGCGGCCCGAGTACCGCTACCTGCCGGCTTCGTTTCGCCAGCGGGCGGTCATCTTGCCCCAGGGCACCATGATTCTGCACCAGCCCGAGGTACCGGTGCCCCTAGCCCTTACCTTTCCCCTGCCGGCCTGGGCCATGAAGCGGGAAGAGGTAGGCGAGGATGTCTCGGCAGAAACCTTGAGGGGCTTGTTGGACTAGGCAGATATGCGGGTCGATGCCCACAACCTGGAGGCGATTATCTACCTGTATTCCTACGGTTTTTTTCCGTTGGGCTTTGCCGACGGCATCCACTGGGTGGACGAGCGGGCCTACGATACCGCCTACCGGGCGGTCGTACCGCTAGACGAGCGCTTCCACATTCCCCGCAGCCTGCGGCGCGTGCTTAACGCCAACCGCTTTGAAGTGCGGATTAACCACGACTTCGCCGGGGTGGTGGAGGGTTGTGCCACCCGTGGGGGTACCTACCGGGGCCAGACCTGGATTACCCCAGAGTTAGCCGCCTTTTACCTGGATCTGCACCGGCTGGGCCTGGCCCATAGCTTCGAGACCTGGCTGGATGGGCGGCTGGCCGGAGGCATCCTGGGGGTGGCCTTGGGGGCAGCCTTCATCGGCGACAGCATGTTTTACCGCGTACCCAACGCCTCTAAGGTAGCCCTGGTACGCTTGGTGGAACACCTGCGCCAAAGGGGGTATGTCCTCTTCGACGCCCAGGTGCAAAACCCCCATCTGGCCCGTTTTGGAACCCTCGAGATGGATCCTTTAGAGTTTCGTGAGCGCCTATTGTTCGCGGTGTATGGCCAACAGCGCTCTTTTGTCTAGGATGGCGTAGGATAACCCAAGTTGCTACCCAGCCATCTTCCTTTCCATGAACCTGAGGTTGTGGGCCAAGACGAATAGGATGACCTTGATGAGGAACCCTTCCTGCGTTGTGGCGTGGATGCGCCTGGGGAAGAGGGCATGAAGCATACTGCCCACCGTCTCCACCACCCGCCGTTGCGTAATGGCCAGATACGGGTACCAGAGGTGGAAACGCTTGGAATTCTCCTTGCGCACGGGCAAGAGGCGTATCCCCTCCGCCTCCAGAAGAAGGTCTTCAAGAAGAT
>NZ_AUHY01000058.1 GCF_000423425.1 Meiothermus rufus DSM 22234 | reverse complement strand
TGGGGGCAGCGAGTTCATGGCCGAGTTTGAGGAGGCCTGCTGTGCTCTGGGGATTGCCTTGTTTGTGCTGCCGCCGAGGAGTCCTAAACTCAATGGTCACGTGGAGCGGGTGCAACGGACCTTTAGGGAGGAGCTCTATACCCGGCCTCTGCCCCCCCGGCTCAGCGAGCTACAGGCAGAGCTGGATGCCTACCTGGACCACTACAACCGCCGAAGGCCTCACATGGCCCTGGGGGGTCTTGCTCCCTTGGAGTATTTAGCTAAGATGCAGGAGGAGTCGGTTCCCCAGTCTCACATGTGTTGACCGATTACAAAGGCTGGCCGCTATATAGAGCTGCGTTGTATCATCCTGCTCAGGACGTAGGGTTTTGCATCGTAGCGCGAGGATTCTATGGAGCTAAAAGTGGGCGTTGTAGGCGTGGGCGTGATGGGCACGTATCACGCCCAAGTGTATGCCGGTCTGCCTGGGGTTCGCTTAGTAGGCGTAGCCGACCCCGACCCTTTCCGCCAAGCGGCCATCGAACAGGATTTGGAGGTGTCGGCCTATTCCAATCCCGAGGAACTACTGGGCAAGGTGCAGGCGGTTTCCATCGCCTCACCGACCTCTTGCCACTTTGAACAGGCCCGTATGTTTCTGGAGGCCGGGGTGCACGTGCTCATCGAAAAGCCCATGACCCGCACCCTGCAGGAAGCCCAGGAGCTGGTGCGCCTAGCGGAGCGACGGGGGGTGGTGCTGCAGGTGGGCCACATCGTGCGGTTCTACCGGGCCGTGGGTGACCTGATGAAACTGGTCAAAAACCCTTGGGTACTGGAGGCCCGTCGCTTGGGCAACAACCGGCGCATTCGCGATATCGGTGTGGTACTCGACCTAATGATCCACGATTTGGATCTGGTGCTGCTTTTGCTGCGGGAAAAACCCCTACGCTACAGCGTGGTGGGTCAGCAGATAGAAGGGTTGGATGAGTACGCCCAGGCGGTGGTGGACTTTCCCTCGGGAGCCCGGGCGTTGTTCACCGCCAGCCGTATCTCTCCCCAGGCGGAGCGCTCCCTGACCATCACCCAACCGGGCGAGGTTTTACGGCTGGATTTTAACAGCGAGTACACTGAGCTTTCCCTACACCGCTCGCCCCCCGTACCCCCCGACCCCGACCGGGTTGAACCTAACGGGCGCACCCAGGTACAGACCGAGCGTATCGCCATCCACAACGACAACCCACTGCGCCGTCAGCTCAAGCATTTCGTCGATCGCATCCTAAGGGGGGAACCCTCCTTAGTTACCCTCGAGGACGACCTCTTGGCCCTCGAGCTGGCTTTGGAACTCTCCCATGCCCTGCAACCGGTGATGGCCCGGTAGTATTTAAGCCGTGGACATCTACCAGATTCTCCAGTTTCTGCCGCACCGCTACCCTTTTTTGCTGATCGACCGGGTGCTCGAGGCCGACGCCAAGCGCTTTCGCGCCCTGAAGAACGTAACCTTTAACGAGCCCCATTTCCAAGGTCATTTTCCCGGCTACCCCATCATGCCAGGGGTACTGCTGCTGGAAGCCATGGCCCAGGGGGCGGTAGCGGTGGTAGCCCAGCAACCCGAATTCAAGCCCGGGGGACTGGTCTTTTTGGTAGGGGTGGAGGAAGCCCGCTTCAAAAAACCGGTGGTTCCTGGCGATACCCTGATTCTGGAAGGCGAACTGCTGCTCTACCGGCGAGGGCTGGGCAAGGTGCGGGTGGAAGCCCGGGTGGAAGGGGAGCTACGGGCCGAGGCCACCCTAAGCTTCGTCTTGCGCACGGATACCGGGGGTGCGGTCTCGTGAGCGGACTGGCCATCCACCCTACCGCGGTGGTCTCGCCCAAGGCCCAGCTAGCCTCTGACGTGCAGATCGGGCCCTATGCTGTGGTGGAGGGCCCTTGTGAGATTGGGCCTGGGGTGGAGATTGGCCCCCATGCAGTAATTCATCCCTTCGTGCGGTTGGGGGCCGGTGTGCGGGTGGGGCCACACGCGGTTTTGGGCGGGGCCCCGCAGGACCTCAGCTACCAGGGGCAGGAGACCTGGCTCGAGGTAGGCCCCCGCACGGTGCTGCGCGAGGGCGTGGTACTGCACCGCTCTACCCGGGAAGACCGGCCCACCCGCATCGGCAGCGACTGCTACCTGATGGGCTATGTCCACGTGGGCCACGATGCCCAGGTGGGCTGCGGGGTGGTTCTGACCCAGAGCGTGGGCGTGGCCGGTCACGTGGAGATCGGCGACCATGCGGTGGTGGGGGGCCTGGCCGGCATCCACCAGTTCGTCCGCATCGGCACCCGGGCCATGGTAGGGGCTCTGGCCAAGGTTACCCGGGATGTTCTGCCCTTTTCCTTGGTGGAGGGCAGTCCGGCCCGGCATTATCGGCTCAACACCGTGGGTTTGCGTCGGGCGGGCATCGCCGGGGAGCGCTACCGAGCGCTCGAGCAGGCCTTCCGCGCCCTGCGCCAGGGGCATAGCCTTGAAAACCTACCCGAAACCGAGGAGATAAAAGCCCTAAAAGCCTTTCTGGCGGCCCCCTCCAAGCGCCACCTCTCAGGTTTCGTACAGGTTGAGCGCGCAGAGTAACCCATGCTTGAAGAAGTGCTCTTGCTCACCAACGGGCCAGGCGAGCTTTCCACCTGGGTGCCCCCGGTGCTCTCTCGCCTGCGCCGCCAGCTGCCGCAGAGCCGCATCGAGCTGTACCTGATCCGCGACCAGTTCGCCGCTGGCACCGAGCAGGCCAAGGCCAGGGCGCTCGAGCTCGACGCCATAGAGGGTCGGGCTGGCCTGCTCTGGCGGCTGGCGGAAGGCCAGCGGCGCCACCGGGGGCCGGGCCGGGTGCTGCTGCTGGGGGGAGCCCCCCGCGACGCCGTGTGGCTGAGCCGGGCTACCGGGTATCCCGCCTATGCCTATACCTTCGACCCAAAGACCTACCACCCCGGCCTCCAGGCCGTACTGGTGGATGCCGAACGCACCCGGGCCGGCCTGCTGGCCCGCGGGGCCGACCCCCATCGGGTGGTGGTGGTGGGAAACCTGGTGGTGGATGCCATGCAGGAGGCCGCTACCCAGGCCTGCCCAGAGGTGGACGTGTTGCTTCTGGCGGGTAGCCGCCCCTTTGCTGCTCGCTACCTACTGGGCTTTATGCTGGCCGCAGCGGAAAAAATGGCGGCTCAGCAGCCGGGGCTGCGCTTTGCCTGGCTCAAAAGCCGCCTGCTGCCCGAGCGGGTGGTAGAGGAGGCCCTGAGGGGGGAAAAAGCCCGCCATGTGGGAGGGGTGGGGGCCCGCTGGGAAGGGGCAGCCTTGCGCACCGAGGGCGGCCTCGAGGTAGCTGTGCTGGACGAACCGATGCGCTACGCGGCCATGCGTAAAGCCCGCCTGGCCCTGACCATTCCCGGTACCAACACCCTCGAGCTGGCCCTGGCCCGGCTACCGGCCTTGGTGCTGTTGCCGCTGCACAAACCCGAGCTTCTACCTCTGGAAGGCTGGCTACACTGGCTCTTCCTGTTGCCGGGAGGCAGGCCGCTCAAGCGGGCCTTTATCCGTCGGTTGGTACCGCGCATGCCCCCCCTGGCTCTGCCCAACCAGTGGCTGGGCGAAGAGGTTTTTCCCGAGCTACGGGGGGTCTTCAGCCCCACCGAGGTGGCGGCCCAGGCCCTGGCCCTGCTCGAGGTCGAACGGGCCCAGGCGGTACGGGCCCGGCTGAGCCGCCTCGAGGCCCAGCCTGGAGCTGACCGATTGGTGGAGTATATCCTGGAGCGCTCTTCATGAACCTCCTCTTCTTGCTACGCCCCTACGGGCCGCACATCCTGCTGGCTGCTGGCCTGGCCTTGCTGCCCGCTTTGGCCCAGGCCTGGCTTCCAGGCTGGGTGGTCAAGCCCCTCTTCGACGAGGTCTTGGCGGGAAAGTGGGAACGCCTGGGCCCGGTGCTGGGAGTGGGAGCGGGTTTGCTGCTGCTCTTGGTGTTGAGCGGCTATGCCCTGGAGGCCTTCATGGGCTACCTTTCGGTCAAGGTACCCGCCCGCTGGCGCGAGCGAATCTTCGATCACCTGCTGCAAACCGACCTGCAAGCCCTACCCCCCTCCGCCGGAGGGCTTTCCGCAAGGCTGGTGGCCGACCTCAAAGAGCTGGAAGGGTTTTTGTTCTACAACCTGGGGGGTCTTCTGGCCCAGGGAACATTGCTTTTAGCCCTGCTGGGCCAGCTTCTGCTGCACTACACCCAGCTCACCCTGTACCTCTTGCTGCTCCTGCCCCTTATGGCCCTGCTCTTGGGCTGGATTGGGGCCTGGGTCACCCACTACAGCCGCCGCACTCAGGCCGCGGTGGAGCGACTGGCTGCCCGCATGAGCGAGGGGTTTGCCCGCCTGGAGCTAATCCGGGCCTTGAACCTCGAGGCCTTCGCCCAGGCCCGCTTTCGCCAGAGCAACCAGACCCACTACCGTCTAGGCCGCACCCGGGCCCTTATCGCCGCATTGCACCTACCCCTGGGCCAGCTCGCCACCACCTTGCTCTTGGGCCTACTGCTGGTGCTGGGGGTAGGAGCGGTACAGCGCGCAGCAATGACCCCAGGCGACCTGACGGCTTTTCTCACCCTGCTGGGCCTGGCCATCACCCCCCTACAGGTGTTGGGCCGGGTGGGGGCAGGGTTCGCCCAGGCCGAAGGGGCCGCGGCCCGGCTGGCAGAGCTCCTCCGGCTACCCAAAGCACCTCCCTTGGGGCATCTGCGCCCGGCTAGCTTGGAGGGAAGCCTCGAGCTTTGCAACCTTAGCTTCGCCTACCCGGGCCGCGAGGTGGTTTTGCACAACCTCAATCTACGCATCGCTCCAGGCTCCTTTACGGCCATCGTGGGGCCTTCAGGGTCGGGCAAGAGCACCCTGCTGCGCCTTTTGTTGGGGCTGTACCGGCCCAGCAGCGGGCAGGTTCTGCTAGACGGACGCAACCTGGAGATCTACGAGGCGGCCTGGCTGCGGGCCAAGGTAGCCTGGGTGCCCCAGGAGCCCCTTTTGTTTGCCGGCACAGTGGGGGAAAACCTGGCGGCCTTGGCTCCCCAGGCCCACCCTCAGGCCATGCGAGAAGCCTTGGCCACCGTGGGCCTGTACCCCGAGGTGGACCTGGAAACCCCTCTGGAAGACCAGGGCAGCGGGCTTTCGGTAGGGCAGCGGCAGCGCCTGGCCATTGCCGCGGCTCTGCTGCGGGAGGCTAAAATCCTCCTCCTCGACGAAGTGACCAGCGCCCTAGACAAAAGCAGCGAGGAACAGGTGGTGGCCGCTTTGGAGGCTATCCGGCCTGGGCGTACCCTGGTAGTGGTGGCGCACCGCCTTTCCACCGTGCGACAGGCCGATACAATTGTGGTTATGGAAAAAGGCCGCATTGTGGAGACCGGCAACCACGCCACGCTTATGGCGGCAGGGGGAAGCTATGCCGGCCTGTGGCGGCCCTGAGGCGTGAGATGGAGGCGTATCTGAAAAAAGCTCGAGGGGGACGGGTGGTGCAGACCTCCTTCTTGGAGGCCGAGGAACTCGAGGCCCTGCGCCAGCGAGCCCGGCAGGAAGGCCTGTCCTTCCAAAGCTTTGGTGGCCTACCCCTGGCCTCGCGCCAGGTGGCGGTGCTGTTTCCTCCACACATCCCCAGCGTGGCCGACCCCACCCGGCTGGTCTTCCTGCCCGGGGAGGACGACCTCGAGGCCCTGGAGGAACGGCTTCGGGCCTTTTTGGAACCAGGGTTGCTGGGCGAGCTGGAGGAAACCAGCGGGGGATTTTTGCTGGTCACCCTGCCCAAAGGGCTCAAAACCCTACAGGAAGCCGGCTGGCCAGTCCAGGAAGCCAGCCCCGAGCAGCGGCCCAAAGCCCACGAGCGGACCCGCAGCGTGGTGGTGCCCAGTCTGCGGGTGGATGTGGTGGGGGCTCGAGGATTCGGGGTCTCCCGCAACTACTTTGCCCAGGGAGTCAGAGCGGGAAAAGTGCGGCTAGGAGGCCGGGTGGCCTCCGCCAAGGACGAGGTGGCCGAAGGCGACAGCCTGCTGGCCGAAGGCTTGGGCAGTCTGGTGGTGCGCCGGGTGCTGGGCCAGACCAAGCGAGGCAACCTGAAGCTCGAGCTCGAGGTTCAGCGCCCGTAGCACCTCAGTCTAGCCGCGGGTAGGCGCTCAGGGTCAAAAACTCCTTGAACTCAGGCTGGAGCACCAGCTCATCCAAAAGCTCGGCAGCCGCTTCCAGGTTGTTAAGGCCCGCTAGCTTGGCCCTCTCTTCTTGTTTTATGGCCTGGTAGAGCCCCAGGGTGAAGGGGCGGCCATCCTCCAGTCGGGCCTCCTTCTTGAGCCACTGCCAAAGCTGCGAGCGGGAAATCTCCGCCGTAGCCGCGTCTTCCATCAGGTTGAAAATGGCCACCGCCCCACTCCCACCCAGCCAGGCGGCCAGGTACTGCAGGGCCACGCTGATGTTGTTGCGCACCCCGGCCTCGGTAATCTTGCCCCCGGGCACATGGAAGTCCAGTAGGTCTTCGGCCCCAATCTTCCCTTCCACGTCCTCGCGCAGGCGGTCTTTCTGATTAGGCTTTGGCCCCAGCACCCGGTCAAAAACCGCCATGGCCACCGGCACCAGGTCGGGGTGGGCCACCCAGGTGCCGTCGAAGCCATCGCCGGCCTCCCGTTCCTTGTCCTTAGTGACCTGCTCGATAGCCCGGGCGTTCACCTCGGGGTCTTTACGGCTGGGAATAAAGGCCGACATCCCCCCGATGGCATGGGCCCCCCGCTTATGGCAGGTGCGCACCAAAAGCTCGGTATAGGCCCGCATAAAGGGCACGGTCATGGTGACCTGCGCACGGTCGGGGAAAAGCACCTCGTGGGTCGCAAATTTTTTGATGCAGCTGAAGATATAGTCCCAGCGCCCGGCGTTGAGGCCTGCGGCGTGTTCGCGCAGCTCGTAGAGAATCTCCTCCATCTCGAAGGCCGCCAGAATGGTCTCGATGAGCACCGTGGCCCGGATGGTGCCCTGGGGAATCCCCATGTAGCCCTGAGCGAACCTGAAGACATCGTTCCACAAACGGGCCTCGAGGTGGTTTTCCAGCTTGGGCAGGTAAAAGTAGGGGCCACTGCCGCGCCGCAAAAGCTCGTGGGCATTGTGAAAGAAGTACAGGCCGAAGTCGAAGAGGCTGGCCGAGATAGGCTCGCCATCCACCAGGACATGCCGTTCCTCCAGGTGCCAGCCGCGCGGGCGCACCAGAAGGGTGGCGATGGTTTCATTGAGGCGGTACTCCTTTTCCGGGGTACTGAGGGCGATAGTGCGGCGCACCGCATCCATCAGGTTCTGCTGCCCCTGCACCACATTTTCCCAGGTGGGCGAGAGGGAATCCTCACAGTCGGCCATGAAGACCTTGGCCCCGGAGTTGAGCGCGTTGATCATCATCTTGCGGTCGGTTGGCCCGGTGATCTCTACCCGCCGATCCTCGAGGTCGGGTGGGGCGGGGGCCACCCGCCAGTCGCCCTCCCGCACGAAGCGGGTATGGGGCAGAAAACCAGGCTTCTCCCCAGCGGCAATCCGTCGGGCTACCTCGGCGCGACGTTGCAATAGCGCCTTGCGCACCGGGTTGAACTCCCGCTGCAGCCCGGCCAGGAAGGCCAAGGCCTCGGGGGTCAGCACACTGGAAGAAGCAGGCAGCTCAGGGCCGACAATCTGTACACCGGAAGGCATCTCGGACATGGGCTTCACCTACCTTGGGGCTGGATTAAAGCGCCCAGATTAGGCCCAAGCCTAGCCGGTGTCTAGGGCTTTTGTCAACCCATGAGATTTTTTTGCATCAGTTGAAAAATACCCCGAGCTGGGTTAGCCTGGGAATCATGGAAGGCAAGCGACGCCCGGGGCGCAGCCGCTCCGCCGCGGTGAGCGAGGTGCGCACCCTGGAACGGGGTCTGCACCTGCTGGAGGTTCTCTCTGAGGCTGAAACCCTTTCCCTTTCCGAGCTAGCCCGCAGAACCGAGCTCTCCCCCAGCACGGCCTACCGGCTTTTGGAAACCCTGCGCCGGCGGGGCTTTGTCGACTGGGACGAGGCCAGGGGCCTGTGGAAGGTGGGCCTACGGGCCTATCAGGTCGGCTCGGCCTTCCTAACCCGGGGGGGCCTGATCGATGCGGCCATGCCGGAGATGGAAAAGCTGGTGGACGAGCTAAACGAGACCGTCAACTTAGCCGTGCTGGATGGAAACGAGGTGGTCTATATTGCCCAGGTGGAGGGACGCCAGCTCATCCGCATGTTTACCCGTATCGGCGCCCGGGCCCCCATCTACTGCACCGGGGTGGGCAAGGCCCTAATGCTGGAGCACAGCGACGCCGAGGTTCGCCGGATTGTGGGCGCAGGGCCCTTCAAACCCTACACCGCCAAGACCATCACCACCCTGGAGGGCTTCCTCGAAACCCTACGCCAGGCCCGTCAGCGCCGCTTTGTCGTCGATGACGAGGAACGGGAAGATGGCGTGCGCTGCATTGCCGCCCCCATACACGATAACCGGGGCAAGGTGGTGGCCTCGATGTCGCTCTCGGCTCCAGCCAGCCGGGTACCCGATGAGCGCCTGGAGGCCCTGGGAGCCCGGGTACGGCAGGCCGCCGACGCGGTCTCGAGCCGGCTGGGCTGGAATGCCCTGCCCTAGCCAATGCGGGCTTCCAAGTACTCCCGCTCACCCATCACAATCTGCCGGGCCAGCTCGAGGTTCTTGGGGTACTCTTTGCCTCGGTTGATCAGGTAGGTCTCGTAGCGGCCAATTTCGAAGCGCTCTACTACGCTCCTAAGGGCTTTGCCCAGGTCGAATTCCTTGCAGGAGAAGATGTCCACGCTGATAAAGCGCTTGGCCGGGAAGGTGTGGATGGCAATATGGCTCTCCGCAATCAACACCACCCCGGTTACCCCCTCGGTATAGCCAGGGCGGGCCTCGTAGCGCTGCACGATAGGCGGGAGCACCTTGGTCATCTCCATCTCCTCGGGCAGCTCATCCAGAACCTGCCGAACCAGCTCGAAATCGGCCAGTTTCTCTGCGTTTGCCTGGTAGCCATCTATCATCAGGTGCGGGCCAAAACCGAACAGTTCCAACCTCGTTCCTCCAAAAGCTTGCGGCCCTTAGACCGCAGCTCCTGCCAGACGGCCACCCAGGGGGCGTCTTGGACAGCCCATCATTATGGGGCCCGGGGGGGTGGGTGTCAATGGCCCAAGATTTATGCCTTCTGGGCGAGATAAAAGCCGGTAGGCCGGGCTTAGTTTGGAATGGGTGTTATTAATTACACCGAGACCTTTCCCCAGCAGAGCAGTTAAGTGGAATACACACAAACCGGCCTCGAGGGGTATAGTTTAGGAGACATGAGCACGAAACCCGTGACCGGTACAGAAAAACACACCACCGTTCGGCAGGATGCTTGGTGGATCGAGCCTCTCTTCACGGTGCTGATCCTGGGCCTGTTCGGCATCTACGCCTTCTGGGTGGCCTGGAACCGACAGCACTTCGAGTATGGGCCCTACCTATCTCCCTTCTACTCCATACCCTTGCCCGGCGTGCATGCCAAAGACCTGGACTGGCTGGCCATCTCCCCGGCCTTCTTGGTGCTGTGGATTCCTTTGGGCTTCCGGGCTACCTGCTACTACTATCGCAAGGCCTACTACCGGGCCTTCTTCTGGGACCCCCCCGCCTGCGCGGTGCCTGAGCTACGTAAGGCCTACAGCGGCGAACGTGCCTTCCCCTTTGTGCTCAACAACCTGCACCGTTACTTCTGGTACCTCTCGGTGCCGGTAGTGGCCTTCTTGTGGTACGACGCCATCCGGGCCTTCTTTTTCGAGGATGGCTTCGGCGTGGGCGTAGGCAGCCTGATCATGCTGGGTAACGTGATCCTGCTCTCCTACTACACCTTCTCCTGCCACGCCTGGCGCCACCTGGCCGGGGGCTGCTTGAACTGCATGTCCAAGCACAAAACCCGCTACAACCTGTGGCAGCGCATCAGCCGCATCAATGAGAGCCACGGCTTCTGGGGGGTCACCAGCATGCTTTCGGTGTGGTTTACCGATGTCTATATCCGCCTTTGCTCGATGGGAACCATCACCGATATCCGCCTTTTTTAGGAGTTGCCTATGGAGTCTTACACAACCCATGACTACGATGTTTTGGTAATCGGTGCAGGCGGGGCAGGCCTGCGGGCAGCCATTGCGGCCATTGAGAAGGGAGCCAAAGTAGGGGTGGTCACCAAAAGCCTCCTGGGTAAGGCCCACACCGTGATGGCCGAGGGGGGTATGGCCGCCGCCTTGGGCAACGTCCGCCCGGAGGACAACTGGAAGGTGCACTTCCGCGACACCCTCAAGGGTGGGGGGATGCTCAACAACTGGAAGATGGTGATGAACTACACCAAGGAGGCCCCCGAGCGGGTGCGGGAGCTCGAGCGCTGGGGCGCGGTCTTCGACCGCACCCCAGACGGGCGCATCAACCAGCGCAACTTCGGTGGCCACTCCTACCCCCGCCTGGCCCACGTAGGCGACCGCACCGGCCTCGAGCTTATCCGCACCCTGCAGGATCACGCGGTCAAGCTGGGCATCCACGCTCACATGGAGACCACCATCTACCGCCTGCTGACCGACGCGGGCCGGGTAGTGGGGGCCCTGGGCTTTAACCGCCAAACGGGGGAGTTCCTGGTCTTCCGGACTA
Source organism: Meiothermus rufus DSM 22234 (assembly GCF_000423425.1). Taxonomy (GTDB): domain Bacteria; phylum Deinococcota; class Deinococci; order Deinococcales; family Thermaceae; genus Meiothermus; species Meiothermus rufus. The sequence goes on along the minus strand of NZ_AUHY01000058.1, from coordinate 6,904 downwards.
AGGCGGTGGTGCTGGCCACCGGGGGCCTGGGCCGCATCTACCAGATCACCTCTAACTCCTGGGAGTGCACCGGGGACGGCTTCGCCCTGGCCAGCCTGGTAGGGGCCGACCTAATCGACATGGAATTCATCCAGTTCCACCCCACCGGCATGGTCTGGCCGCCCAGCGTGATGGGCATCCTGGTGACCGAGGGGGTGCGTGGCGAAGGTGGGGTGCTCTTGAACAACCAGGGCAAGCGCTTCATGTTCGATAACGTGCCCGAGCGTTACCGGGGCGAGTTCGCCGAGAGTGAGGAGGAGGCCGAGCGCTGGTTGAAGGGGGACCGCAACGCCCGTCGCCCACCGGAGTTGCTAACCCGCGACGTGGTCGCCCGGGCCATCCGGCGCGAGGTAGCCGAAGGGCGGGGTAGTCCACACGGGGGGGTTTTCCTGGACATCGCCAGCCGCCGCCCAGCCGACTACATCAAAAAGAAACTCCCCAGCATGTACCACCAGTTCATGAAGTTGGGCAATCTGGACATCACCAAAGAGCCCATGGAGGTCGGCCCCACCTGCCACTACGTGATGGGTGGGGTGCGGGTTGACCCCGACACCCAGGCCACCAACGTACCGGGGCTCTACGCTGCCGGTGAGGTAGCGGGCGGCCTGCACGGGGCCAACCGCTTAGGAGGCAACTCGCTTTCCGACCTGATCGTCTTCGGCAATCGGGCCGGGGCTGCCGCAGCTGAGTATGCCGCCCAGCAGACCGGTTCCTTCCAGATTGATGAAGCCCAGGTGCGGGCCTACATTGCCGAGGCCCTGGCCCCCTTCCACAACCCTCAGGGCGAAAACCCCTTTGCCCTGATGAAAGAGCTGCGCAGCAGCATGCAGAAAAATGCTGGCATCATGCGGGAGGAAAGCGAGCTCAAGGCCCAGCTCGAGATTCTGGCCAGCCTCAAAAAACGCGCCTGGAACACCAGTGTCAGCGGAGGACGGGCCTACAACCCCGGCTGGCATACGGCCTTAGATATTCGGCTGATGGTGGAGATTGCCGAGGCCGTGGTACTGGCTGCTTTAGCCCGCAAGGAAAGCCGGGGCGGCCATGCCCGATTGGACTACCCCGACCCCGACCCCAACTTTGCACGAATCAACCATGTGATCCGGCGCGCCTCGGACGGCAGCCTGACGGTGGTGGCAGAACCTCTACCGGAGATGCCGGAGGAGCTGCGTAAGATTGCCGAGGCCAAAGACCTCAAGGAATTGAGCGAGAAGGTAGGAGCCTGAAGATGCCAAGCGTAACCTTTAGAGTCTTTCGCGGCGACAAAAACGGGGGCGAGCTCAAAGACTACACCGTACAGGTGGAAGAAGGCATGGTGGTGCTGGACGCTATCCACCAGATTCAGGCCGAGCAGGCCCCCGACCTAGCCTGCCGCTGGAACTGCAAGGCGGGCAAGTGCGGCTCGTGCGGGGCCGAGGTCAACGGCAAGCCTACTCTGATGTGCATGACCCGGCTGGATACCATCGACACCAGCAAACCGGTGGTGGTGCGGCCCATGAAGACCTTCCCGGTGATCCGCGATCTGGCCACCGATGTGAAGTGGAACTACGAAGCCAACAAGAAGATCAAACCCTTCACCCCGGCCCCCAACACCGACTGGATCATGATGCAAGAAGACGTGGATCGGGTACAGGAGTTCCGCAAGTGCATCGAGTGCTTCCTGTGCCAGAACGTCTGCCACGTGCTGCGCGAGCATGAGGAAAAAACCGGCTTCATTGGCCCACGCCTGTTGGTGCGCACAGCCAGTCTGGAGATGCATCCTCTGGACGTGGAAAACCGCCTGGAGATGCTCAAAAACGAGGGGGGCATCGGTTACTGCAACATCACCAAGTGCTGCACCGAGGTCTGCCCCGAGCACATCCACATCACCGACAACGCCATTATCCCGCTCAAGGAGCGGGTGGTGGACGAGTATTACGATCCGATCCTGAGCTTCTTCCGCCGGCTGTTCGGCAGCAAGAAACGCCTTGAGGCAGCCGGGTCGGCAGCGGACGACTGATACCCAAGCCCCCTCGAGGTCTCAAGGGGGCTTGTTCTTGCGGCACGGCTTGCTCTGTGCTATTGTTCCGCCATGAAAAAGCGCTTGGGCGTGCTGCTATTTGGCTTGGGGCTGGCCTGGGCCCAGCCCCTGGGCAATGTGGCCATAGTTTTTAGCGAGGGCGCGAAAACCGACCCCACCTTCAACGGGGTGGCCTATGGTGGGGCTTCGCGCACAGTGCAGCAGTTCGGGGGGCGCCTTTTCGACTTTGAACCCACCGACCCTTCCCAGATTCCCTCTGCAGTGCGGCGCTTTGCCAGCGAGCGCTTCGACCTGATCATTGGGCTGGGCTTTGCCACCGAGCCGGGTATTGCCGCCGCAGCCCGCGAGTTCCGCGAGCAGCGCTTCGCCCTGATCGACACCGCCACCGAGGCGCCCAACGTGGCCTCGTATGTCTTTCGTGAGAACGAAGGCACCTACCTGGTGGGCTACATCGCCGGGCGCCTAAGCCAGACCGGGGTGGTGGGCTTCGTGGGCGGGATGGATATACCCTTGATTCACAAATTCGAGGTAGGCTACCGCGAAGGGGTACGGCGGGCCTGCCCGAGCTGCCGGGTCATTGTGAACTACGTGGGCAACACCCCGGCGGCCTTCTCTGACCCGGCCAAAGCCAAGGAGATTGCGGCCTTCCAGCGCTCCCAAGGGGCCGATATCATCTACGCTGCCGCCGGGGCCTCGGGGCTGGGGGTCTTCGATTACGTCAAACAGGTGCGTTGCCTGCGGGCCAGTGAGCTGCCACGCGGGGTCCGCTTCCGCAGCGACCCCTTTGCCCAGGTGCCCAAGTACGACGCCTACACCCGGGAATGCGCCGGCGAGACCCGCCCCATGTTCTTTATCGGTGGGGATGGAAACCTGAACTTTTTGGGCGACACCGACAACAACCCCGCCACCCTCAACCACGCCCTGACCTGCATGCTCAAGCGGGTGGACGTGGCCGCTCAGCGGGCGGTGGAGTCGGTAGCCCGCAACACCTTCCAAGGCGGCCTGATAAGCCTGGGGCTAAAGGAAAATGGCCTGGGGTATGCCCTAGATGCCTACAACCAGGCCCTTTTGCCCGAGAGCCTGCGCCGCGAGGTGGCCGCCATCCGCCAAGCCATCATCGCTGGGCGGATTAGGGTGCCAGATCGGCGCTAGGCTCCGTAGGGCACCCAGATGTTTTTGATCTGGGTAGCTTGGCGCAGAATTTCGTCGGCATCGGGCAGAGGCCCATGGGCGGGAAGGGTCCAGGTGCGCTTCAAATTGCCCGCACTGGCCCGCTCCACCAGGGCCCAGCCCTCCCGTGGCCCAGCATACCAGATCGCATCTACATCATCGTGTTCGGCCAGGGTCTGGGCCAGCTCGTCGCGCACCCCCGTCACGATATTGAAGGTCCCCGCGGGCACATCGGAGGTCTCCAACACCTGATAGAAATCGGTGGCCGTAAGGGGGGCCTGGAAAGAGGGCACCACCACCAAGGTATTGCCCAAAGCCAAGGCCAAGCCAGCCAGCCGGGCCAAGGCTAAAAGGGGCTGGTCATCGGGACAAAGCAGGCCCATCACCCCAATAGGCTCCGGCAACGCCAGGGTAACGTTGCGCAAAGGCGTGGGATGCGCCACTCCTTCGTACTTGTCGGCCCAGGCCGCCGCAGCGAAAAGGGCCTCGAGGGCTGCCTCCACCTCGGCCTGGCCATCCTGCCCGGTCTGGGCCTGAATACGCCAGGCAAACTCGGCGGCTCGTTCAGAGAGGTTTTCGGCCAAGTAGTACAGAATCTGGGCCCGCTGGTAGGCCGGGGTCTGGCGCCAAGGCTCAAAAGCCCCTCGGGCCGCTTCCACCGCATTGCGGATGTCCTTGCGGTTCCCCAGGCCCACCTCACCCAACCGCTGTCCATCCGGGGCATAAACCACCCGGCTATAGCCGCTGTCGGGCCGTACCTGGCGCCCACCGATAAAGAGCTTGGCCGTACGGTCGATGGGGGGCAGGGAAAGCGGAAAATTGCGCAAAGCTGGGCTGGCCTCTAGTTTGGCTCTTTTCGGCTTAGCCTTGGAAGTTGTGGGCTGGCGCAGCCCTTTCTTCTTCACGTACTCCCACAACCCCTCCTTACCCCCCTCCCGACCAAAGCCGCTCTCGCGATATCCGCCAAAACCCGCCGCAGCGTCGAAGAGGTTGGTGCTGTTAATCCAAACCACCCCGGCCTTGACCTGGGTGGCAATGTCCAGAGCGAGGTTGATGTCCTCACTCCAGATGGAAGCAGCCAGACCATAGCGGGTGTTGTTGGCCAACCGCACGGCCTCTTCTGGGGTACGGAAGGTGAGGGTGGCCAGCACCGGACCAAAAATCTCCTCCTGGGCCAGGGTGGAAGCCGGGGCCACCCGGGTAAGCAGGGTAGGCGGATAGAAGCAGCCCTCCTGCGGCACCGCCCAGCTTGGCTGCCACAGCTCGGCCCCTTCGGCCACCCCCTGCTGTACCAGCCGCTCGATCTTCTGTAGCTGCACCGGGCCGATGATGGCCCCCATGTCCACCGCCTTATCGAGCGGGTTACCTAGGCGCAGTTTCTCCATGCGGGCTTTGAGCTTGGCCACCATGCGTTCGGCGATGCCCTCCTGCAAAAGCAACCTCGAGCCCGCACAACAGACCTGGCCCTGGTTGAACCAGATGGCATCCACCACCCCCTCCACCGCGCTGTCCAGATCGGCATCCTCGAACACGATGAAGGGCGACTTGCCCCCCAGCTCCAAGGAGAGCTTTTTTCCACTACCCGCCGTGACCCGGCGAATCTGCCGGCCTACCTCGGTGGAGCCCGTGAAAGCGATCTTGTCCACCCCTGGATGGGCCACCAGGGCAGCCCCGGTTCGGCCATCCCCGGTGAGGATGTTGACCACCCCGGGCGGCAGGCCCACTTGAGCGCAAAGCTCAGCAAAAAGCAAAGCAGTGAGGGGGGTCCACTCAGCGGGCTTGAGCACCACCGTGTTGCCCATGGCCAAGGCTGGGGCTATCTTCCAGGCCAGCATCAGCAGGGGAAAGTTCCAGGGGATGATCTGCCCCACCACCCCTACCGGCTCATAGCTGGCCAGCTCCCGCTCCATTAGCTGGGCCCAGCCCGCGTGGTAGTAGAAGTGGCGCACTGCCAAGGGCACGTCGATGTCGCGGGTCTCGCGGATAGGTTTGCCGTTGTCGAGGGTCTCGAGCACCGCAAACAGCCGGGCGTGCTTCTGAATTTGCCGGGCCAGGGCATATAGATAGCGCGCGCGGAGGTGGCCAGGGGTCTGGCGCCAGCCAGCCAGGGCCTTGCGGGCCGCTCGTACGGCTTTGTCTACGTCAGCAGGGCCGGCCTGGGCCACCTGGGCCAGGGTCTGGCCATTGGCGGGGTTGAGGGTGGGAAACCATTCCCGGCTCGCTGGCGGCTGCCAGCGCCCCCCAATGAAGAGGGCAAAGCGGTTTTGATGGGCTTTTAGCCAGTCTAAAGCGGGTTGGGCGGCCTCGAGGGCAGGGCCATAGGGTAGGGTCTCCATAAGTTCGGCAATGGTCATTGGGGGTCTCCTTAGCCCAACGGCTGGTACTGCATAGAAGCGTAGCGCCCATAGGCCAGGTGCTCGAGTTGCCGTTCAATATCGTTTAGAAGTGCGCTAGCCCCAATGCGGAAGAGGTGGGGCTGCATCCACTCTAAGCCCAACTCCTCCTTCATCAGGATGAGCCAGTCCAAAGCCTGCTTGGCACTGCGAATGCCCCCAGCCGGTTTGAAGCCGACCTTGTAACCCGTCTCCTCATAGTAGGCCCGGATAGCCCGCACCATCACCAGGCTGTGGGGCAGGGTAGCGTTGACCGCTTCCTTGCCCGTGGAGGTCTTGATGAAGTCGGAGCCGGCCTGCATGCAAACCAGGCTGGCTTTGAGCACGTTCTTAAGGCTGCCCAGTTCCCCTACGGCCAGGATGCTTTTCATATGGGCTGGCCCGCAGGCCTCGCGAAAATCGCGCACCTCCTGGTACAAAGCCTTCCAGTTGCCGGTGAGCACATGGCGGCGCGAGATCACGATGTCGATCTCCTGGGCTCCCGCGGCTACTGAGGCCTCGATCTCTTGTAGCTTGAGCCGGTGGGGGGTTAGACCAGCGGGGAAACCGGTGGAAACGGCAGCCACTGGAATGCCGCTACCCGCTAGGGCCTCGAGGGCGGTGGGCACCATCTCGTGGTAGACGCAGACTGCCCCCACGCTCAGGCGCAGCTGGCCCACCCCCAGGGCCTGCAAAAGCTCGGGCCGTACCGGCTGGCGGGCTTTAGCGCACAGGCGGCGCACCGTGCCGGGGGTGTCGTCACCAGAGAGGGTGGTGAGGTCAATGGTGCGGATGGCGTGCAGCAGCCAGGCTGCCTGCCACTCCTTTTTGACCGTGCGGCGGGTGGGCAAGGTGGCAGCCCGGCGTTCAACCGCGCTGCGGTTGACCCGCACCGCCTCGACCAGGCGCAGGTCGAAAGGGGTGCCGGGGTTGCGTTCCACGGGGTAGGCAGAAGGAAGGGTAGCTGCCATAAAGGCCTCGAGCAAAGCCGATTATAGCCCAGAAGGGCAACGCGCCAAACAACGCTAAGTAGCCCGGCCTTCCTTTGAGACAGACCCTGGAAGCCATCGCACAGACAAAACCACACTTTATGCCCAAGCGGCAACAACGGCTTTGAGTAGCCCGCTGAACCTGGACGGACACATGTGAGACTCTAAGCTGGGATAAAAAGAGGGGAACCAACCAAGAAAGGAGGTTCCCCAGGTGCAGTTTACCACCGTTGGCCGAGAGATATGGCAAGGCGCTAGACAAGCACAGAGGCTGGCCGAGGCCAAAGCAGGCGACCCAGAGGTCAAGGAACGTCTGC
>NZ_AUHY01000057.1 GCF_000423425.1 Meiothermus rufus DSM 22234 | reverse complement strand
GCCGGCACTCAAGAGGCCATTTGCGCGAACCCCCTAAAAAGAGGGGCCGACGCAGGGTGGGGCAAGGTGAGCAAAAACCAGGTTTTCAATGTCCCCAAGCCGATTTCTCGGCTTGCGCGAACCCCCCTGGGTTTGGCTGCTTGCTTGGGGTTCGCGCGTTGAGACTATATTATCAGAGGATCGTCGAAATCGCGGTACCGATCCTGTCCATGCACCCGCAGGCAGCGGTCGCGGCCACCCAGAAGGGTATAGATGCGCAAGCTATCCGTGTCTGGGTCTATCACCTTGAGCAGTTTGGCTTCCATCTCCTCAAGCTGGGCCCGGGTCACCCGGCATTCAAACACCGACATCTGCACGCGCTGGCCGTAGTTCTTGCAAATTTTAGCTACCCGCGCCAGCCGGGCCTGGCCGTCGTCCGAGGTAACGTTGACATCATAGGTGACCAGAATGTCCAGCCGCTCCATGCCTCACCTTCCCAAAAACGAGGGATAGGTCTCGAGGTCGCCCCGTAGGTAGCGGGCTAGCAAGCGGGCCTGGATGTGGGGCAGAAGCCCAATAGGCACCGGCTCCTTGAACAGGGGGTGCTGCACGGCGTCCTGGCGCCGCTGCTGAAAAGCAGAGATCACCTGCTTGCGCCCCTCATCGCTCAGCAGCACTGCTCCGCCTGGTCGCTCTTCAAAGTGTTCTGGGCTTAGTTGTTTACGGTTGAGCAGGGCCAGGGCTAACCGGTCGGCCCACCATGCGCGGAACTCCTCCATCAGGTCGAGGGCCAAGGCGTTGCGCCCAGGCCGTAGGGCGTGTAGGAAGCCCACCTGAGGGTCGAGGCCCACCCCTTCTAGGGCTGCCGTACACTGGGTGGTCAGTAGTGCGTACACGAAGCCTAGTAGTGCATTCACCGGGTCGCGCGGGGGGCGTTTGTTGCGGCCCTCGAAGCCAAACTCGCCCGAAAGCAACAGGTCGCCGAAGGCAGCGAAGTAGGCGCTAGCGGCGTTGCCCTCGAGGCCCCGCACCTCGTCTACCGTGCGGGCCTGGGGGAGCTGGCGCAAAGCCGCTTCGTGTTCGAGAAGCGCTGCGGCCAAAGCAGGGGTCTCGCCCCGCTCCCGCACCGCTCGCTGCAGGACAAGCCGGGTGTTGCGCAGCTTGGCCTCCACAAAGCGCTGGGCCAGGTGTAGGGTGGCCGAAGGGTTGTCGAGGGCTTTGTGCTGGGCCCGCCGCAACAGCACATTGCCCGAGACCGGCCCGGAAAGCCGCCCCTGGAAGCGGCCCGACTCGCTAAACCAGGAGACCTCGAGGCCCTCCTCAGCGCAGCGGGCCAGCAAAAAGGGCGAGATGAGCACATTGCCGAAGACCGCCAACCCGCCCAGGTGATGCAGCGGCACGTTGCGCAGGGTTACATCCTCGTGTTGCACCCGCAACGTATCGCCCTCGAGGCGCAGGTAGACCCCTTGGGTCTGCACGTACAGGGTGTTGAGCAGTTCCTGGGTCATAGCGGGGCGGGGCGCCACTGGGCCAGGGCCTGGGGCAGGTGGGGCATACAGATGGATTGCAGCGAGCAATAGCGGCAGCGCTCGTCGGCAGCGGGCTTAGGCAGGGCTTCCTGGGCCAGCAGCTTGCGTAGAGCCTCGAGGGTGGCCAAGGTCTGGGCCCGTAGCTCAGGAGAAAGCGGCACCACCCGGCGGCGCTGGCTGGTTTTGCTGAAGATGGCCCCTTCCGGGACCGGCTGGCCGAACATTTCCTCTAAACAAAGCCCCTGGGCGCAAAGCTGCACCTCGGCGGCCTGGCGGGCCAGTTTTTGCGGCCACTGCCGGCTTATCTTGTACTCCACCGGGTAGGGCACTCCCTGCACAAACTCCACCACATCGGCCCGGCCCACCAGGCCCAGCCGCTCCGACCAGATGGGCAAAGCCCGCTCCACCCGCACCCCCTCGCGCAGTAAGCCTGCGGGAAGGTCGGCGTTTTCGTGGGCCCGAGCTCCCCGCAGGGTGAACTCGTTATCGGCCCACTGGCCCTCGAGCAGGATTAGCCCGGCCCGGCGGGGGCAGTAGGCATACTGGGCTAAGGCGCTGATGGGGATGGGCTCGAGGGGGGGTGGTGTGGGGGCCTGGTAGGTCTCCAAATCCCATTCGTACATGGAATACCTCGCCAAATACAGAAATCCGTAGAGCCTAGCCCTCCCAGGGGGTGAACTCGTGCAGGGGGTGGTCGCGCCAGTACAGCCCCTCGCGGCACAGCCGGTCGTATTCAGCACCGTGATGGGTCAGGGCAAAGACGTAGAGGCCCCCCTCTTTTTCCGCATAGAACACCCGCTCGTCCACTTGGCCTTTGGGGAAGCCCAAGGCATCCCCCCCACCGCTTTTGAACTCGCTCTGGCTGGTGCGGTTGGGCAGGCGGAGCCGCTCTAAAACCCGGCGATAGCGTTCCTTCACCGCGGGCTCGAGGCCCTCCCAGGTACGCCTGGCCTTGGGGGAAAAGTAGATGGGCACCGACTGGGCCTGCTCGAGCTGGGCCTTGAAGGCTTCGTAGTAGGCCTGACCCAGGGGCGAGAGCATGGTGTAGCCATCGGGGGTGTCCTCGAGCAGCACCTCTACCTCTTCGCCCATGCGGGCGGCCCGGCTTCGCACCTCGGCGGTGGGGCGAAGCTCCGCGTCAATCCAGTCGAAAAAGCCCTCGTTCCAGGCGATGAGCGTGTTATCCCAGCCAAAGGGCGAGGGCGGCAGGGTCACGATCTCCTGGAACATCTCGTGGATGTAGCAGACCGGCACCTTGAAAACCAGCCCCAGCGCGGTGGCGTAGGCGATCTCGGCCTTGAAGCCGCCGGTGGCGTTGATGATGACCTTTTTTTGCTCGCGCGCCGCTTTGCGCACCTCGCCGGCCAGGGTGCGCACGAAGTTTTTTAGGCCATAATCGGCAAAGCCCTGGGCCTCGTAGGCCAGGCCCGCAATGCGAACCCGGCGGCAAGGCACCCCTTGTTGCTGCCAGAAGCGCTCGAGCAACGCGGCGGCCCGGGCCCCTTCCTCGGTGTCGCTGTGCAGCCAAACCACCTCGTCGTCCTTCTGCCAAATCCGCAAGAGGGCGTTCATCTCCGCGCTGGCTTTCTTGGGGTCGCGCTCGAGGAAGGCCAGAATTTCCTTGTCCTGCACCCACCCCTCCCGCCGAGCGTTGGCGAGCAGGCTGGTGCCTACGGTGGTGAGGATGACGGTGCTCACGCTTCCTCCAGGAGTTGTTTGAGGCTTTGGTAATAGGCCTCCTTTTGCAAGCGCCAGTCTTCTAGCTGCTTGAGCAAAGCCTCGAGGGTCTTGCGCCGGACGGCTGGGGGGTGTTTGCTCAGCTCCTGCTTGAACCAGCTCGCCTCACCAGCAGCGTTGCGACCATTAATACGCTCAATGCGCAGGCGGTAGGTTTGGTACAGCGCCTCGCCCTGCTCGGCCTGGCTTTTAGGCCGCTCTGGCAGCTTGAGGGTGAAATAGCCATATCCGGCATTGGTCTTGCCCCCCAACCCCAGGTGCTGTAGCCCGTACTGCAAAAGCTCGGCGGCCAGGTGGAGCCAGCTTGTGGCTTCGGGGTCGGGGCTGGAGAGGGCCAGGTGGAACTTTACCCCGGGCCGCACGCTCAGGAAGGCCACCGGGTTGGGGTCGTCGAAGTCGGTGGGCCAGGTTTTGCCGCCTGCGTAGTAGCCGGGGTGGTGCACGGTGATGACGTCTTTCTGAAAGGGCTGGCTGCTCGTCGGGTCAAGCCAGCCGTCCCAGTAGACCAGATGGGCTGCACTGCCCTGGCTCTTGCGCTTTGGGTCAGGCTCTTCACCAAATAGCACGTCTTTTTGTTCTTTGCTCAGGTTTGACTTGTCGGCAGCCCGACGCAGCAGACCCTTAATCGCACTCCCCGGCAGGTAGGGCACCCCGTAGGTGTGGTGGATGGCCAGGCCGTTTTCCAGCGGGCTTTTGTTGCCCAGGCCGATGGCCAGAGGGGTGCGGGTGGTGGCCTCGAGGAAGACCGCGCCCATGCCTTCTAGGGCCTCTTTCCAGCGCTCGAAGAAGCCCCTGTAATCGGGGGAGATGGGGCTATCCTGGATGCCCTCGAGCAGCGCCCGCGCAGCCCTCCCCTCGTCGCCCAGGGCCGGCAGGTAGCGCTGCAAGGCCAGGCCAGCGTGGCTGGGGGGGGTTTTAGGCAGGTGGGCGCGCATTTTGGCCCTCCTAGTCCTCGCTAAGCTGGCCCTCGGCCATCCGCTTGAAAAACACCCAGGCCTCCAGCACCCGCCGGGTCTGGTGCAGGTAGCTTTGGGCATCGGCCTCTCGCACGCTGTCCAAGAGTCGCTCTGGGGCCACCCCTAGCACCGCAGCCACGTGCTCCAAAAGCAGGGTGTAGGCCTGTTCTAGCCCCTCGTTCCCGCCTTTCTTGGCCTGGGCAAAGGCCAGGGCCTGGGCCAGGCCCATGCTCCGCACCATTACGGGGAAGTCCTGGCACAACGCCTGGTAGCGGCCCTTGGTGCCCTGCGGGTCTGTATCGGGATAGGCCCGTTTCACCGCCAGAACCTTCTCCAAAGCCAGCCGCAGGTCGCGCTGGCTACGGGTGTACCCCTTCATACCCGGCCCTCCAGCAAGCGCACCAGGCCCCGCCCCACGCTGGCCTCGCCCCCGAGCTGCAAAACAGGGTGCTGGGTCAGTTCGGTAAAGTCTTCTTCGTTGGGGGAAAGGGCGAAGAAGGCAAAGAGGGCCTCGGCGGGCACGGCCTCCTCGTACCAGAGGGCCCCGCGCTTGACGGTCTTGGTCTGTTCTTCCAACCGCACCCGGGCGATGACCTCGAGGCCATTCTGGCAGAAGTAGCCGAACACATCGCTGCTCGCCACCGCCAGGCGTGAGGTGAAGTAGGGTTCTTCCCGCTGAAAAATGAGCTGGCTGAGCTTTGCGGCCAGGCCGCCGGTGCCTCCGGCGACCTCGAGGTCCAAATCCTCCAGGATGACCCTCCCCTGGTGCACTAGGGTCTCCCCATCCACAAAAACCTGGGTGCCCTCGGGCTCGGGCCAGCGCAGCTCAGCCGACAAGCCCAGGGCCTCGGCGTCGCGCTGCCAGCGCTGAAGGGCCAGCGGACAGGTGATAAGGGCAAAGGTGCCGGCATAGGAGCGAACGGGTAGCGCCAAGAGCCGGGCGTCGGTCAGGCTCAAGCGGGCGGCCTGGCTCAGGTCTTCTTCCTGGTCTTCCTTCTTGCGCCGGCCAGCGAAGCCGTAGATGGCCCGCACCCGCCGGGCCTCCGCCGAGTCGTCGGCTACCTCCAGGCCCCGCCCATTGCGCAGCACCCCCTTGAGGCTGCTGGCGGGGATCACCGGGTAGCCGGTGGCCTTCTCCCGGGCCACCGGCAGGTCCACCGTGCCCGAGGTGTCCTGGCCGGTGCCGGGGTGCACCGGCGTCAGGGCCTGCAGGAAAAATGCTCTAAATTTGGTCTGCATAGCTTCCTACCCCCCACAACGCAAGGCCGAAGCCGTCCTTGCGGTCTTGCTCGTTGTCGCTCACGGGCCTGAGCCAGCTTTCCAGCACCGCGCTGGCCGGCCCCTCCAAAACCTCGAAGAAGTACACGCTGCCCGCCGGGGCCATCCAGCGCACCGGCTTGGGCTGGCCCAGGCGCATCCGCCAGCCCGAGACCGGCTCCCGCCGGCCCACCGCCGCCGCCACCAGCCTGAGCTTCACCTTGCCCAAGCCCCTGGGCAGGTGCGGCTGGCCAAACCTTTCCACCCAACCAGGCCGCCAGCCCTGCTCGAAGAGGGCGGGCGTGGCCAGCACCATGCGGATCAGCTGCTTTTGCGGGTCGAACTGGGCAAAGGCCTCCTTGATGGAGCAGGGGCAGTCGAACCAGTAGCGGCTCAGCTCCTCGTGAACCCGCAGGCGCACCGGGCGGCGCTCCCCGCCCAGGTAGCCGATGGGCTCGAGGGGGCTGTCTAGGTTGGCCCGTACCCGCAGGCGGTACTCCTTCAGCCCGGCCTCGAGGCTGCGGTATTCCACCCCATACAAAAGCCCTTCCCGCGCCCGGCCCGCTGCGGGGTCGATCGAGACGTGTAGACGCCGTTCCTTTGGCAGCCCCTCTCGCTTTTCGGGCACCCAGCGCCTGCCCAAAAGCCAGTTTTCCATCTCGCTACCGCTCCAAAGAGCGTAGCCTTCCTCCGGCTTGACATCGGCACTCACCCGCAAGGGGCATAGCCCCGCGGGCAAGTCGCACCCCCCCGCTTCGAGGCGGTAGGGCTTTAGGCTTATGACCTCCGGCCCACCCTCCCCCTGATAGATCAGCGCATCTCTAGGGGCGGGGAACAAAAAGGTGTCGCCCTGTACCAGAAGCGGCCCGTACACCGGCAGGCCGTGCAGGTTTTGCAGGGCGGGGTGGTTGTCGTCCTGGTCGAAGGCTACCCCCTGGGCCAGACCCACCTGGGTACGCACCAGCCCGGCCAGGGTGCTGGGTAGGGGCAGTGAGAGGCTTCGGGCCTGGGTCTCGCTACCCTCGCTCAGGCTAAAAGGCCGCCCGTCGCGGAAGAGCAGGGGGGTGAGGGCTTGAACCTCCACGATGCGCTCAGGCATAGTCCTCCTCCTTGGGGCTGGGCAGGCCCGCCAGGAAGCGGGCAATGATGAGCTGGTGGGCGAAATCCAACAAATCCTTTGGGCCACCTAGGGAGGGAATCTCGATGCCCTGGCCCTCCTTGCGCTTTAGGATGCGCTGGGCTTCCTTCTGCAGGGCCTCGGCGTCTAGGTCGTCGGGCCAGACCTGGGCCAGCTCGGCCAGCTCGTAGGCCAGGCCGCGCGAGACCTGCCCGGCCTGGTAGGCCGCCACCAGCGGCTCCCAGGCCAGCTTTGCCCAGGGGCGCACCACCATCAGGGGGTTGCCGCTGCGGGTGTGCAGGGCGACTGCCAGGCGGTTGCGGCCCTGTTTTTTGGCCTCTTTCTCGGCTTCTCTCGCGGCCTGAAGCGACTCCGAAAGGGGCTGGCGGTAGTGCACGATGGCCACCCCCGCCGAAAGAGTGCCCCTCACCTGGCTGCTGAAGGCCTCGGCCAGCTTTTGGGCGCAGGCCACCGCCTGGTTCACCGGCAAAAAGGCCAGCACGTCGTCGCCGCCGGAGTAGACCATGAAGCCCCGGTAGCTGGGCACAATTTTTCGCGCCTGCTGGGCAAAGGCATCCAGGGTGGCGGAAAGCTGGCGGTGGGCCTTTGGGTCTTCCTGCTGGCTGATCAGCGCGCCCATGCAGTCGCCGTCGGCCACCAGCACGGCGAAGTAGGGCTGGGGCTCTTGGATGTGGTCGTCGTCCTCGCCGTAGCGCTCCTCGGGGCGGGCCTCGGGGTTCCAGGCCCGGCGGGCCATGGTACGGGTGTCCACCACCACGCCGCCCTGCTTAGCCCCGTAGAGGCGCTTGAGCAGCGAGAGGGCATCCAGGGTCTCGGTAGGCTTGATGCGCAAAGGCCGGTAGCCCTCCGGAGTAGCGATGCTCACCCCTTCCCAGTCCTTGGGCTGGATGACCGCGGCCTTCGAGGGGTCTAAGGGCGACTTAGGCACCCCGGCATCGGCCTGGTCGATCGGTGCAAAGTCGCGCAGGGCCTTGCGCCCGGCCAAGAGGCGTTCCACCTCCTGGCGCACCTCTTTGTACTGGCCGTCGGGCAGGGGTAGCCAGGCCGCGTAGAACTCGAGGAAGGTCTCGAGCTGCGCCCTAGCCCGCTCGAGGTCAATCTTGTGTGCAAACCCTTTGGTGTGCTCCTGCCAAAGCGCCATCAGGCGCTGTTGGGCGGCATGCCTGGCCGCTTCTGCCAGCTTTTCTGGGTCGGCCCCCACCCGCGCTAGAATCTTGTTGGCCCCGTTGGCTTCTGGGTTGGAAGGGAAGATGAGCTCGGCCCTTCGCGCATGCAGGGCTTGCGCGGCAGCTTTGCACAGCTCCTGGAGGATCTGCGAACCGGCGTAAAGGTCGGCGGTGCGCCGCGCGGCGGCGATGAAGTCCTGCACCGGGCCGAGGGAAATAGCGAGGAGGTGGTTCATAGGCGCACCTCCTGGCTAAAACCCTGACGGCGGGCGGCTTTGCAAACCGCTTCCAGTACGTCCTCAGCCTCGAGCGCTTCCAGCACGGGGTCATACTCGGGGACTTGCAGCTTCAGTTTCTGCTCCCCGATCTTGATTTGCTCAGGAACCGGGGCCCGGAGCACAACCACCGCAGCCCGCACGTTGCCGTCGGCAAAAGCGATGGGCTTGAGAATCACCGGCGAGGCCATGCGCTTGCCCTGGGGGTGAAGGGCCTCGAGGGTGCCGCTAAAGCTGTTCCCCAAGCGCTGGTAGACGATGGGCAGCCCCAGGTAGGGCTTGGCCAGGGCGATCTGCTCTTGGTTGCGGTTTAGCGCCAGCAAGGTTTTGTGGTCGCGCCACTTGCCCCCGGCCATGGGGGTGTAGGCCATGGTTTGGCCGGTTTTGGGGTCTTCCACGAAATGCCCCTTGCGGAAGCGGGCCCAGAAACGGCCTAACTCCCGCCAGGCGACGTGGCCTCTGTAGGGGTCGGCGTTGTTGGGCTTGGGGGGCCGCCCCAGATAGACCACCGCCCCGGCCAGGGTGGTGTGTTGGGGCTGGGCTATGGGTGGAGCCGCAAACCAGTCTTTGATCTGGTTGGGGCTACCAGGCAGCCACTCCGAGGCATCGCTCAGCACCTCGAGCGCCCCCAAGCCTCGCCGGGTGCGCGCCCCTACCCCCCCGAAGGCAATCCAGGCCCGCAGCGCGGTCTTGAGTTGCGCTGTTTCCTCCGGGCTAAGCCGGGCTACGTCGAGTTCCAGGGTGAACGCCACCCACAAAAGCCCGCTGGCCTCGGGTAGGCCCTCGCTTTGGTTGGGGTTGAAGGGGTGGAGGAAAAACTTCTCCATGGGCCCGGTTCGCGCCGTTCCTTTGTCCGGTACCAGATCCGAGGGTTTTCTGCTTTCCCCAGCAGCTTGCTCGAGCACCCGCAGGGCCACCCTGCCGTACTGCTGCGCGCTGCCCCAGATGCGCTCCTCCGCCTCGAGTAACTCCTCGAGCGAGCCGTACTTGGCCCCCGCTGTGGCCCGCCACCAAAACCGCAGGTGCCCCCGCACACTGGCCGCGCGGACGGGGTTCTCTGCATCCACCTCACGCGGGGTGGCGCTGCCGCCGAACATGGGGGTGATGGTGCGGAGCTTGAGCGTCCAAACGGTGGGCTGGCTCAGGGTGAGCTGAGGGGCTTCTCTTCCGATGCGGCGCGGCATGGCCTAGCCCCCAATCCAGCCGTTTTGGTAGTGCTCGGCATCCCAGGCCTCGAGCTCCAGCATCCGCACCCCTTTGGGCAGCCTGCTGGCCTCAGCCCGCACCTCGTAGTCGGAGAAGGCCCGGGGCGGGCGGGACTCATCCTTGCGCCGCACCTCCACCACCTGGCCCAACTCCAGCAGCCGGTGGGCTGGGGCGCAGCCCAGCATGGCCTGGCGACGGTTCTGCTCGGCGTTGTTGGGGTGGCCGTTGCCCACGTGCTTGAAGACGTAGAGCCGGCGGGTGGCCATGTGCCCCTTGCTGGCGCTGCGGTCGTGCTCGAACATGTTGCACAGGGCCTTGAGCAGGGCCTTGAGGTCGTCCTCGCTGAAGCCGGTCTGTTGGGCCAGGTGGGCGCTAATGAAGCCTTTGGCAACATACAGGCCATAGGGAATCTGGCTCTTGCGCCCCATGGTGCGCAGTTTGTCCTCGGGCTGCTCGGCCTCCCAGCGCAGGTAGTCTTCCAGGGTCTTGGCGTTCTTGACGTCCTCGGCCACCGCCCCCCGGGTGATGCTGAACTCGGCGGGGAAGATGGGGTCGAGGCTGCGGGCAAAGGTGATCTGCACCGGGCCGCGCACCTGGCCGGCGTTGGCCCCCGTGCTCATTACCGCGCCAAAGGTGCGCACGTCGTAGAAGTTCCGGCACATCCACTCTCGGGCTTTCTCCACCCTATCTTTGGTCTTGCTGCCGCTAAAGCCACCGGTCTCCTGGTGGGCCTGGAAGATGGGCCGGTTGAGGTTGGTGCTGTGCTGGACAAAGATGGCGTAGCCTGCTTGCCCATCAAAGGCGGTCTGGATGTAGTTGCGGATGCGGCGCTTCAAGGCCACATCGCTTACCAGGCCGTGGCCGTCCTCGGGATCCACCCGGGGGGCGTTGCCGGAGTCGGGGTCGCCGTTGGGGTTGCCGTCCTTCACGTCGAACAGCAGCAGGAACTCGTAGCGGTTCTGGATGGGGGTGCTCATCGGGGCCTCCTTTACTTGCTCTCCTCGCTTTGCTTGGTGCGGTTGTAGGCCATCTGCTGGTAGTAGCCCAGGGCAAACAGGCTTTGCTCCTCTAGGCTCAGGGTGCGGGGCAGGTCCTTGCCCAGGGCGTTCCAGACCTCGGCTAGTTGGCTGTTGAACCAGTAGGCCAGGCCGGGCCTGTCCTTGGCCATCTTGGCCAGGTGGTGCTGCGAAAGCCGGGTTAGCCGGCCCAGCACCAAGGCAGGGGTGCTGCTGGCCGCGCCGTAGTAGCGCTGCACCACGCCGGCGTTGATCTCCGACTCGGCGCTAGCCTCCTGTACCTGGGCTAAAAGGCACATCAGGCGGCCACAGTGGTAGGCCTTGCTGGGGTGGTTGGGGTCGAGGTTGGGGCTCATGCGGTAACCTCCTTTGCGGTTGTGGTAAGCCTTAATCAGGCCCATGCGGGCGTAGATGCGGCCTAGGGTGGCGTCGGCTCTGGCCAGGGTCTCGTGAAAGGCCCCGCTCATCACCTCGGCGGTGTGCGACTCCATCACCTTGGCCAAGGCCGCGTAGGGAATGGGGCGCTGGGGGTTGAGGGCGGCGCGCCAGAGGGGCACCTGGAGCTGCTTGATGGGCTTTAGATAGTCGTCGAAGTTCTGCTTGGGCAGCTTGGGGCGTTGCAGGCTGAGCAGAAGCCGGTTGAGCCCCGGTGGGTTGGCCTCCTTGGAGCCGGCAAGGTTGGTGATGCGCAGGTCTTCGAACCAGGCTAGTGCCGCGGCCACGAAATCCTCCAGCGAGCCCACCTGCCAGTCCCGTACCATCACCCGGCCCGAGGCTGGGCTCATGGCGGCGGCGTAGAAGCGGCTATTCGAGAGATTGGGCGGGGCTTTGCCACTACGGAAGGCCTCGAGCACCGCCCGGGCCCGCTCGAGGGCGGAAAGCTCGGCGGCTTCCGGGCTGCCGGGCTCGAAGAGGTCACGGAAGAAATCGTCCTCGGGGGGAATCTCCCGGTCGTACCAGACCACCACCTTCATCTCGCCCAGGGTTTGGGCGCGCTCGAGCAGGCTGTCCAGCGCCGCGCGGTAGGCCACTGCAGCAGCCTCCTCCACCGCGGCATTTTCCCCTTGGCCCAGGCCATACGACTCAAAGGCTTCCTTGTCGTAGGTGATGAGGGCATGGCCAAAAGCGCTGCCCCCCAGCTTGGTGACCTTGGGGTGGGTCGGGGCCGGGGCCACGTGCGCTCCGCTGGCAAAAGAGCGCATTTGGGCGGTTTGGCTGGCAGGGAAAGCCTGCTGGCGGAACTGCTGCCACCAGGCTTGCCAGGAGGGGTCGTCCAGAACGCATAGGCCGTTTACAAAGAACGAGATTTTATCGGTGGGCCTGAGCTTTTCTGCGCCTCTTTTCTGGCTTTGGGCCTCGAGCACCTCTAGGAAGCGATCCATCTCGGCAGCATCGGAGAGGGCCTGGTGCACCGGCTGCAAGATAGGCACCTGCTGGGCGGCCAGCCCGATAAGCAGGCGGAAGGTCTGGTGTTTTTGAAGGTTTTTCTGGTGTTCTTCGGGTTTTTTGAGGTTGCCCTGGGCGTCCTTCTCGGCCAGGCCAAAAGCCACCGCGCAGGTCTCGGCCAGGAAGTGGGCGGCCTGTTCTACCGCATGCCCCTGGGCCCGCAGAAAGCCCGGAAGACCAATCATCTCGGGCAGGGAAAGGTCGGGGGCCGCTTTGCTCTGCCCCAGCGGGATAAGCCCGGTGAAGCGCCCCTGGGGGCTCACCGCGGCCAGCCAGCGGATCTCCTTGGTGGTTAGGCCAGCCTGCTGGCCCAGCCCTTTGCGCTGGGCATAGTCCAGCAAGGGGGCAATCATGCCGCCCCTCCTTTGGCCTTGCGCACCGCCGGGCTGTGGTACGGCGGCACCTCGAGCACCCCGTTTTCCACCACCGCCTCGAAAAGGCTAATAGCTGGCTTGTCCCCGCGGTCTGGATTGAGCGGGGCGTTGGGGCGGGAAAGGTCGAAGACATCGTAGAGCATCCAGCCGATCCGCTCGCTGTGGGGGTAGGGCTGCGCGGCCTCGCCTTCTTCCACCAGCCGGAAGTAGGCGGAAAACTCGCGGCAGCCCAGGTAGGGCTGGTAGAAGCACTGCCCGGCGCGGGCCCGCCGAAGGAAGCTGTGCTCGATCTTCTGGCGCAAAGCCGCGTCCTCGCGGTAGAGCACGGCGTAGGCGGTGAGGCGGTAGCGCACCTTTTTGAGGGCCATGGTCTGGCGCTGGGTGCGGCCCTTGGTGTCCTGGCCGGTGTCTTCCCGAGTGGCGTCGGCGTAGAGGGGCTCGAGCGAGCTGGGGTCTCTCATCCAGCCTTGCACCGCACGGACGCTGATCTTCTCCTTCACCTCGTTGCGCATCAGGGCAATGTAGCGCACCGGCTCCAGTAGCTCGATGCGCTCGAGCTGCCAGTACATGGCGGGCTGGCCTCCGGTGAACTCGAGGTAGATGGCATCGAAAATACCCCGCGCCGCACTGGGGGTAATGAGCGGGTAGCTAAAGCGCTCCACCTTGAACTCGGGCCTTGTAAAGCAGGCCAACTCGCCCCAGACTTCCAAGGTAAACCTTCGCATGGCTCCTCCTTTGCTGGCAAACATACCCCACCTTGGCCAAACCACCGAGTCATATCACCAGGCCCATCCCCAGCCCCTCCTCTGGGGTGAAGCCCAGTTGGGCGTCGTAGCGGGCGTCGTCCGGACACAAGAACCAGTCCGGGGCCTCGGCCCCATAGCGCAGGAAAACCGTCTCCAAAAAAGCCGGGGGGCCGCTTTTGGGCAGGAAGAAGGGCACCGCGTAGGGCCTAGCCCGGCGCACCCAGTCGGCCCCGATGCCCTGGTTGCGGGCCTCGTCCATCAGGGCTCTGGCCTCGGCGTTGTAGGGGACCACCACGTTGACCGCTGCCGACTCAATCAGCCGGTAGCGCCGGGCCAGCTCGGCGTAGTTCTGGGTTTGGATACAGGCTTCGAGCTCCGGGTCGCTCACCGCTTGCAGGTGGTAGAGGCTTTGGTAGTAGCGGCGGAAGGTGGCGGGTTCTAGCCCCAGCGCCCCTTCGGCCTGAAGCGCGCGGGTGAGCTGGGCGGCTTGCCGGTAGGCCCGGTCGGGGTAGCCTTCATCCTCGGGCAGGAAGACCACCAGCCAGCCTTTGGGATAGTGGCCGTGCCGGTTAACCCGCCCCGCCGTCTGGGCGATGGCCTCGAGGGGGGCCAAAGCGCGGTAGCCCACCGGAAAGTCGAGCTCCACCCCGGCCTCCACCACCTGGGTAGAGACCAAGCGGCAGGGGGCTTTTTCCTCGAGGCGCTTTTGTACCTCCTCCAGCACCGCTAGGCGGTGGGCTGGGCAAAGCGCGGTGGAAAGGTGGAAAAGCCCCTCCAGGCCCTCTGCCTGGGCCTGCCGGAAGAGGGCGTGGGCCTGCCGCTTGAGGTTCATCACCATCAGGGCTTGTTCGTCGGCGGCCAGCAGGGTAACCAGGTAGGGGTTGGGGGTGGGCTTGGCCAGCCACCAGTCCACCTGCACCCGCTGGGTTTGGGCAAAAAAGGCCTCGGGCTGCGGTAGGATTTCCTTTGGCTGCCAGCCCACACCCTCTGGCTCGCCCTCCTTTACCTTGTCGTGCAATGCCTCAAAGGCCGGCTGGGTGGCGGTGGCAAAGACCACCACCGCCCCGTACTTCTCGCTGGCCAGGTGGGCCAGGGTCTTGAGCGTGGGCACGGCCAGGTGGGTGGGGAGGGTCTGCACCTCGTCGAAGAGCAGGACGCTGCCCGCCAGGTTGTGCAGCTTGCGGCAGGCCCCGGGCCGGTGGCCGTGCAGGCTTTCCAAAAGCTGCACATGGGTGGTGAGGACGATAGGAGCCTCCCAGTTTTGCACCAGCAGGCGGCGCTCGCGCTCGGCTAGGTCTTGCTCGTCGGAGGATCCCTCACGCAGGGGGCGGTAGGCCAGGCTGTGGTCTTCCAGCAGGTAGTTGGGGCCGAAATTGTCCTGGTCGAAGAGGTCGCGGTAGATTTTTGCGGTCTGGTCGAGGATAGAGAGGTAGGGCAGCACCACCACCACCCGCCGGATGCGCGGGTCGCGCACCGCACGCACCAGGGCGAAGCGCAGCATGGCCAGGGTTTTGCCCAGGCCGGTAGGCGCGGTGAGGGTGAAAAGGCGGCCCTCCCCCTGGGCGGCCTGGGCCGAGGCCTGGGAGACCTGCTGGCGCAGGTGGCGGATGGCAGGAGGAATGCGCTCTTGGTGGGCAAGTTCTTCCAGGTAGGCCTCGAGCTTTTTTAGGGCTTTTTCCGCCTGCAAAGGGGGCGGGTTGGGCCGCACCGGGCCTTGCATGTGTTGCTCGGTGTCGAGGTAGTCGGCGTCTACCAGGGCCGAAAAGAGCATGCGGGTATCCAGCATGGCTGCGGCGCTGGTGGGTAGGGGCACACGTTCCTCGGAGGGCGGGGGCAGGGCCAGGCCGTCCTGGGTCATTCGGGCCTTGAGCTGCTCGAGGTTTCCCTCGCTCAGGCGTAGCTCAGGCGGGAAGCCCTCCCCACTCTCCTTGAGCCGCATCTCCTTTAGGCTATCCTTGCTCCCGCTGTGCAGCCCGATATGGTGCCCCTGGATGGCCAGGGCCACCCCAGGGTCGCGGTACTCGAAAAGAGCCAGATGGGCCCCCGCCGACCAGTGGTCGAGGCCTTTTTCCTGGCCCCTTAGCCGGCGCTGGAAGGCCTCGCCGTACTTGCCCAGATCGTGTAGCAGACCAGCTTGCCGGGCCCGTTTGGCCTCGCCGAAGGCTTGGGCCTTGTGGGCGGCCAGTCTGGCTACTGCTTCCAGGTGCTCCTTCAAAGGTTGCCAGCGGAGGGGGTCTTTGTGGCTGTGGGCCCAGTAGGTTTTGGGCTTCATCGAATCTGAGCTGTCGTACTGCTGCAGCAGCAGGCGGGCCTCGGCCAGCCAGGCTTCGCGCAGGCTAGAAGGCTCCAGCACCTCCACCCGGGGCCCCCAGCTTTGTATCCAAGGCAGCAGCTCGAGGGGGAATCCAGAATCGTCGGTGCCAACGGTAATTTCTACGAGAGTGCTACCACCCTCGAGCTGCTCTAAGATGCGCAGGTTGGGGTACCCCCCCTCGCGCAGGCGATAGGCCGCCTCGGGGGCGAACTTCAGCCGCACCACCAAGGGGTTCTCGCTCGCCACGATGCCCCAGGCGGTAGAGAGGTAGGCCTGGGGGTCGAAGTCGTGGGGGATGGTGTAGGTTTCATCTAGAAGGCGCACCCGCTGGATGCGCTCGAGCTTGTAGGCTTTGAGGCTTTCCAGGTAGTGAATGCCCCGGCCATAGGCCCGATCCCGCCCGATGACGTAGACCGCCATGTTGGCCCGGGAAACCTCGATGAAGTAGACCTCGAGTTCCCCCCGCAAAAGCCGCCCTTGTGGGAGCTGGTAGTCGAAGGCCACCACCCGGCGCTCGAGCCAGGCCTGGGTAAGGGTTTCGAGGTTGGCCCCACTAAGACTGGCTGGCCGCTCAGCCAAAGCCTGCGTACTCTGCAGGGCGATTTTTTTCAGCGGCTCCGGCAGGCGCTGGGCCAGCTTGCGCAGGGCTTCCTGGTAGGCTTTGTTGCTACCTGGCGAGTGGTGGGCCAGCATCCGCACGGCCATATGGGCCACCACCGCCTCGGTCAGGCTGAGCTTTTCCTCGACCTCGAGGGTGTAGGTGCTGCGCAAGGGGTCGTGCACCAGACGCTGGCCTAGGCTTTCGGCCAGCAGCCGCACTTCCTGCAAGTAGTCGAAGATGGCCCGCTCCCCCAGCCCCAGCTCGGCCCGCAGCTCGGCGGGCTTCCAGGGCTTTTGCTTCAACAGCTCCAGCAAGCGCAAAAGCCGCAGGGCTTTGGATTGGTGAAGGCTGAAGTGGGGTTCCTCGGGCTGCACCATAGCTTGTTGTTCATTTTGGCACGGCCCATCCAGCTCTCATCCATTTTGCTAATACAGATTTTTCGTACTCATAAAATATGAGCCGGACATTATCAAGCCAAACCGGGTTAGACCACCATGAACTGCTGGCGGTACTCTTCCACCCAGTTGCTGTAGTAGCCCGCCATGAAGGTCTGGGAGGGGTCGAAGACATCGGGCGGAGGGGTTAGGTCGCACTCCCAGCGGGCCTGGGGGTCGAGGGTGCATACCCCACGAACCACCTGAACGCTTTCCTTCCAGCCCAATGCAGCCCGCAGCTTGTCTATGTTTTCCCACAGGGCCTTGCGCGGGTTTTTGCTCTGGGGGTTGCCCAGGTCTTCCACAAGAGCCTCGAGGCTAGCCTCCCGGCCTTGCACCAGCAAATACACCAGTAACTCGCCCGCCTTGCTCACCCCGGCCAAGGGCACCTCGCGCCCATTGACCCGTACTGCCAGGCGGCCAAAGGGTTTGACCCAGACATGATTTTGCTGGGGCCGCAGTGTCCCTTGGCTTTGGAGCAACCGGGCCAACGCAGGAAAGCAGCTTAACTCTTCCCGTGCCCATAAGGTTTGCACTGCCAGGCCCTGCAGCCGCCGGCGGGCCTCCTCTGGCCCTTCTTGCCGACGGGCTTGTTCGGCTTGCAAGACCTGTACCAGCACCTTGCCCCGCTCACTGTGCACCTTTTGGGGTAGGCCCTCGAGTTCGGCTGGGGCTAGGGTCTGGCCCAGCATCAGCCGGGCGGCAGCGATCTCGGCCTCGAGCCACTGGGCTTTGGGGTTTTGCCGCTGGGCCTGAAGCAGCTTGGCCAGGGCTTCCTCGGGCTGGCCCATCAGCCGCAGCACCAAAGCCCAGCCCCACAGGGCCAAGGTTTGGTCGTCTGGTTCTTGCGCAGTGCGATAGGCCCGCTGATAGCTGTCCAAAGCCCGTTGCCACTCCCCCAAGCTGCGCCGCACCGCCCCCAGGCCAGCTAGGGCCCTGGCACGAAAAGCCCGCGCACCGGTTTTTTTGCTCAGCTCGAGGGCCCTGAGCAGGTGTGTTTCGGCCTCCTGGGGCTGCTCGGGCAAAAGCAGGTACCCTAGGGCATCGTGAGCCCAGGCCAGGTAAAAAGGGTCGTGCTCGAGGTAGCTAATGGCTTCGGCCCAGGCTACCCGCGCCGCAGAGCGGTCTCCCTGCTGGTGCAGGAAAGTGCCCAGGTCGAGCAGCATCCGCCCCAAGGCCCCACCCCGCAGGTGGGCTCTGGACTGCTCGAGTACCTCGCGCCATCCAGGCTGGTCCAGCCAAAAAAGCGCCTCGCCCTGGCTGCGGTAGAAAATACCCCAGTCCATGTCGCTTGCGGGCTGGGCTTGCTGCAAAACGTCCAGGGCTTCCTGGTAGGACTGATTGCGCACCAAAGCCCAACCCTGATAAACCTTGTGGCAAGGGCTGGCCGAATTGTGCTGGAACCACTCTAGAATCTTCTTGGGTTCTCGAGCACGACAAAGGGCTTGCAGGTAGATTTTGCCGCTATCTGGTGCTTGCCAAAACGATTGTGGCAGGCCTTGCAAAAGCGCTAGAAAATCGCGGCTTTGCTGGTAGGTCTGACAAGCATCAAAAGCCTGCTGGAGAATTTTCAGGGCCATCTGGTGGTGGCCGTTCTCCAGCAAGCTAGGCAGGCTTAGGGCAAGGTCGCTGAAAGGTCTTTGCTTCACCCTCCTCTCATTTTACTCTAGCCCCCCGTGCCCACCTTGGGCATATCTCCCTCTACCCAAAAAGGCTCGCTCACAGGGTCCAAACCAAGCCAACCCAGAAGCAAAACTGCCAGTATTGTTGTCGCGATGTACCATACAAGATTCTTTTTCATGCCCCCAGGTTCGATGGGGGGCCTGCACGATCCGTGCAGGGTGGTGTAATCTGGGGGCTAAGAATGCGCGAACCCCAAGCAAGCAGCCAAACCCAGGGGGGTTCGCGCAAGCCGAGAAATCGGCTTGGGGACATTGAAAACCTGGTTTTTGCTCACCTTGCCCCACCCTGCGTCGGCCCCTCTTTTTAGGGGGTTCGCGCAAA
>NZ_AUHY01000056.1 GCF_000423425.1 Meiothermus rufus DSM 22234 | reverse complement strand
GATGCAGGAGGAGTCGGTTCCCCAGTCTCACATGTGTTGACCGATTACAAAGGCTTGACGAGTAACGGCTGGCCCCCTATACTTTCCTTTGCTGTTTGCGGGGCTGTGGCGCAGCTGGGAGCGCGTCTGAATGGCATTCAGAAGGTCAGGGGTTCGAATCCCCTCAGCTCCACCAAAACGAGGCTCGAGCCTAAAAGCTCGAGCCTATTTCTTTGCTCAACCACCTCCATCCCTAAAGCGGTAGGCCAGCAAACGCAACCCCACCAGCACCACAAAAACCGTGCCGCCCTCGTGGGCCACTACCCCCAGCGGCAGGGGAACGTGTCCGGCCAAGGCCAGTATGCCCACCACCCCAATCACCCCCAGGGCGAAGCTTAGGTTGAAGTAGACCGTGCGCGCAGTGGCCTGGGCCAGACGTTGGGCCCCTACCAGGCGGGTGAGGTCGTTTTTCATCAGCACCAGGTCGGCACTCTCCAAAGAGACATCCGCGCCGGCAGCCATCGAGACCCCCACCGCTGCAGCGTTGAGGGCTGGCGCATCGTTGATACCATCGCCCACCATCACCACCACCCCTTCGCGCGAGAGTTCCCGGATACGCTCCAGCTTCTGCTCTGGCAGGAGTTCGGCATAGACCTCGGGGATGCCTACCTGAGCAGCCACATGCTCGGCCACCGCCTTGCGGTCGCCGGTGAGCATCACCACCCGAGCCCCCCGCTCTTTGAGCCGGGCAATGGCCAAAGCCGCCTCTGGGCGGGGGGCATCGGCCACCCCCAGCAAGGCCAGCGGGCGGTCTTCCATCCCCAATACCGCAGTGGTCTGCCCCTGTGCCTCCAAAGCCTGCATGCGCTGCTCCAAGAAAGGGGGCATCTCCAAGCCCAGCTCTGCCAAGAGCCGGCGGTTGCCCACCCAGACCGGCCGCCCATCGGCCAGCACCCCCACCACCCCGTGCCCCCGGATGGCCCGGATTTCGCTTACCTCTGGCACAGGGCCCTCCCAGGCCTGCACGATGGCCTGAGCAATGGGATGTTCGCTGTAGCGCTCAATTCCTGCGGCCAAGGCGCGGGCCTCGGCCTCGCTGCCGTACAACACCTCGAGGCTCACGAGCTGCATCCGTCCCTGGGTGAGGGTACCGGTCTTGTCGAAAACAAAGATGTTGGCCCGGGCCAAAGACTCTAGCGCAGCCCCGCTCTTGAACAACACCCCCGCCCGGGCCCCCGCCGCCATCGCAGAGAGCACCGCCGCAGGAGTAGCAATCACCACCGCACAGGGGCTGGCCACCACCAGAAAGGTCATGGCCCGATACCAGGCCTGGGCGGCCTCGAGGCCAAACCCATAGTGGGCCACCAGGAAAATCAGGGGGGCCGAGAGCAACACCGCCACGGTATAGGGCCCTTCGAAACGCTCAGCGAAGCGCTCGGTACGGCTTTTGGCCGCGCGGGCACTTTCCACCAGCTCGATGAGCTTGGCTAGGGTACTTTCGCTGGCTGGGCGCTCCACCCGCACCCGCACCACCCCGTGGCCGTTGAGGGTTCCGCTTTTGACCGGGTCCCCTGGCTTTTTCTCCACCGGTACGCTCTCGCCGGTGAGGGCACTCTCGTCCACATCGCTGTAACCTTCCAGCACCACCCCATCGGCGGCAAAGCGCTCCCCAGGCCGCACCACCAAGACATCCCCAGGGCGCAGGGCCTCGAGGGGGCGCCACTCCTCTCGGCCATCGGGCCACACCACCTGGGCCCCTTCAGGGTACAAGGTCATCAGGGCCTCGATGGCCCGGCGGGTACGGTTCATGGCCCAGCTTTGCAGAGCGTTGGAGAGGCTAAACAAGAAAAGCAGAATGGCCCCATCCCCTGCCTGCCCCACCGAGGCTGCACCCAAGGCAGCCACCACCATCAGCAGGTCCACATCCAACTTGCGCTCCCGCAGCAAGCTGCGCACCGCCTTGAGGGCTGAAGGAACCCCTCCGCTGAGGAAGGCCAGGCCCCATAGGACATTTGACCAGCCCGTCCGTTCGTGGGCTTCGGCTACAAACCCTCCCACCACGCCCAAAAGGGTCAGGCCGGAGAGCACGAAACCACGCCCTACCTCGTTGTGCCAGAAAAACGGCCTGGGGTTCTGCCGTTGGAAAGGAGAGGGAATCGCTGCGCTCATAGAGGTGCCCTTTCACTATTGAAAATAGCAATCATTCGCATTAAGAATAGCCTAAGCCGCACCCCCAATACAAGTCCAATCCCGAGCGATTTAGTGCGGATTTTCCGCGACCCATGGCCAATTCTACCGCACCCTCTGAAGGGCATTTGGGGCAAAGCTCTATACAGGCCGCTTGATGATGGCCAGAGCCTCAAGCAGGTCGCTTTCCCCAAAAGGTTTGGCAATGTGGTTGACCCGCATGCTCCGCACCCACAACCCCCGGGGTGGCCGCTCGCTAATCAGCCAGATGGGCAGATAACGCCCCCCGGGCAAGGCCCGAAGCTGGCGCACCTTGTCCGGCAGATCGACCCCTTCTAGCAAAATCCCCTGCAAAGGCTGGTGCTCGAGGATACGCCGGGCGCTTTTCAGGTCGGGAGGGAGCATTACCCGGTAGCGATGGCGCTCGAGGGTAACCAAGAGCAGCCTGCGCACCAGATGAGAATCGCTCAGCACCATCAGCAAAGGGTCTTGTGGGCGCACCTCGGCTTCCGCCAGGATGCCCCGGCTTTTCAGTTCGTAGAGGAGGTGGTAGACCTGCTCTTCCGGTAGGTCGCATTCCAGGGCAATCGAGCGGGCCCGCCGAAGGCCATCCACCGCCTCCAGCACCGTCCAGGCATCGGGCGGGAGGGCGTGGCGGGTAGGGTCGCCGACCAAGCGCAACACGCTCTGTGGCTCTACCTTGCCCCGGGTCCACTCGTCCAGGCGGCGCAGGGCCTCAAACAAAAGGGTACTGGTATCGGCCGCGCCTGGCAGCAAGACCTGTGAAACCTCTAGGGGTGGGGGTTCGGCCAGCAGTTCACCCTCCCGCTGGGCCAGCAGAGTGGCCAATGCCTCGAGGATCTGCGCCTGCAAGGCCTCAGAAAGCTCATCCTCGCTGATAATCCCCTCTTGCAGGGCCAAAAAGCCCAGGGGCGTGCCCGGATTCTCCTGTTGCTGGTAGCGAACCAGTTCCTGAACCTGTTCCAGGGTCAGGTAGTCAAAGCGCACCAGGTACTCTCCCAGGTGGGGGCCCGGATGGGTATGAATGTAGGCGATTTTACCCTCGCGCATGTGAATGCGGCCCCGCAGCCTGGGACAAAAAAGGGTGATCACCGCGCTTTTGCGGCCCGCCTCGAGGGCCCGCAGCAAATCGCCCAGCTCGACTTCCCCCAACCTAGCGCGAATCATGGTGGGTTACCCAACCCCAGTATGCCATCCCAAAGCTGGAGCCTTGGCAGGCTATACGGAACGCAGCAAGGCCCGCATAGCCTCTGGCACAGGCTGGGGCCTGCGGGTCTGTGGGTGGGCAGCCACATAGATCACCTCTCCGCTCGCCAGATGCTCCCCAGCGCGAAAAACCCCCAACACGAACTGTAGGCTGCTGTTTCCTATCCGCCCTACCCGCACCCCGACCTCGAGTTCGTCGTCGTATTGCGCAGGCGCGTGGTATTCCACCGTGGCCTTAACCACAAACAAATCCAACCCGAAGCGCTCGAGGCTACCAGGGTAGGGCAGGCCCACCGCCCGCCAGTACTCGGTGATGGCCACATCGAAATAGGTCAGGTAGTGCCCGTTGAACACGATGCCCTGAGGGTCAGTCTCGGCCCAGCGTACCCGCAGGCGGTGCAGGAAGGGAAACTCGGAGGGCTGCATTGCCTCCAGCATACCCCGTGGCCCGGTACAATCGGCACCAGGGGTGAGCCAAGTATGTTCGAGGGATTCCAACGCCTGGAGATCCAGACTTCCCAGGTACGCATCCACCTGGTGAAAGGCGGCAGCGGCCCACCGCTTTTGCTGTTGCACGGCTATCCCCAAAGCCATGTGATGTGGCACCGCATCGCCCCAGCCCTGGCCCAGCACTTCACCGTGGTCGCCCCCGACCTGCGGGGCTACGGTGACAGCGCAAAACCCCCTGGCGACCCTGCCCACTGGAACTACAGCAAGCGCCAGATGGCCCAGGATCAGCTCGAGGTTATGCAGGCTTTGGGCTTCGAGCAGTTCTACCTGGTGGGCCACGACCGTGGCGGACGGGTGGGCCACCGCCTGGCCCTCGACCACCCCCAGCGGGTGTGGAAGCTGGTGGTGCTGGATATCGTGCCCACCCCCTATGTCTTCGCTCACCTCAGCCGGGAGCTAGCCGTAGCCTACTACCACTGGTTTTTCCTGGCCCAGCCCCCCGGCTTTCCCGAGCGGCTCATCGCCTGCGACCCCATCGGCTTTCTACGGCAGAAACTGGGGGGCTGGGGCAGTGGGCTGGCGGTCTTTGCCCCCGAGGCCCTGGCCGAGTACGAGCGCTGTTTCCGCGACCCCGCCACCATTCACGCCACCTGCGAGGACTATCGTGCCGCGGCCAGCATCGACCTCGAGCACCACGCCGCCGATACCCGTCTGGTCGAATGCCCTCTGCTGGCCCTATGGGGGCGCAAAGGCATCGTCCACCGCACCTGCGATGTGCTTTCGGCCTGGCGCGAGTACGCCCGGGATGTGCGGGGGGAAGCCCTCGAGGCCGGCCACTTCCTCTGCGAGGAAAATCCCCAGGCCACCACCCAGGCCCTGCTGGCTTTCCTGCTGGGCTGAGGGCCGCTTAGGGTTTGAATACCACTTTGATGCCCCGCCGGCGCACCACGGTCTGGATGGCCTCGGGCCAGGCTTCCAGGGGAAAGTGGTGGGTGACCATAGCCTCGAGGCCCTCGAGTTCGGGCAGCATCCGCACCGCCTGGGAAAAGTCATCCCAGCTATAGGCGTAGCTCCCCACCAAGCCGACCTCGCGGAACCAGTAGGGGGAGAAATCGTGAAAGGCCGCCCCTGGCGCACCCAATAGCAAGACCCGCCCGCCTTCGCGCACCGCCCAGCTCGCCTCCTGCAACCCCCCGGGAGAACCCGAAGCCTCCACCACCCCCTCGAATCCCCCGCGCCAGGAAACCGCCCCCAGAATCCCCCGAAAGCGCCGGGCCTCCACCGCCTGCTGGGCCGCTGGGGTGGAGGGAAAGACCCGCTCTGCCCCAAAGCGCCGGGCCAGCTCAGCCTGAAGAGGGTGGCGGGCTACCGCATACAGCGGGCCCGCAAAGCCCAGCACCCGCAGCAGCTTGAGGGCTATTAGGCCAATGCTGCCCGCACCGATCACCAGCATCTGGGCCGGCCAGTGGAAGCCCCCCTGCTGCTCCCAAGCCTGCCGGATACCGTGCAGCACTACCGCCACCGGCTCAGCCAGCACGGCCCGCTCGTCGGGGACGCTCTCGTCCACGGGGAAAATCCGCTCGCGGTGGGCTACCATGCGCTGGGCCCAGCCCCCCACCAGGTCAGCGCAAAAGCCGATCATACCTGGGGCCAGGCTGCCTCCAGCCACGTTTAGGCACAGGTGGTCGTCGCCCCGGGCGCAGGCCGGGCAGTCGGGCAGGCCGCGCTCGAGGCAGGCCAGCACAGGGTTGACCACCACCCGCACCCCGCCCAGCTCGGCCAGAACCTCGTGGCCCAACACCGCAGGAAAAGAAAACATCCCCGAAAGCGTAGGGGCCTGCTTGCCGTAAAGTAGGGCAATGTCGCTGCCACAGATACCCGCCATGCGTACCTTGAGCCGCTCATAGCCTTGCGGGCGCTCGGGTTCAGGCAGGGTGGATAGCTGCAGGGGAAGGGCTTTAGGGGGGTAGCGCTTACCCAGCAGCCTAGCCGCCGCATAGCGCGGTATCGAGGGCGTAAAAAGTAGCGCCCGCATTAAAGCCGAGGGGCTCGAGCTGGAACGGGCCAGGCTATGGGTGGATAAGGCGGCCAGTGCGCTCTGCATTCTGAGCCTATTTTGCTCCCTAGCTGGCACCAGAGAAAAGAGCAGCCGCCTTTTCTGCGCCTAGGGCACCTTTTGCATGGGGTTACAGGGCTGCTTCAGGTAGGGGTGGTATAAGATACAAGGGTTATGATCCCGATTGACCTATCTGGCAAAAAAGCCCTGGTGATGGGCGTGACCAACGAGCACAGCCTGGGCTGGGCCATCGCCGAAAAACTATACGCGGCCGGGGCAGAGGTGGCGTTTAGCTATCAAGGGGAGCGCCTGCGGGAAAAGCTGGAAAAACTGACCGCAGGGCGGCCCCACCCACGCCTTTACCAGGTGGATGTAACCCAAGAAGAAGCCCTCAAAGCTATGTTCGACGACCTGCGCCAGGCCTGGGGTGGGCTGGACTACCTGGTACACTCCATCGCCTTTGCCCCCCGTGCGGCCATGGAAGGGCGGTTCATCGACACCACCCTGGCGGACTGGAATACTGCTTTGCAGGTCTCAGCCTACTCCCTGGTAGCCGTAGCCCGTGAGGCCGAACCCCTGCTACGGGAGGGCAGCAGCATCGTCACCCTGACCTACTACGCCTCGCAGAAAGTGGTGCCCAAATACAACGTGATGGGCATTGCCAAAGCGGCCCTGGAAGCCAGCGTGCGCTATCTGGCCTATGAACTAGGGAAGAAAAATATCCGCGTTAATGCCATCAGCGCAGGGGCCATCCGTACTGTGGCGGCCATGAGCATTCCCGGTTTCCGCAGGATGGTGGCCAAATACAACACCACCGCCCCCCTGGGCCGGATGATTACCCATGAGGAGGTGGGCAACCTGGGGCTATACCTGCTCTCCCCTCTTTCCAGCGGAACTACCGGGCAGACCGTTTACGTGGATGCCGGTTACAGCATCATGGGCATGAGCTTTGAGGAAGAAACATCTTAAACCCCCGGCCTATCGTGCGGGATGGGGTACGGCCTCCATGCCAGCGCGTTCACCGTTGGGCCACAAACGGTACGCTGGCTGGGGGCCCCACCACGACAAGGCGATATTAGCGGCGCTTACGGCCTCCCTTGCCCCCTCCAGGCTTCTTGCCACCCCCGCTAAACCCGCCCGAACCGCGTAGAAAGCTCTTGAGCTTGTTTTCAAACTCGGGAGCTTGACGCGGCAAGCGCTTGGGCCGAGGTGGTTCAACCGGAGCGGGGGTGAGCTCTTTGATGGAAAGGTCAAGGCGGCCCTTCTCATCGCGGCCCAGCACCAGCACCGAGATCACATCGCCCTCGCTCAGGTGGTCGCGGATGTTCTTGACGAACTCGTGGGCTATTTGGGAGATGTGCACCAGCCCTGACTCTCCTGTGGGCAACTCCACAAAAGCACCAAAATCCATGATGCGCGTCACGCGACCTTCTACAATGGCACCGGCTTCAAGCTCCATTCAGGCATTCCTCCAAAAAACATCGAAAATCCCAGGGCAGAGGTGTACTCGAGCTGTTGCGGGATTCACGATTGGCTTAATATAGCCCATTTCCCGGCAAAGCCCAAGCCCTGGAGATTTGTATGACGCATTTACAACACCTATCCAGAAAAGTGATATATTGAAACCACGGAGGAGTCCATGATCGCCGAGCGACCCCAGGAGCTGTGGTTCGAGCCAAATCGCGAGGAGCGGCAGGTTATCGGCACCTTGCGGGATTTTCTACAGGCCGAGGTAGCCCCTACCGCTGCTTTGCGCGACGAAAGCGGGGATTTCCCCTTTGAGATCGTGAAAAAGCTGGGCGAAATGGGGGTGATGGGGGCCCAGGTACCCGAGCAGTACGGAGGGGCAGGGCTTTCCACTCGCATGTTTGCCCGCATCATCGAAGAAATCGCCACGGTGGACGGTTCACTGGCCCTCACCGTGGCCTCGCACAACAGCCTCTGCACCGGCCACATCCTGCTGGCTGGCAGCGAGGAGCAGAAGAAGCGTTTTCTACCCCGTCTGGCCTCAGGGGAGGTGCTGGGAGCCTGGGGCCTGACCGAGCCGGGCAGCGGCTCGGATGCCGCAGCCCTGCAGAGCAGAGCCGAAGAAACCCCTGAGGGCTGGGTACTCAACGGCAGCAAGCAGTTCATCACCCAGGGTTCGGTGGCAGGGGTTTACGTGGTCAACGCCCGCACCGACCCTGCCCCCAGCCCGGATAAGAAGCACCTGGGAATTTCCGCCCTAGTTTTCGAAGGGCCCATTCCTGGACTGCGCATCGGGCGCAAGGAGAAAAAGCTGGGGCTGAACGCCTCCGACACTGCCCAGCTTATCTTCGAAGACCTGATCCTACCCAAAGAGGCCCTCTTAGGGGAGCGGGGCAAGGGCTTTTACGACGTGATGAAGGTGCTGGAAGGAGGGCGTATCGGGATTGCCGCCATGGCGGTAGGGCTAGGGCGAGCAGCTTTGGAATTTGCCGCCAAGTACGCCCTCGAGCGCGAGCAATTTGGCAGGCCCATCGCCGAGTTCCAGGCCATCTCGCACAAACTGGCCGACATGGCTACCCAGCTCGAGGCGGCCCGCCTGCTCTATCTCAAAGCCGCAGAGCTACGCGATGCCGGCAAGCCCTACGGCTACGCGGCAGCCCAGGCTAAGCTCTTCGCCTCGGAGGTGGGGGTACAGGCCTGCGACGAGGCCATCCAGGTTCTGGGGGGCTATGGCTACATCAAGGAATATCCGGTGGAGCGCTACTGGCGCGACGCCCGCCTGACTCGCATTGGCGAGGGGGCCAGCGAGGTTTTGCGGGTGATCATTGCCAAACACCTGCTGGCCCAGTTCCGCTGAGGGCTTCCCCGGCTTTTTCCCCCCTGCTATCCTTTCCCCGTGTACGCCTGGTTCAGACCCTGGCTGTTCCGCCAGGACCCCGAGACCATCCACGAGCGGGTCATGCAAGGGCTGGCCTGGTTGGCCCGGCGCGGGCCGACCCTCGATTTGCTGCGGCGGCTTTACGCACTGGAAGACCCCCGCCTTCGGGTTCACGCCTTTGGCCTGCATTTTCCTAACCCCATCGGACTGGCCGCAGGTTTCGACAAGAACGCCCTGGCCTTGCGGGCCTGGCCAGCTTTGGGGTTTGGCCACGTAGAAATCGGCTCCATCACCGCCTTGCCCCAGCCGGGCAACCCGCCTCCCCGGCTCTTCCGGCTTCCCCAGGATCAGGCCCTCATCAACCGTATGGGCTTCAACAACGAAGGGGCCGAGCGGGTGGCGGCCCGCCTCGAGAGCCTGCAGCAAACCTTCGGCAGGCTATCGGTGCCTGTGGGCATCAACCTGGGCAAATCCAGGGCTACTCCGCTAGAAAAGGCCCCCCAGGACTACCTGGAAAGCCTCTTCCGCCTCTGGCCCTATGGCGATTACTTCGTCATCAACGTTAGCTCGCCCAACACCCCCGGCCTGCGGGCCTTGCAGGAGCGGGAACGGCTGGAGGAGCTTTTGTCGGCCCTAACCGGTTTTGTTCAGCAGCGCAAACCGCTATTGCTCAAAATCGCCCCCGATCTAAGCTGGACCCAGATCGACGAGATACTGGCCCTGGCCGAACACTACCGCCTCTCTGGGCTCATTGCCACCAACACCACCACCCAGCGCGAGGGTCTAAAAGCCTCCCTAGACGAAGCTGGCGGGCTTTCCGGGAAGCCCCTTGGGCCACGCTCTTTGGAGGTGCTGCGCTACCTGCACCGGCAGCTTAGAGGCCGGCTGCCCATCGTTTCGGTAGGGGGGATTTTCAGCTCCGAGGATGTATGGGAGCGGCTGGTGAATGGGGCCACCCTGGTGCAGGTCTACACCAGCCTGGTCTACGAAGGGCCCTCCCTGGTCAAAAAGCTCTGCCGGGGGCTACTAGGGCGCATGGAGCAGGAGGGCCTACGCAGCCTCGAGCAGCTCAGGGCTCTATAGCAGCAACTCGCGGATCTCCCCCAACCTTTCCTCGGCGGCCTGTTCGCCATCGCGGATGGCTTGGTCGAGCTGCTGGAAGCTGAACAAGCCGATGCCCTCGAGGCGGGGCCGCAGCACCAGATCAGGGCGCGAAACGGCCAGCTTTACCTCGGCCAGGCGAATCTGCATAATCTCCACCGCCCGATAAACGTTCTGGATAGGGTTCACGTCGATGCCACGGCGGAAAACCTGCGCCCACCAGCTCTTCTGCCGGGGCTGCTCGCGCAGTACCTGCAAAGGGGTCACATCTACCGCAATCACCCGTTCCGCGCCTAAAAAGCGGGCTAGGTCCACTGGAATCTGGTTGAGAATCCCCCCGTCGGCTAGCAGCTGGTGCCCTACCCAGATAGGGTTGATGGCCCCCGGATAGGCAATGGAGGCCCGGATGGCCTGGAACACATCCCCCTGGCGAAAGTAGACCTCGGTTCCAGTGATCAGGTCGGTAGCGGTAATGCCAAAGGGGATGGGAAAATCCTCAAACCGTCGGGGGATGTAGGGCTCTAGCAGCCGAACCAGCTCGCTGAAGTTGAGCATGTCGCTCAGGGGGTTCAGGTCCAATAGGCGCCAAAGAGAGGTTTGGGCCAAAAGGGCTTCTACCTCATCCGCGCTGTGGCCCGCAGCGAAAACCGCCCCTACCAGGCTGCCCATGCTGGTGCCGGCGATGGCGCTGGGCTTGAAACCCTCCCGCTCCAGCACGCGCATCACCCCGATGTGGGCATATCCCTTGGCTGCCCCACCCCCCAACGCCAGGCCAAAGCGTCTGCACTCCGGCATACCCTAGGCTAGAACAGAAGGTAGGGCAGACTCAAGGCCTGTCCAAGTCCAAGAAGCGCTCCCGCAGCTCAGGGGTAGGTACCGGGCACGTGGGAAGGCGGCCAAACATCCGGTAGCGATGCCGGGCCACCACCCGGTAAAGTCCGTCCCGCAAGGGTCTGGGCAGAAGCCAAAACACCGTTAGGATGCGCCAAAAACCACCCAAGCGCCAAAGGATGTAGAAAACTGCGTCGGAGTTCCGCCAGACCCGGCCCTCCTCGAGGATCACCACGCTTTCAGCCAGGCCCGAGGAGGCCAGGCCATGCCGGGCCAAAAGCTGTTGCCCGGCCTCGGACTGCTGGGCAGCAAAGCGGAAGTGCGCCTGCCGGTCGTGGCGCAAGATGAACTGCACCGTGCGGTGGCACAGGTTGCACACCCCGTCGAAAAGCACTACCGCCGGCATACAACCAGCATAGACAGCCCTGTCCCCAACGAGTGTGTTCAGGGGTGCAGGCCGGCGAACTCCAGGCCGGTGGTCTCCGGCCAACCCATGCGCAGGTTCAGGCACTGCAGGGCATGGCCAGCGGTACCCTTGACCAGGTTGTCGATAGCCGAAATAACCACCAAGCGCCCGGTCTCGGCCTCGAGTTCAAACCCCACATCGCAGTAGTTGGTGCCCTCCACCACGCCCGGGTCGGGGTAGCGGTGGATGCCCTTCTTCAGCTTGACCAGGCGGATGAAGGGCTCGTTACCGTACACCTTGCGATAAGCTGCCCAAACCTCCTTTTCTCCCAGGCCCTCGCGCAAGAAGGTCTGAGCGGTCATCAGGATACCCCGCACCCGGTCGGTGGCCACTGCGGTTAGATGAACCTCGGGCCGGCCCGGCAGGTGCTCGCGAATCTCGGCAGTGTGGCGGTGGCCGGTGGGCTTGTAGGCCCGGATGGAGCCGGCCCGCTCGGGGTGGTGGGAAGCCAGGCTAGGCTCAGCCCCAGCGGCACTGGTGGAGATCATCACAGTGACGAAGATAGGCCCTTCGCGCAGTAGCCCCTCCTTGAGCAGAGGAAAAAGCCCCAGGATGGTGGCGGTGGCGTTGCAACCGCAGCAGGCAATGCGGTCGGCACGGCGCAACGCTTCGCGGTAAAGCTCGGGGTTGCCATAGACCCACTCTCCCAAGCGCTCGGGGCGGGGGTGCGGCTCGCCGTAGTACTTCCGGTAAAGCTCGAGGTCCTTCAGGCGGAAGTCCGCCGACAAATCGAGGATGATTGGGGCTAACCCCTGGTACTTCTCCAGTTCCTTGGCCGCCACCCCGTGGGGCATAGCAAGCACCAGGATGTCGCAAGGCTCCAGCGCCGCTGGATCGACAAACTTAAGGTTGGTGCGCCCACGTAGGTTGGGGTGCACCAGGCTGACCGGGTCGCCCAGGTAGCGCCTCGAGGTCACCTGCTTGACCTCGAGGTTGGGGTGCCCCAAGGCCAGGCGCAGAAACTCTCCCCCGGCGTAGCCTGAACCTCCTACGATGGAGACCGTCTTCTTCTCGCTCATCGCAACCCTCCTTAGCATACCCAAGCCGGCTTCCCCCTTGGCTTCCCATGCGGTAGGGTGGTAGGCACTAGACCCATGAAACCCCGATCCTTCTCCCAAGCCATCGGCTTCGACGACTGCCCTTTCCCCCACAAGCACCGCGGCGACGTGCGCATTGTGGGGGCGGTGTATGCTGGGGAGCGGCTGGAAGGAATACTGAGCGGGAAAGTCCGGCGGGATGGGCAAAACAGCACCGCGGTCATCGCCCAGATGGTGCAACAATCCAAGTTCAACGCCAACCTCCAGATCGTCTTTCTGCAGGGTATCGCCCTGGCCGGGTTCAACGTGGTGGATATCCACGCCCTGGCCGAGATACTGGAGCGTCCGGTGCTGGTAGTCACGCGCCGCATGCCCAACCTAGAGGCCATCCGAAAAGCCCTGCTAAAAGTACCGGGCGGGAAACGCAAGTGGGCCCTTATTGAGCAGGCCGGCGCCCCCGAAAAGGTCGCTGGGGTCTACGTGCAGCGGGCCGGGCTCTGCCTCGAGGAAGCCGAAACGGCCATCCGGCGCTTCGCCCTGCACAGCCTTATTCCTGAACCCCTGCGCACAGCCCACCTCATCGCGGGGGGCATCGCCACGGGGCAGAGCCGGGCACGGCCTTGAATCAGGCACAGCGCAGGCTCCAGGCGTATTCCAGAATCTTCCCCGGTATATCCACCCCGGTAACGCTCACCGAGTTTTTGAACTCCATGGTGTGGTTGACCTCGTTGACCAAAAGCCCCCGGGGCGACTCAAAAAGGTCGATGGCCACCACCCCGCCCCCTACGGCCCGGGCCGCCCGCACCGCTAGCTCGGCCAGCTCGGGCGTCACCTCGCAACAGGAGGCCTTACCTCCCCGGGCGGTGTTGGTGATCCAGTGCTCGCTGGTGCGGTAGATAGCCGCAATACAGGTATCGCCCACCACAAAGGCCCGGATGTCGCGGCCTGGTTTTTCAACCAGTTCCTGGATGTAATACAGCTGGTGCGGGTAGCCTCCCAGCACCTCTTTGTGCTCCAGGAGGGCCTCAGCGGCGTCGCGGTCGTTGATGCGGGCCAGCAACCGGCCCCAGCTCCCCACCACCGGTTTCAGCACCACCGGGTAGCCCATCTGCTCGATGAGCCTGAGGGCCTCCTCCCGCTCGGTGGCCAAAGCGGTGCGCGGCTGGGGCACCCCAGCGGCTTCCAGAGCACAGCTGGTGGCCCACTTGTCGCCGCAGACCTCGATCACCTCGGGTCGGTTAACCACCGGGATACCCAGACTGGCCAGGTAGCGGCTCACAGCCAGGCCCTTGCTCTGGGAGACCAGCCGCTCCACCGCAACGCTGACCCCCTCGAGCGCCGCAGGGCGCTCCCCTAAGCCCATGGGCAGCTGCTTGGCGTACACTTTGCGAAAAGGCAGGCCCAGCCGCTCGGCAGCGGCAAAGAGCATCTCCTCATCGGGGCGGATGCGATCGTAGAGGATGGCCAACATAACGTTTTCCCAGCCACCTCGCTTACTCACTCCCCCCAGTCCTCAGCTTCCTCGGGGGCCGCCTGTAGGGTAAGGGGCTCGAGGTTCACGACTTCCAGCTCGGCCCCGCAGGTCTCGCAGACCACCAGCTCGCCTAGCTCCGGGTTGCTCAGTTCGATTGGGCTACCACACTCCACACACTCAGCGGTCATAGTTCTTCCTCCTCTTCCTCAAATTCCGACCAGTCCGGGGTAAAACGGTGTCCGCACTCCGGACAGATCACCTCTTCCTCGTGGCCGTCTATCTCAAAGGTCAGGCCGCACTCCGGGCAGTCTACAAAAAAGCCCTCCTCGCCATCCTCGATGACCACTACCTCCAGAGGGTCGGTGGAGAGAATCTGCAGGTAGGCCCCACAGGATTCGCACTCGAAGTAGTCCTCGGGGGTGAGTTCTTCCAGGTCCTCCCAGGGGAGGTAGTTGGGCTCGTGGCATAGCGGGCAGATCACTTCCAGGTCTTCCATAACCCACCCAGTTTATCCCTTTTCCCCGGGAAAGCGGCCATACTTACGGTAATAGGCGAGGAGGCTGCCCTCTTTTAGGGCCTCGAGCAGAAAATCGGGCGGGGGCCTAAGCTGGAAGGTCTCCTTCCCCCGGCGCAACACGCCCTGCTCGAGCCAAAGTTCCACCTCATCGCCGTCCTCGAGGGCCTCCACCACCTCGGGGGCCTCGAAGGGCAGGATGCCCAGGTTGACCAGGTTGCGGTAGAAGATGCGGGCGTAGCTCTTGGCCACGATGGCCTGCAGCCCCAGCTTGCGCAGCGCTTCCGGCGCATACTCGCGGGAAGAGCCCAGGCCGGTATTCCGCCCACAAACCAAAATGTCGCCGGGCCTGAAGCCCTGGGCAAACTCGGGGCGAAGGTGGGCAAAGGCGTAGGTGTGGAACTTATCCTCCCCCACCATGAACGGGGCGTACTTACCCGGCAGGATGTCGTCAGTGTTGATGGCATCGCCAAACTTCCAGACCCTAGCCACGGGGCACCTCCTCCAGGGCCTCGGGGGTGGTGATGAACCCAGCCACCGCGCTGGCCGCTGCCACCCGGGGGCTGACTAGGTAAATCTCCGCATCCGCCGCCCCCATCCTTCCTTTGAAATTGCGGTTCGAGGTGCTCACGCAGACCTCCCCTGGGGCCAACACCCCCTGGTGCCGCCCCATGCAAGGCCCACAACCAGGGGTACCAATGGTGGCGCCGGCCTGCAAAAGGGTAAGAAGGGTGCCATCGGCGGTGGCCTCCTCCAACACCTGGGATGAGGCCGGAATAACCAAAAGCCGCACCCCCGGGGCCACCTTCCGCCCTTTGAGCACCGCCGCCACCTGGTGCAAATCATCGAGGCGCCCGTTGGTGCAGGTGCCCACGAAGACCTGGTCCACCTTCTTGCCCATCACCGAGTCCACCGTCTGCACGTTGTCCACGTAGAAGGGCACCGAGACGCGCGGGGTCAGGGCCGAAAGATCGATCTCCACCTCGCGCACGTAGGCCGCGTCCGGGTCGGGGTAGAGCCAGCCGGGCACGTCGTAAAGCTTCAGGACCTCGCCGCTGGGCACCACCAGCCCGCACTTGGCCCCGGCCTCCACGCTGAGGTTGGCCAGGGTCAGGCGCTGGCTGCGGGTGAGGGACTCGGCGCCGTCCTCGAGGTGGATCTCGATGCTCCTATACGTCGCCCCGTCGGCGGTGAGGCGGCGCACCATCTCCAGCGCGGCATCCTTGGCCGTCACGCCCGGCGCAAAAGTCCCCCTGAAGGTCACCTTGACCGATTCGGGCACCCGCAGCCAGGTGCGGCCCGAGGCCGCCGCCAACGCGATGTCGGTGGCCCCCATGCCGGTGCCAAAGCAGGCCACCGCCCCGTAGGTGGTGGAGTGGGAGTCCGAACCCAGCACGATCCCGCCGGGCAGGGCCAGGCCCTCCTCGATGAGCACCTGGTGGCAGATGCCCCGCCCTACGTCGTAGACCCGGCAGCCCATGCGGCTTCCCCACTCCCGGATTTCCTTCTGGGCCTTGGCCACCTCCACGTTGGCCGCCGGGGCCACGTGGTCGATGACGATGGCCACCTTCTCGGGGTAGCGGGGCGTGGCTCCTAGGTAGTCCAGCCGCTTGAAGAAACTCCCGGCGATGGAGTCGACCACCATCACCTGATCCACCTCCACCACCACCAGCTCACCCGAGCGCACCTCGCGCCCGGCGCGCTGGGAGAGGATTTTTTCGGCTAGGGTTAGGCCCATTGTCGCACCTCCAACACCTCCACACTGCCTCCTACCTGGATGTTCATAGCCCTGTTCCCATCGGATTCGTAGCGTGCCCAAAGCCTCGAGGGTTTGCCCATCGCCATGCCCTGAAGCACCTCGCACTCCTGCTGGCCTTCCCAGAACCAGGCGAGATACCCACACAAGCTCGCCAGGGTGTAGCTTCCCGCGTTGTCTTCCGGAATGCCCTTTGCTGGGGCGAAGAAACGTAGCTCGATCTGGTGGCTATCGACTGTCTGGCGGTCCGGGTTGAACGGGTCGAAGCGTATCCGCCTAAAAGGCCCGCCGAACACTACCACGCCGTTGGTTCCAGTCGCGCGGTTAATCTCAGCGATGGCCTCGAGGTCGGGGTTCACCCCGTCGGGGTCGGCAGGAACGATGAGGTTGCGCTTGGTGTTCCCAGCCGCTCTGATGCCTTTGTGCCAGTCGATATCGAGCCAGTCGAGGTTCAGGGCAGCAATGAGGGCGCGAACATCCAGCTCGAGCTCGTGCCGCCGGGTGTCTTCCTGGCGGCTCCACCACAAGCCGCCCGCGTAGAAAACCTCGAGTTCCTCCTCCCCCATCCGCACCCTGAGCCGTTCACCCCCCTGCCCGGTTCGCCGCAGGTGCTCGGCCACCGCCAGCGCGCCGGAGTCGCTCGAGCCCTTCTCCTTGCTCGGGGAGAAGAAACGCACGGCTGCTGAAGCGGCACTGACCCCCAAGATGAACGCGGTGAGCGGGGCGCCGCTCCCTGCCGCGATGCGCTGCATGTTCACAGGGTCATCCACGCCCTCCACCACGGCAAACTGCTTGCCTCCACCGGGTGCGGCGGCGAACACGGAGTAATGGGCAATCACGCTCATAAATCTCTTGCTATCGACTAGTCCAGGTTCTCCAGCCTCGCCGTGGGCACCTCTTCGGGGATGGGGTGCTTGCGGATGCCGCGGGCGGTGGCGATTTCCAGCAGCAACTCCTCGGGCTTCTTGCTGCGCCCGATCTCGTGGGTGCGACCCTTGAACTCCTGGGTGATCTCCTTGGCCTGCTCCTTGCTGATCTCGAGCGCCTCGACCTCCTTCAAATAGTAGTAGATCAGGTGCCAGCCTGAAAGCGGCCCCAAGAGAAGCTGGTTCTTATCCACGCCAAAATCGTGCAGGTTGTGGGCTTCGTAGACCTTTTTTTCGTTGAGAACGGCTTTTTGATGCACTCCAGCGGTGTGCGTGCGGTTGGTAAGGGAAACCGGCTCGGTGTAGGGCACCAGGGTGCCCAAAATGGAGGCCATTAGCACGTTCAGGGGGTAGCACTGGCTCAGGT
The DNA here is from genome assembly GCF_000423425.1 of Meiothermus rufus DSM 22234. Taxonomy (GTDB): domain Bacteria; phylum Deinococcota; class Deinococci; order Deinococcales; family Thermaceae; genus Meiothermus; species Meiothermus rufus. The sequence goes on along the minus strand of NZ_AUHY01000056.1, from coordinate 1,286 downwards.
TGTACTGCTGGAATAGCTCAGGGTAGTGCTTGGACAGGTTAAACAAGGCCCCGGTCACCGAGGGAATCCCCGAGCGCTCAGCCAGGCCCCAGATGGAGGTGTCCAGGTAGCGCACCCCCGAGCGCACCGCCGCCAGCACATTGGCCAGGGCCAACCCCCGGTCGTTGTGAAAGTGACCCTCCAGCGCTACTTTAGGATAGCGCGCCCGCAAAGCCGTCACCACCCGGGTTACGTCCTCCGGCTCAGCCAGCCCTACCGTATCGGGCAGGCCAAAGGTGTGGACATAGGGGTACAGAGCATCGTACAGGCGATAGAGGTCCTCGAGGGGGGTACGAAAGGCGTCTTCGGCACTGAAGCGCAGGTAAAGGTCAGGGTAGCGCGCCCGGGTCTCCTGCACCACCCGCTGGGCCAGGGCCACGGCTTCCTCCAGGCTTTTCTGGGCGTTGTGCTGCTGGGCTAAGGGGGAAACCCCCAGGTAAAGGTTCAGCCCGTCAAAGCCAGCCTCGAGGGCCGCCTCGATATCGGCGGGGTGACAGCGGCAGTGGGCCAGGAAGACCAGGGGCCAGGGGCTATGCTCCCGAGCAAAGGCCATCAACTCGCGCACGTCCTGGGCCTCGGCCTCCCCCACCACCGGGGAAAAGAGCTCGATGTGAGTCACTCCCAGCTCCAAAAGACCCGCCAGCAGCTGCTTTTTTTCCTCGAGGCTAAAGCGGTACTTCCCCGTGTCGAATAGAAGCGGCGACTGCTGACCATCGCGCAGGGTGGTGTCGATGATTTCGACTATGCGGTTGGGGACAGGCTCTGCCATAGCATCCTCTAAACAAAAAAGCCCGCAGAAGCGGTGCGGGCCGGGGTGCGCAAGGCGTGGACTCGCTCAGGCCAGCCCCCCGGCGTTGGATTTTTTACCCGCAAAATGCATCACCGGCCCATCCTAATGGGGGCTTTGCCCCCTGTCAAGATTGTGTAATCGGTCAACACATGTGAGACTGGGGAACCGACTCCTCCTGCATCTTAGCTAAATACTCCAAGGGAGCAAGACCCCCCAGGGCCATGTGAGGCCTTCGGCGGTTGTAGTGGTCCAGGTAGGCATCCAGCTCTGCCTGTAGCTCGCTGAGCCGGGGGGGCAGAGGCCGGGTATAGAGCTCCTCCCTAAAGGTCCGTTGCACCCGCTCCACGTGACCATTGAGTTTAGGACTCCTCGGCGGCAGCACAAACAAGGCAATCCCCAGAGCACAGCAGGCCTCCTCAAACTCGGCCATGAACTCGCTGCCCCCATCCACCTGGAT
>NZ_AUHY01000055.1 GCF_000423425.1 Meiothermus rufus DSM 22234 | reverse complement strand
CAGGTGCTTAGGGCGGCGGGAGCGGGGTTTGAGTCCGGCCAGGCCCTTTTCTTTTAGGGCTTTTTTCCAGCGGTGGTAGGTGGCCCGGCTGATCCCCACCAGGTCCTGGATCTCCTTCCAGCTCTTTTTACTTTCACGCAGGGCTTTGACCAGTCGGAGCTTGCGCAGACGTTCCTTGACCTCTGGGTCGCCTGCTTTGGCCTCGGCCAGCCTCTGTGCTTGTCTAGCGCCTTGCCATATCTCTCGGCCAACGGTGGTAAACTGCACCTGGGGAACCTCCTTTCTTGGTTGGTTCCCCTCTTTTTATCCCAGCTTAGAGTCTCACATGTGTCCGTCCAGGTTCAGGCCCACTGCCACCAGAGGGGTTCCGGCGTATTGATGGGGCCAACGATAGGCCCTTAGCATGAAGACCGTGGAGCGTTATCGGCTGAGTGAGGGGCTGGTGGTGGGGCGCAAGCCCTTGCCCTCGGGCGACCTTATCCTTTCGTTCGTGGGACCCGAAGGAGCCTCCCAAGCCGTGGCACGCAAAGCCCTGCGGCCTACCGGGCGTAGCGGCAGGCTTTCGCTGTTCCATCACCTGCGCTTCCAGGTCTACCAGAAGCCCGGCAACGACCTACCCACCCTCACCCAGGCTGAGCTGGTAGGTCGGCTCGAGGGCCTCGAGGCCCCCGGGCGCTTCCCCTACGCCTGCTTCCTGGCCGAGCTGGCCTTCCGGGTGGCCTCCCCCGAGGTAGCCGAAAGGGTCTGGCCTCTGCTGGTCTCGGGCCTTAGGGGTATTGCCAAGCATGAAAACGCCCAGGCCGCCTTGGTCTGGGCAGGCTGGCGGGTGATCAAGGCTGCGGGCCTGGCCCCCAGGCTGGTGGGCCAGGGACTGTGCCTACGGGATGGCGACCGGGCAGAAGCGGGAGGGGTCTACCTGGGGCCAGAGGGGATGGAAGCCCTAGCGGGCATTCTACGGCTGCCGGGCGGTGAAGCCATTGCGCTTCTGCAACAAGCCCCTTTAGACCGGCTCCTAAAGGCCCTGTTGGCCCATGTACGCTACACGGTGGGCGAACTCGGCTCGGCCCGGCTCCTCTCAGCAATACAATAAAACCAAATGCAACGGGCTTTTGCGCTGGCCTTCATCTTCCTGGCAAGTGCGTGGGGAGCTAGCCTGCCCACCCAAGGCCAGGATACTCCTTTCATCCGGGTCCTCCTGTCCTACCAGGCGGGAGCTGCCTCCTTTGAGGAGCGCTACCTTTTCCCCAGCCTGAGCCTGGTACCCCAGGGGGGCAGCGTGCAAATCGCCAGCGGCCCCCGCCGGGAAAACCTTCGGCCCGTGGTGACGCTTTTCCCCAACAGACCCCTTACCTTTAGCTCCCAAAACGGCCGTTTGGTGGTCGCCTTTGAAGGGCTGGTCTTCCCCCTGGAAGCGGTGGCGCAGCTCAAGCCCGCCGAAGCGAAAACCCCTTTACGCTACCGCTTACTATGGCCTAGTGGGCGAGCCCTCGAGTACCCCGGCGAGCTATGGTTGGAAAGCCGTGGCGATGGCTTGCTAGTGGTCAACGCCGTGGAGCTGCAAACCTATCTAAAACGGGTGCTGCCCAGCGAAATGCCTGTGCACTTCCACCTCGAGGCCCTCAAGGCCCAGGCTGTGGCAGCCCGTACCTACGCTTATACCCGACGACAAGCCCAGAGCTTTTGGAAGCGCTTTGGAGCCGATCTAGACGATTCGTCCAACGAACAAGCCTACAACCAAACCCGCCCCCACCCCACCACCGACGCTGCTGTGGACAGCACCCTGGGCCAAATCCTGGCTTACCGAAACACCCCCATTCAGAGCTTCTACTTTTCCACCAGCCCCGGGGCCACCGCCAGCATCGAGGAAGTCTGGATGGATCGGCCCGCCGCACCTTACCTGAAGGGGCGGCCCCAAAGCCACCCTGCCCCCGCGTCCATCGGTACAGAGGCCGAGGCTCTGGCCTTTTTCCAGAACTGGAATCCCCAAGGCTTCTTCGACGCCGAGTCACCTTTCTGGCGCTGGAAGATTAGCCTAAGCCGCGAGGAGCTAGAGGCCCTGCTGAGCCGCACCCTACCCGAACGGGCCCAGGTAGCCCCGGCTTTTGTGCAAAGCCGCGGCGGTCCCCCTTCGCTATCGGAAAAGGGGTTTGTCTTAGGCCGGTTGCAGCAAATCCGGGTGATCCGGCGTAGCCCTGGGGGTTATGTGGGCGAGCTGGAAATCCAAACCTCCAGCGGGCACTACCGAGTACAGCGTGAATCGCACATCCGCCAGCTACTGCGCCCCGACAGGGCTTTCACCGGCGGGAAGGATGTGGTGCTCGAGCGCTGGCAGGGCGAGCCGCTTTTGAACTTCCCCACCCTGCCCAGCGCCGCTTTTGCCCTGGAAGAAAAACGCGACGTCACCGGCCAGCTTTTGGGCCTCACCCTGTGGGGAGGAGGGCTGGGGCATGGGGTGGGGATGAGCCAGTACGGGGCCCAGGGGCTGGCCCGCCGAGGCTGGAACTACCGGCAAATCCTGGGGCACTTCTACCCTGGCAGCACCATTCAGCGCATCCCCTAGTACCCGATCCGCTTCGTTCAGTGATCAGGCTAAAACCTAACGAAAAAACTATCTGCTGCTGCAAAGACGTTATATAATCAGCGCATGGCACAACCCAGACCCAAGCACGCCTGGATGCGGGAAACCTACCGTAAATCGGTAGAAAAGATGCCCGAACGCACAGTGGCGCACAAAACCCTTTCAAACATCGCCCCCGAACCCCTCTACACCCCCGAGGACCTGCCCGGCTTCGACTACCAGGAAAAGCTGGGCTACCCCGGCGAGTACCCCTACACCCGCGGGGTCTACGGTTCCATGTACAGAAGCCGCCTGTGGACCATGCGGATGTTCGCCGGGTTTGGCACCGCCGAGCAGACCAACGAGCGCTTCAAAAAACTCCTGGCTGCTGGGCAAAGTGGCCTCTCTACCGCTTTCGACCTTCCTACCCTGATGGGCTACGACTCCGACCACCCCCTTTCCAAAGGTGAGGTGGGCAAGTGTGGGGTAGCGGTCTCGAGCCTGGCCGATATGGAAATCCTGTTCGAGGGGATCAACCTCGAGCAGGTTACCACCTCTATGACCATCAACTCTCCGGCCAACGCTATCTGGGCCATGTACCTGGCGGCAGCCAAGAAGAAGGGCTACGATTGGAATAAACTGGGCGGCACCATCCAAAACGACATCCTCAAAGAGTTCATCGCGCAAAAGGAGTTCATCTTCCCCCCCGAGCCGTCGGTCAAACTGGTCATCGACACCTTCGAGTGGGGCCCCAAGAACGTGCCCAAGTGGAACTTCATCTCGGTTTCGGGCTACCACATCCGCGAGGCGGGGTCTACCGCGGTGCAGGAACTAGCCTATACCCTGGCCGACGGCTTCGAGTACGTGGAATGGGCCCTTAAGCGCGGCCTCGACATCGACGAGTTTGCCCCCCGCATCAGCTTCTTCTTTAACGCCCACAACGACTTCTTTGAAGAAATCTGCAAGTTTCGCGCTGCTCGGCGCATCTGGGCCAAGGAGATGCGGCACCGCTACGGAGCCAAAAACCCCCAAAGCTGGATGCTGCGGACGCACGCCCAAACCGCCGGGGTCTCCCTCACCGCCCAGCAACCCCTGATCAACATCGCTCGAGTGGCCATCCAAGCCCTGGCCGCGGTGCTGGGCGGTACCAACAGCCTGCACACCGATGCCTACGATGAGGCCTTGGCCTTACCGACCGAGGAATCGGCCAAAATCGCCCTGCGCACGCAGCAGATCATCGCCTACGAAACGGGCGTAACCCACACCGCCGACCCTCTGGGGGGCAGCTACTACGTGGAGTGGCTCACCGACCAGATGGAGGCCCAGGCCATGGCCATCATCGAGGAAATCCGCCGCATGGGTGGGGTGGTACGGGCCATCGAGGAGGGCTACTTCCTGCGTGAGATTGCCGACGCTTCTTATCGTTTCCAGCAGGAAGTCGAGCGGGGCGAGCGCATCATCGTGGGGGTGAATGCCTTCCAGGACGAAGGGCTGAACGTTCCCATCCAGCTGATTGACCCAGCAGTAGAGCAGGTACAAAACCAGCGGCTGGCCCAGGTACGGCGTGAGCGCGACCCCGAGGCGGTGCGGCAGGCCTTGGCTAATCTACGCCAGGCTGCCAAGGAAGGCCGCAACACTATGCCCTACTTCGTGGAGTGCGCCCTGGCCTACTGCACCCTGGGCGAGATGATGGACGAGCTGCGTGCCGTATACGGGGTCTACGAGGAGCCAGTATTGGTCTAAAGGCGCCACAAAGCCAATGACCGCGCTTTTTTATGTCGCCTTTTGCCTTTCATAAACCCAGAGCCCAGCTTCCCTATGCTCTCTACCTACCCGAGGGCCAGGTGCCTAGGGGCGGCTGGCCTCTGGTTTTGTTTCTACATGGCTCCGGCGAACGAGGCCGCGACGGACGAAGGCAGACCACAGTAGGCCTTGGCCCAGCCATCCAGGAAAACCCCAGGCGCTGGCCCTCTGTGGTATTAATGCCCCAGTGCCCCAAGGAGGAGCAGTGGGTGGGCGAACCATTGGAGCAGGCCTACCAACTGCTGGCCGAAGTGGAGCGCACCTACCAGACCAACCCCCGCCGGGTCTACCTGACCGGCCTTTCTATGGGAGGCTATGGCAGTTGGAACCTAGGGTGCCTATATCCCCAGCGCTTCGCTGCTATTGCACCTATCTGCGGAGCGGGCAACCCCTTCAAGGTCTGGCAGCGCTTGGGCGGGGTGCCCATCTGGAATTTCCACGGCGCTGCCGATGAAGTCGTGCCGGTGAGTTTTTCCAGGGCTCTGGCCGATGCCTTGGCCAAAGCAGGCAACCCCTACGCCCGCTTCACCGAGTACCCTACCGAAAGGCACGACGTGTGGAACCGGGTTTACCGTGAGGCCGAGTTCATCCGCTGGTTGTTTGCACAAAAGAAAACTAGCCCCCAGAACTTTCTTTCTGCCCGCTCAAGCAAGCCGCTGCCAGCAAAGGCCAGGTTTGGCTCATCTCAAGCGGGGCGGGTCAAAAGGTGAATCTCGTGATGCAGTGAAGCAAACATTCCCCCCGGTGTGGCTTGGTGCTCCAAACGGTGGCGAACCCCAGTGATCACCCGAACCCCTACGCCGGCCAGCTCGAGGGTATCCCCCACCTGAAAAGCGGCCAAAGGCACCTCCGACACCATCCGAAGCAACACCGAAGCGGCGGGATCCTCTCCATAGACCACTAAGACATACCGATTCATACCCACCCCTATGACAAGAGGGTGGGCCTCGCCCACCCTCAAAAGCCTGGCTACTTTGCCTTCTGGTACAGTTTTTGTGCCACCTCGTAGAGCTCCTCGACGGTAAACTCGGGAGCAAATTCGGCTGAGTCGTGCCCGGGCTCAAAAACTGGGCCGCCCTGAGGCGGGCCATCCACCACCACAACGGTGCTGCCATCCTCCGGCGAGGGGCCGTTCCAGATAAGGCCGAGATCCTGGTAATCACTCGGGCTAAAGCGGTAGAGGTTACGGTGGAAGCCCAAATCCATGAACTTTTTGGCCTCGGGGAAAAGGCTGTTCTCAATGCGGGGAATAGGCAGCAGCTTGGTCATCTCTACACCGGTAAGGCTTTCGAGAGCCTTACCATAGGCCGCAGCGTGCACCCCACCCCGCACCAGCAGATAACCAATCATCTCACGGGCCACGGGGTTGGTAGTCATCTCGTAGACCCGCAGCTTGTGGGTACGGGCGGCCACCTCGAGGAAGAAGTTATGTAAGAGGTCGAGGATTAGGTTGCCGCTGGTAAAGACGTACTCGCCATTCCAGTGCTCCCCCATGGCCCCCATGACTAGGCTGTTGCCTCCACCTGCAATCCAGTGGGCAGCGTTGCGGGCATCCTTGGCAAAGCCCAAGGGAGCAGCAACCGGGTTAGCTGCCTCCTCCTTTTCCTGGCCAGGGTTTTTAGCCAGCAGGCTGTTGATGGTCGCTGCAACCAGCTCGATGTGACCGAGCTCCTCAGTGGCGATGTTGGCGATCAGGTCGTAGTAGGGCTTAAGCGATTTCTTACCCCGGAAGTTAAAGGACTGGTACATGTAGTTCATCAGGGTAGACATCTCGCCAAAACGCCCACCCAGCAAAGCCTGTACCTGCGAGGCCGCGTTGGGGTCCTGCTCCTTGGGCATGGGCAGTTCAATCTGCAAGCGGTCAATCCGTAGGAACATCTTTCACCTCCTGCCGATGACTCGGCAGTTCCTAGGGTAGCCTTGACGATTTTATAAGTCCAATAGATATTTAGATTAAGGGTATAAAATAAATCTATGACACTGGAGCAGATTCGCTGCCTGGTCGCCCTCGACGAACATCGCAACTTCACCAAGGCCGCCGAACACGTCTACTTGAGCCAACCCGCGCTCAGTTTTCAAATCCGTCGGCTAGAAGAGGAGCTGGGAGTTGTGCTGTTCGATCGCAGCAAGCGCCCTCTCGAGCCCACCGAGGCTGGGCGGGTAGCAGTGGCCCAGGCCCGGCTGATCCTGGAAGAAGCCACCCGGCTAAAAGAACTATTGCGAGGAAACGCCACCGTATTTCAAGGGCGCTACCGACTGGGGGCAATCCCCACCCTGGGACCCTACCTGTTGCCTAGGGTACTGCCGCTCTTTCAGGAACAGCACCCAGCCCTGCGTATCCAGGTCAGCGAGTTAGTAACCCCCACCATCCTAAGCCTGCTACGCCAAGGTGAGCTGGATGCTGGTCTGATTGCCAGCGATGAGCTCGAGGAAAACCTTGAGCGCCAACCCCTGTGGCAGGAAGCCTTTGTAGCCTACGTCTCCCCCAGGCATCCTCTCTATCGGGAAAACCAACTTTGGCCACAGCAGCTACCCCTGGCCCAGACCTGGATCCTCGCTGAGGGGCATTGCTTTCGTGAACAAGTCCTGCAGGTCTGCCAACCAAACACCGGCCCCCGCTCCTTGGAGTTTCAAAGCGGCTCACTAGACACCCTGGTGCGCCTGGTAGATACCTTAGGCGGCCTCACCCTACTGCCCACCTCAGCCTTGTGGTGCCTTTCCGAAGAGCAGCGCGCTCACCTAAGGCCTTTCCTACCTCCAGCTCCCCATCGTCAGATATACCTGGTCTGGCGGCAGGGCAGCCTACGCTACCCCGTCACCCAAAAGCTAGGCCATATTCTTTTGCAATGCCAGCCCGGTTAAGCCGTTTGCAGGATAGGAATCTCAGCTAGGAAGGTAATGGGCAGCTTGTTGGTGCCCTGATGAAAGGCCGCCAGCCGGGCCACCACATTGGCCCCTGCCCGTTTGGCCACCTTTTCCAGGGCCATCATGGTGCCTCCCGAGGAGACCACATCAAAAACCAGGGCCACGTTCTGACCCAGCAGCTTCTCCGCCATGCGGCTATCCAGCCAAAGGGTCTCGCTGACCCCCAGGGTGAGCGACTCCACCTCTTGGATGATGGGGTCTTGCATGTAGGGCCGGCGCTTGCGGCGCACTACCACGTAGGGTTTGCCGCTAAGAGCGCTCATGGTGTGGGCCAGCACAATGGGGCTGGTCTCGAGGGTCAGCAGGTAATCGGTCTCAGGGGGCAGATGCTTGACCAAAGCCTCCGCTGCAGCCTGTACTAGTTCCACATCCCCCATCAACTCGATAAGGGGGATGTGTACACCGGGCAGAGTCTCGACCACAGGCACATGGCGGGTGATTTTTCCGATGGTGATGGGATAGGTTTCCATAGTTTCGCGCTCTACACCAGACTATTCGAACAGCATGAGTATAAACATAGACAACCCAAGAAAGGTTATCCAAACCTCGAAGCCAACCCCCTTCACTCTGGCTTAAAGAGGGGAAGATGCCCCAAAGCGATGACATCCTCGCGGGGCGAGCCCTCGGTGAAGACTGCCAGCACCGCACTCACCACACCGCCCACCTCGCTGATGAGATCAGAAAGCCCCTTGAGGGTGCTGCCGGTGGAAACCACGTCGTCTACGATGGCCACCTTTTTTCCCTTGAGCAACGGGACGTCGGTGCCATCCAACACCAGAAGCTGGGGTTTGCCCGTGGTAATGGAGATCACCGTGCGCGAGACCGGGTTGATCATGTAGGGTTTTTCGGTTTTGCGGGCCACCACATAAGGTTTGCCGGTTAGGCGCGAAAGCGCATGGGCCAGGGGTACCGCCTTGACCTCTGGGGTTACTAGGGTCTCGATCTCGGGAGGCATACGCTGGGCTAAAGCGGCCGCCGCTGCCTCCACCACCTCGGTATCGCCCAGCATATTAAACAAAGCTACGGCCACATCCGGGCCCACCTGCACCACCGGTAGCTCGCGACGAACATTTGCGATCTCTACAGGGTATGTTTTCACGCCCATCAGTCTATCGGGTTCCCGCTGGCTAGGACAGAGGTACAAGCGATTCAAATCCACCTCAGCCAAGGCGCGTATACTGAAAGCATGGTGCCAGCACACATCGAGGGCATGGGTGTAGACCCGGGGAATGGCAACCTGATCGTCATGCTCAAGGCCGAAAACAACCTCTTCCTTCCAGTGGTCATCGGGGCCTTGGAGACACAAAACATCATGGTGCACCTCTCCGGCGAGAAACCCCCCCGGCCCCTAGGCCCCGATCTGTTCCACAACACCCTCGAGCTTCTAGGGGTCAAGGTCTTGCGCCTGGAGATTGTGGAGCTTAAGGAGGGCACCTTCTACGGACGGCTGGTGCTAGAGCACCGGGGCGTAGAGTACGAGGTAGACTGCCGGCCTTCCGATGGCATGGCCCTGGCCATCCGGGCCAACGCGCCCATCCTGATTGCCGAGCCGGTACTCGAGGCCGCGGGCATCCGCGAAGAACAGCTCAAGGGCCAGAACCGCCCTCCCCAGGCCTAGTCGTGCGCTGGCTGGGCTGGTTGCTGCTGTGGAGCTTCGGGCTTGGCGCCTGGGCCCAACGCCTGGCTGTGATAGGGGACTGGGGCGCGGAAAGCCCACACCGCCCGCTCGTGGCCGAGGCCATGCGCACCCAACACCAGCAGGCCCCCCTCGAGGCCTTGCTCACCGTGGGCGATAACTTTTACCCCGCGGGAGAGCCCATCCTGCGATACATCGCCGACCTGCCCCCGGTGCCCATCTACCCGGCTTTTGGCAACCACGACGGGCCAGCCCTGGGCAAGCAGCTCGAGCTATTCCAGGTCAGCAGGCCCTACTACACCGTGCGGCTGGGGAACCTCGAGGTCTTCGTGGTCTATTCGGAAGACTTTAGCCAGGCCCAGCGGCGCTGGCTGGAAGCGGCCCTAAAAGCCTCCCAGGCCCCCTGGAAAATCGTTGCCCTGCACCGCCCGCTCTATTCCTCAGGGCTGCACGGCGGTGCCCGCAGCCTGCGACAGGCCTTAGAACCCCTGCTTATCCGGCAGCGCGTGGCCCTGGTACTGGCCGGCCACGAGCACAGCTATGAGCGGCTCGAGGCTCACGGCATCGTCCACATCGTAACCGGCGGGGGCGGGGCATGGTTGCGCGGCTTCCTGAGGGCACAGCCCCAGAGCCAGGTACGGCTTGTAAGCCCCAACTACCTCATCCTGGAAGCTACCCAGGAGCGATTACGCATAACCGCATACAACGAGAAAAACGTGGTCATAGACCGGGTGGAACTGAAAAAACCTTCCGGCGAATAGCCCTCCTCAGGCATCCGAGCGCAGGTGCACGTGCACGTGAAAAACCTCCTGCCCGCCTTTCTCGCCCACATGAATACGCAGGAAGTAGCCCTCCAAACCCATCTGCTTGGCAATCTTGTTGGCGGTGAGCATCAGCTTGCCCAGCTTGAGGGCCCCTTCCTCGGTCTGGGGGTAGTCGGCCAGGGTAGGGATGTACTCCTTGGGACAGACCAGGATGTGCACCTTGGAGCGGGGGCGGATGTCCTTGAAGGCGATGAATTCTTCGTCCTCATAGACGATCTCCGCCGGTAGTTCGCGGCGGATGATCTTGCCGAAGACCGTGGGGTTCTCCATGGGGTTTAATCTACCAGGAAACCTCGAGGGCGACCCCCCTTACAGAAGGCCCCCTAGGCCTCGGTTAAACTCAAAGCATGTCTGGGCTTAGCCACAACAGCCTGCGGGCCAGGAGGGGGCACTGATGGGCCGCAGCCTTCCCGCCAGGGCCCTTTGGACCGGGGTTTTTCTGGTTCTGGTCTCCACCCTGGCGGTGATGGGCTCGAGCCTCACCCCCACCGCCCTCATACCCGGGGCCCTGGGGCTGGGCATAGCCCTCCTGGGCATCTGGGCCGACAAAGCCCCGAAGCAAAAAACCCTGGCCATGAATATCGCCCTGGGGTTGGCGGTGCTGGGCATCCTGGGCTCGCTGCGCGGGGTGCCCGACTTCATCACCCTGCTGGGTGGGGGTACGGTGGCCCGCCCGGTTGCGGCCATGGCCCAGTTCGCCACGGTCTTCATCTGCTTGGGCTTCGCCATCCGCTGGCTGGTGGAGCGCCTAAACCAGCGGCAGTAGCCGCCGGGCCGGTTCTTCCTTGATGGCCTCGAGCCCGCCCTGCAGGGTGTAGCGCTCGATGGCCTCCACCCGTACCCAGACGGTCTGCCCGATGCGGGCCTGCCCGCTGAACTCCACCTCGTAGTAGTCGGGGGTGTGGCCGTAGGCTTTGCCCTGGCGAAAGCTTTCCACCAGCACCTCGACCCTGCTGCCCAAGAGGGGGCGCACCCGGGCCTCGGCCAGGCGGGCCGCCAGGGCCTGAAGCTCCTGGTTGCGGCGCTTGCGCACCTCGATGGGCACCTGCGGCAGCGAGGCCGCGCGGGTCTTGGGACGGGGGGTGTAGGTGAAGACGTGTACCCGGCTGGGACGCATCTCCTCTAAAAAGGCCAGGGTCTCCTGGTGCTCCGCCTCGGTCTCGGTGGGCAGACCGGCGATAACATCGGTGGTGAGGGCAAAGCCGGGGATGGAGCGGTAGGCCCGCTCAACCAGCTCGCGGTAGTAGGCCTTGTTGTAGCGGCGGCCCATCAGGGCCAAGAGCCGGTCAGAGCCGGTCTGCAGGCTCAGGTGCAGGTGGGGACGCACCTGGGGAGCGTAGCGCCCTATCACCTCGAGCAGCTCCGGGCCGGTATCCTCGGGCTCGATGGAGGAAAGGCGCACCTTGGCCCCCATCCGGGCCAGCGCCTCCACCAGGCCAGCGATGCCCCTGGGGTGGCCCCGGTACGAACCCAGGCGCACCCCAGTCAGCACAATCTCCTGCACCCCGGCCTCTAAGAGCCCCTCGGCTTCTCGCAGGGCATCGTGGTGCTCGCGGTGGCGCTCACGCCCGCGCAGGCGGGGGATGATGCAGTAGGCACAACCGGCGTTGCAGCCATCCTGCACCTTCACAAAAGCCCGCACGTAGTTGTTCAAAAGCCCTCGCTCCCCCGCACCCCAGAACGCGTTGGGGGGGGTGGTAAGGGGGTCGGCCGGCAGGCCGAAGTGCTGCAAAATCAGGCCCGGCAGTTCGGCCTTGCGCTGGTTGGGCACCACCGCATCGGCGCCCAGCTCGGCCAGCTGCTCGGGGGCCAGCTCGGCGTAGCAGCCCGTGACCACGATGAAGGCCCTGGGGTTGGCCCGGCGGGCCCGGCGCACCTCCTTGCGGGCGTCGGCCTCGGCGGTGGTGGTCACGGCGCAGGTGTTAATCACCACCAGGTCGGCCCCGGCCTCGAGGGGCACCACCACCGGGGCCAGGGGCCTCAACAGGCCCACCAGGGCATCCGACTCCACCTGGTTGACCTTGCAGCCCAGGGTTCTGACCGCCAACCGCACGCCTTCCACCAGGGGCATTGTGGGGCAAGCTCCCCTTGGGGTCAAGTATCCGTCAGCAGCAGGTGCTGAATATCCTCCTCTGGTTCTTCGAGGACTACCTCGATGTTCTCCTCTTGGGACTCCTGAGGAGCCGCGTCCTCCTGCTTGAAGCGCTGCTCGATCGCCGCCACGAGCTCTGGGGTAGCCGGCTGGGCGGATACCGGCAGCTGCAAAAGCTGCCCTGGTTCAATGCAGTAAAAAAGGTCTAGGTGGTGGAGAACCTCGAGCACTTCCTCTACCGAAGCCAGGTTCCGGCCTATGGTAGTGCGAAAAGGCCCTACGAAGGCTTGAGGCTGGGTTTGTGCGCCACAGGCGAGGTACAGGTCGAACCCCGCCGCCTGGCGGTAGACCCAAAGCTGTACCACCTCCGACTCTAGCGCCAAACTTCCCTCCAGAAGCTCCTGGGCTTGCAGGGTACGAATGGCCTCGAGCAGCGGCTTCATGCCCCTCACTGTAGGCGAGTCGGCCTGGAAGCATCGGCCATTCCAGGCGTTACGCCCTCCCTCGGCGTTACATGAGGGGCCCACGCGCGATAGGATGAGCCTGTGTTGACCCTCGAGGACATCCAGGCCGCCGCCCGGCGCATCGCCCCGTATATCCACCGCACCCCGGTGTTCACCAGCCAAGGACTGGATCGGCTCTTAGGACACCGGCTTTTTTTCAAGGCCGAACACCTGCAAAAAACCGGCAGCTTCAAGGCCCGGGGAGCGCTTAACGCCGCCCTCCAGCTACAAAACCCCAGGGGTCTGGTGGCGGTCTCCTCGGGGAACCACGCCCAGGGGGTGGCCTACGCTGCGCGGGTGCTGGGGGTTCCGGCCCTGGTGGTCATGCCGGAAGATGCCTCTCCTGCAAAGAAGGCCGCCACCCAGGCCTACGGGGCCGAGGTCTTCGACCAGGGGGTCACGGTGGAAAACCGCGAAGCGGTGGTGCGCCAGCTAGCCCAGGAAACCGGCTACACCCTCATCCACCCCTTCGACGACCTAAGGGTCATGGCCGGGCAAGGCACCCAGGCCCTAGAGTTGCTGGAGCAGGTACCCCATCTGGAGGCCGTGCTGGTTTCGGTGGGTGGGGGTGGGTTAATTTCGGGCATCGCCACGGTGATCAAAACCCTGCGGCCCGAGTGCGAAGTGATCGGGGTGGAACCGGAAGGGGCCAACGACGCCCAACAGAGCCTCCAAGCCGGGGTGCGCGTCCGGCTGGAGCAAGCCCCCAGAACCGTGGCCGATGGGGTACGCACCTTGGTGGTGGGAGAGCAAACTTTTCCGATAATGCAGCGGTATGTAGACCGCATCGTAACGGTGCCGGACGAGGTGACCCTAGAAGCCCAGCGCCTGATGATGGAGCGGCTCAAGCAGGTGGTGGAGCCCACCGCCGGGCTGGCCTTGGGGCCGGTGCTGATGGACTACGACCTGCCCCAGCGCCTGGCGGTCATCGTTTGCGGGGGCAACTGGATGCCTACCTAGCGCAGCAAGCGTTCCAGGATGCCCTGCGCTACTTGGGCGGCCTGGGCCATCAACACCGGGTCGGCAAAGGTATCGGTCGGACGGTGGTAGTTGGGATCAAGGCCGCGGAAGAAAAAAAGCACCGGCACCCCAGCCTGGGCAAAGGGCACATGGTCGCTGCCACCCCCCGGGGCGCTGCCGCAGGCCAGCCGCAGCGCGTTGCAGTCAGCCAAAGCCCGCAACGCCGGGCTACCCCCGATGCCCAGGGTGCCGTTCACGTCCACCCCGACCATGTCCAGGTTGAGCATGGCCCGGAGGCCCCGTACCAGTTCGGGGTTTTGCTCCACAAAGCGCCTCGAGCCCCACAGGCCATCCTCCTCGCCGTCAAAGAAGATGAACCAGATGTGCTCGGAAAGTGGGCTGTTGGCCATCTGCCGGGCCAGCTCGAGCACCGCGACGGTACCCGAGGCGTTGTCGTTGGCCCCAGGGCTACCCGGCACCGAGTCGTAGTGGGCCCCCACAATGGCCAGGGGGTTGGCGCTATTCCGTTTGGCGATCACGTTGCGCCCCTGTACCTCTTCGGTGACGATGCGCACGTCCAGCACAGCGCGCTCGCTGGCCTGGTTCAATAGCCCACCCCCGTCGCTCAGGGAGAGGGTTGCCCCGGGGATGGGGCTATCCCCGCCGAAGGTGAAGCGGGTGCCGCTAGGCTCCTCGGTCAGCAAGATGATGCCCAGCGCACCCCGCTCGGCAGCCAGACGGGCTTTTTCCAGACCCGGAATGCCGCCCCGGCGCACCACCGCGATATGACCTTCAAGGTTCAGGCTGGCGAAATCGGCGGCCAGGCCCGCTCCCGGCACCACCGCCAAGGGCCCTTCCACCCGCCGGCCTGGGCTACCGGCCACGCTTTGCACCGGGAAAACCCTGCTCCCCACCTGAAGGCTCGTGCCCTGGTCGCGGGTACGGCTGTAGGTGAAGGGGAAGAACTCCACAGTGTAGCCCGCCTTGCGCAGCTCCGCCGCCAGGTACTCCGCTGCCGCCTGCGCTGCCGGGGTGCCCGCTACCCGCGGCCCCTGGGCCAGCAGGGCCTGCAGGTCGGCCTGCATCCGCTCGGTGGAAAAGGCCTGGGCCAGGGCCAGCAGCCCCAAAACCACCAGGCCCAGCAGCGCTCGAGAAAACAGGTCTCTTTGCATGTCCCAATCTTGCCACCAGGCCTATGAGTTGGATGGGCTCCAGACTACCAGAGCAAAACCGCAGGCGAGGGGGCTTCCCTAAGGCCCTTCAACCCTGTCGCGCGTTCCACAGCTTGCGGGTGGTGATGATCTGGCCGGCGTGGTGCTGGGCGTGGGCGGCGATGTGGTCGAGGAGGTAGATGGCCTTCACCTGGTACTGGCCTAGCTGGACCACCCGCTCGAGGTCGGCTGGCTGAAGGGCCCGCAGGCTGGCCTTGACCTGGGCCATCTTCTCGGCGAACTCGGCCAGCACCTGCTTGGGCTCGCCTCCGCTGGGGGCCATCTCCTCGGCAGGGCGGAGGCGCAGGGCCTCGGGCACCTCCTGGCCGGTACCCCGTAAGAGCAGGCGGTACGACGAACCCCCAATATGCCGCACCAGGCCCCCGATGGGGTTGGTCTCGGGGGCTGGCACCCACCAAAAACCCTCCGGGCCCAGGTCGGCAGCCCACCTCTCCACAGTCTCCTCTACCTCCTCGAGGTTGCGCAACCAGACCGAGACCGGTAGAAGAACCCCCTCCACATCCCCCCGTAAAAAGGGCGGTACATACACGGGCTTTTCCATGGGTTCGATTCTACCGCAGCGGCGCGGGCTTACCCGTAGCGTCGGCTGGCCCGCACCGCGGTGCCTGAAACGGTCACCATCAGCATGTTGCCCTGACCTACGGTTTCATAGTCCACATCGATGCCCACCACCGCATCGGCCCCCAGGGCCACGGCAGCCTGCTCGAGCTCGCCCAGGGCAATCTGGCGGGCCTTGCGCAGCTCGGCCTCATAAGCCCCACTCCGCCCCCCCACGATGTCCCGCACGGCGGCGAAGAGGTCTTTGAAGATGTTGGCCCCCAGGATGGCTTCCCCGAAGACCACGTCCAGGTACTCGGTGATCTGGTAGCCCTCGAGCTGGCTCGAGGTGGTGAGAATAACGCGGCGCGGCATAGCCTGTATTGTAGCCAGAACAAAAGCTGGTTGGGATTCACGTATAATCCGCGGTAGGATGAAAGTCTCTCTCTTCATCACCTGCCTGGCCGACCAGTTCTTCGCCGAGGCAGGGGTGGCTGCGGTACGGCTGCTGCGCCACCTGGGCTGCGAGGTAGACTTCCCCCCGGGCCAGACCTGCTGCGGCCAGCCGGCCTACAACGCCGGCTACTGGGCCGAGGCCAAAACGGTGGCCGAACACACCCTGGAGGTGCTCGAAGCCGCAGAGTACGTGGTGCTGCCCTCGGGCTCCTGTACCACCATGCTGCGGGCCTTCTACCCCGAGCTCTACCGCGACCAGCCCCGCCTGTTTGCCCGGGCCGAGGCCCTGAGCCACAAAACTTACGAGTTAGCCGAGTTCATCGTGCGGGTGCTGGGGGTGCGCCAGCTAGGGCAGGGCCTCGCTGGGCGGCGCGTCGCCTATCACCACGGCTGCCACGCCCTGCGCGAGCTGGGCCTCCGGCAAGAACCCCTGGCCCTTTTGCAAAGCGCCGGGGCCGAGATTGTAGACTGGCCTGCTGCCGAGGAGTGCTGCGGCTTTGGTGGGTTGTTCTCGGTCAAGCTGCCGGAGGTATCGTTGGGCATGGCCGACCGCAAGCTCGACACCCTGCCCCCCACCAGCCAGGTCGACTGCCTCACCAGCACCGATGGTGGCTGCCTGCTCCACCTGGCGGGCCGCATCCAGAAGCGCCAGCTTAGCCTTCCCATAAAGCCCCTGGCCTCGCTCTTGTGGGAGGCCGTCCAATGAAACTCAGCGCCAACCAGTACCCCCAGGAAGCGGCCCGGGTGCTGCGCGAGGAGCCCCAGGTGCGCCAGGCAGTAACCGGAGCCACCCTCAACTTCGACGGCAAGCGGCGCCAGGCCTACGCCGAGGTCGAGGCCGAAGCCTGGCGGCGGTGGGCCGAGGGGGTCAAAAACCATGTCCTGATGAACCTGGATCGCTACCTCGAGGAGGCCGAGGCCAACCTTCGGCGCAACGGGGTAGCGGTGCACTGGGCCGAGGATGCCAGCGCCGCCCAGCGCATCGTAGCCCAGATTGCCCGGGCTGGCCAGGTTCGCACCGTGGTCAAGGCCAAGACCATGGTCTCGGAGGAGCTGGGCCTCAACCCCCTGCTGGAAAGCCTGGGCCTCGAGGTGCTGGAGACCGACTTGGGCGAGTACATCATCCAGCTCTTGGGCCAGCCCCCCTCGCACATCGTGGGGCCGGCCATCCACCTGAACTTAGAGCAGATCCGCCGCCTCTTCCACCAGCGCTTCCAGACCCCCCTCGAGGCCAGCCCCGAGGCCCTGGCCGCGGTGGCCCGCCAGCGTCTCAGGGAGGGGTTTTTGCGGGCCGAGATGGGCATCTCCGGGGCCAACTTCGTGGTGGCTGAGACCGGCACCCTGGCCCTCATCGAAAACGAGGGGAATATCCGGCTTTCCACCTCGGCCCCGCGCATCCATGTGGCCCTGGTGGGCATCGAGAAGCTTCTGCCGCGCTTTTCCGACCTCTCGGTCTTCCTCTCGCTCACCGCCCGGGCCGCCACCGGACAACGGCTGGGCACCTTCGTCTCGCTCATCCAGGGGCCCCGTCGGCCCGGCGAACCCGACGGCCCGGAAGAGGTGCACGTGGTCTTCGTGGACAACGGGCGCAGCAGCGTGCTGGCCGACCTCGAGGCCTGGGAGACCCTGCGCTGTGTGCGCTGCGCGGCCTGCCTCAATGCCTGCCCGGTCTACCGTCAGACCGGGGGCCACGCCTACGGCTACGTCTACAGCGGCCCTATCGGGGCGGTGCTCAGCCCCGGGCTGGTGGGCCTGGAAGAAACCAAGCCCCTGCCCTACGCCTCCTCCTTGTGCGGGGCCTGCTTCCAGGCCTGCCCGGTGCGCATCCCCATCCCCAAGCTGCTGCTTTCCTGGCGTCAGCGGGCGGTGGCGGAAGGCCTCACCCCTAAAGCCGAGGCCGCGGCCATCCGGGGCTATGCTATGGCCATGACCCGGCCCTGGGCCTACCGCCTGGCCACCCGGGCCTTGCGCCTTCTGCCGGAAAAAGCCCTGGACAACACCCTACTGCCGGTGCTTAGGGCCTGGACCGCTGGCCGGGCCGGGCTTTCGCCCAGCCCCAAGAGCTTCCAGCAGCTATGGGAGGCAGGCGAGGTCTAGGGTGGTTCGGGCCAAGATTTGCGGTATTACCAGCCTCGAGGACGCCCTCCTGGCCGAGCGGCTGGGGGCCTGGGCCCTGGGCTTTGTCCTGGCCCCGGGCACCCGGCGCTACCTGGCCCCCGAGGCAGTGGCCCCTATCGCCCAGGCCCTGGGGCCTTTGGTGGTGCGGGTCGGGGTGTTTGTGGACACCCCCCCCGAGGCGGTGCTGGCCCAGATGCAGGCCGCCCGGCTCCAGGTGGCCCAGCTGCACGGCCAGGAACCCCCCGAGTGGGCCGAAGAGGTTCGCCGCTTTTACCCGGTAATCAAAGCCTTCAAACTCCAGGGCCCAGCCCAGCCCCACTGGCTTGCCTACCCCGCCGATGCCCTTTTGCTGGACGGGGCCCAGCCGGGTAGTGGGCAGGGCTACCCCCTGGAGTGGCTCGCTCCGCTGCGCTCCCACCCCCGGCTGATCGTGGCGGGGGGCCTGACCCCGGAAAACCTGTCGGCAGTCCTGGGCCTGCGGCCTTACGCTGTAGACGTGAGCAGCGGGGTGGAAGCCGCCCCACGGCGCAAGGACCCCGACAAACTCGAGCGCTTCCTGGCTCAGCTGGCCCGCTTCAACGGCTCTAACCGAAACCAGTAGACGTAGCGGCGCTCGGCCTCCTCCAGACGGTAGGCCACGCTGGCCACCCGGTATAGCCCCAGGTCGCGCCAGCGGTTGGGGCCCTCCCGCAAATAGACCCTGAGCGGGGTCTGGGCCGCGAGGGCCTCGAGCAGAACCCGGTTGCCCTGGGTGGGCTGCTGGTGGCCGCAAAGTCCCTCACCGGGATACAGAATCGAGCCGTCGGGCAAAAAGCGGTTCTTGTACCCCGACTCCCCCCGGTCAACCAGCAGGCTAGTCCTGCCAATGCCGCGTAGGGTTTTGTGCTGGGCAAGCACCTCTTTCCAGGTCAACATGCTGAACCCGGACAAACACATGTGAGACTCTAAGCTGGGATAAAAAGAGGGGAACCAACCAAGAAAGGAGGTTCCCCAGGTGCAGTTTACCACCGTTGGCCGAGAGATATGGCAAGGCGCTAGACAAGCACAGAGGCTGGCCGAGGCCAAAG
The DNA here is from genome assembly GCF_000423425.1 of Meiothermus rufus DSM 22234. Taxonomy (GTDB): domain Bacteria; phylum Deinococcota; class Deinococci; order Deinococcales; family Thermaceae; genus Meiothermus; species Meiothermus rufus. Next base: position 4 of record NZ_AUHY01000055.1, on the reverse strand, counting down.
CAGG
>NZ_AUHY01000054.1 GCF_000423425.1 Meiothermus rufus DSM 22234 | reverse complement strand
GAACCATCTGGGGATGAGCGAAGAGAAGCGGGCGGAGTTAGAGCGGCAAGGATGGGGGATCGAAGTGTACCATCGGGGGCTCAAGCAGTGCTGTGGGGTGGAGCGGGCCCAGGTGAGGAAGGCGGTCTCCATCCTGCGGCACCTCCTCCTGGCTTTGCGGGCCTTCCTCCGGCTGGAGGTCTACCGGCTGCGCAGGGGGGTGAGCTGGTACGAGGCCAAGGCGTCCATTGTTCGCGAGGCAATACGAAGTTATCTCGCCCATCCCCTCCACATCCTTCAGCCAACTGCGTAAGTCCTATGCTGAAAAATATGGCCCCCGCGTTGCCGCAGGGGCCAGCCCAGGGGGGAAACTACCAGAGCCTTACGCCAGGTACCGGGTTCATATGGGTGAACATCTGGAAGAGCACCGGGCCATAGGCCAACACCACCAACAACAGCGCGATGCCAAACCAGAACCAAACCCGCTCGGTTAGCTGGGCTAGGCTGCTGCCTTCTGCTTTGGAGAGCACCTCGGTAAAGGGTACCTCGGCCATCACTTGGCTGGGTTCGCGCCGGCTTTGTAGGGCCGTGGCATAGAGCACGTAGAAGAACAGGATAGCTGCGATGAGCAGAATAACTCCAGCCACGATATTCAGAACCATCCAGGCCGCGCTTTCCCGATAGGCCTCCATGGCGATGGGGCTTCCCGCGATATGGCTGCGGCGAGGTACGGCGTAGAGGAAACCCATCCAGTGCAAGGCAAAGGTCATGATGAACATGCCGATAAACCACAGCCACTGGGAGGCCAGGGCCATACCCCGAGCCACCAGCGGCTTTCCGGTGAGGTGGGGCACCAGCCAGAAGGCCGTGCCCATGGCGGCCATGGTGACCAGGGTACCCACCTGTAGGTGGAAGTGCCCAGGAATCCAGACCGTGTTGTGGATATTTTGGTTCAGGTTAAAGCTGGCGTTCACAATGCCCCCTGCCCCACCGGGGATGAAGGCCAGGAAACCCAGTAGAAAGGCCAGTACGGTGGGGTTGTTCCAGGGCAGGGCAGCAATCCAGCCCAAGAGGCCCTTGCCGCCGTTGTTGCGCCCGGCGTTTTCCAGTGAGGCAGCAATGGTGAAGGCCGTGATCAGGCTAGGCACAGCCACCATCATGGTTAGGATGGTGTGAATGAACTTCCAGTAAGGGGCGATACCGGGGTCGGCGAACTGGTGGTGGAAGCCTACCGGCACCGAGAACAAAAGAAAGAGTAGGAAAACCAGGCGAGCCAGCGGGTCGGAGATTAGCTTGCCGCCGGCCAGGCGGGGTAGGGTGGTGTAGGCCAGGGCATAGGCCGGCAACAGCCAGAAGTAGACGATGGGGTGGCCGGTGTACCAGAACAGGGTTCGCATCAGCAGGGGATCCACCCCGTCCAGCAGGCCCAGCGACCAGGGGATCAGGAAGAGGGCTACCTCAACCACCAACCCCAGGCTGGCCAGTAGCCACATCAGCCAGTAGGTGACCGACATGTAGGTGACCAGCGGGGTGATCTGGCCGGGGTGGGCCTTGCGCCAGCGCGCCCACATCTCGAGAGCCAGATAGATACTAACGTAGCTGGAGAGCACAAAAAGGGCCGCCCCCAGGTAGAAAGCCCAGTGGGCCTTGAGCGGGGGATAGAAGGTGTAAAGCACGCTGGCGGCGTTGGCTAGGAGGGGCAGAGCGGCGATGAGCAGCCCGATGAGGGCCATCCAGAACGAGACCCAGGCCAGGGTCATGTTGGGCCGCAGGCCCAGCTCGCGCGCTGGTAGATAGACCATGATGGCCTGGCCGAAGAGCTGGGTAAAGATAATTGCGTTTAGCACGCCATGCAAGGTCAGGCCCTGGTAGTAGTTTTGAAAAACCGGTTTGAGAAAGGGATATAGGTCGAGCCCGCCGTAGTTAAAGGACTGCAGAGGCCCAAACAGGGTGCCTACCATCAGGGCAATGAAGCCCAGCATCAGCATGTACAGGGTGTATTTCTTCTCCGGAGCCCCTGCGTATGCGTCCATTTGGGAAAGGGTTCTGACTGCCATGCCGCACTCCTTTAGGGTTCCACGATGATTTTGCTAACCATGTTGGCGTGGCCGATGCCGCAGTACTCGTTGCAGATGATGCGGTATTCCCCAGGGGTTCTGAACACGTGGCTTACCTGTACGACCTCGCCCGGGATGACCTGGGGGTTGATGTTGGTGCGTTCGATCTGGAAACCGTGCTGCGCGTCCGGCGAGGTAATGTTGAAGGTGACCTTTCGCCCCGCCTTAACCCGGATTTCCGTGGGAAGGTAGCCGAAGGCAAAAGCCTGCACATAAACCACGTACTCGTTGCCTACCTGTTCCACTCGAGGATTGGCAAAATCCCCCGCGCTGCGAACCTGGGTGGCATCTACCCGGCCTGCGCTAATGGGGATGGTGCCCCGGTTGGCAATCATCAAGTAGCCGATAAGAACGATAAAAACCGCGATCATACCCAGACCGAAGACGATCCAGGCGCGCTCGTAGCGCTCGATGACGTGTACGTTCTCGTCCATACGTTATCCCCTTGCCAGGTGGGTAAAAAAGTGGAAAAGCCAGAAGGTGAGGATGAAGACCGTGACAATCCCCACCACCAGAAGTGCACCTATGGGCCGTTGCTCTTTTTCTTCCATAGCTTCCCCCTGAGGAGGAGTCTAAGAAGGACATGAGAGGACATGTGTCCTAGGGAAAAAAGTCCCCCCTAGTTTTTGGTGAGGGCGTCGGGGGCGGTATGATGACGAGGTATGACCCAGACCCCCTCCATTGTCAAAACGGCCATAGATGCCATTCGGATGCTGGCTTTGGATGCAGTTGAGCAGGCCAGGTCTGGTCATCCGGGGATGCCCATGGGGATGGCCCCAGCGGCCTATCTGCTCTGGACGGAGTTTCTCAAACACAACCCCCAAGACCCTACCTGGCCAGCGCGGGACCGCTTTGTGCTCTCGGCAGGGCATGGCTCCATGCTGCTCTATGCCTTGTTGCATCTCTCAGGCTACGACCTTTCCATGGAGGAGATCCGTCGTTTCCGCCAGTGGGGCTCTAAGACCCCGGGCCACCCCGAGTACGGCCATACCGTGGGGGTCGAGACCACTACAGGCCCTCTGGGCCAGGGCCTGGCCACCGCGGTGGGTATGGCGATGGCCGAGCGCATGTTGGCAGCGGAATTTGGCGAACTGGTCGAGCATTACACCTATGTGGTGGCCTCCGACGGCGACCTAATGGAGGGGGTGAGCGGCGAGGCTTCCTCGCTGGCGGGCCACCTCCGTCTGGGCAAGCTAATCGTGCTTTACGACGATAATCAGGTCTCCATTGACGGCAGTACCGAGCTGGCCTTCACCGAGGATGTGGCCCTGCGCTACGAGGCCTATGGCTGGCATGTGGTGCGGGGGGTGTCGGGAGAGGACCTCGAGGCCCTCCGGGCCGCGCTGCGGGCCGCCCAGGCCGACCCCCGGCCCAGCCTGATTGCGGTGCGCTCGGTGATTGGCTACGGCTCGCCCTTAGCGGGCCACCACAAGGCCCACTCCGACCCCATGGGTTCGGAGAAGGTGGCGGCCACCCGCCAAGCCTTGGGCTGGCCCTACCCGCCTTTTGTGATTCCTGAGGAGGTGTACGCCCACTACCGGCAGGCTGCGACTCGAGGGGTGCAGGCCTATGCAGCGTGGCAGGCTAAGCTCGAGGCCCACCCCAAAGCGGCCGAGTTCCGGCGCCGCTTGGAGGGTCGGCTGCCCCAGGGCTGGGCAGATCACCTGCCCCGCTTTGCCCCAGGGGAGCGGCTGGCTACCCGGGCGGCCTCGGGCAAGGTGTTGGAGAAGCTGGTGCCGCAGATTCCCGAGCTGGTGGGGGGCTCGGCTGACCTAACCCCATCCAACAACACCCGCACCCCCGATATGAGCGATTTCAGCTCCACCAACCCTGCAGGCCGTTACGTCCGCTATGGGGTGCGGGAACACGCGATGGGGGCGGCTATGAACGGTCTGGCCCTGAGCAAGGCCCTGCGCCCTTATGGGGGCACCTTCCTGGTTTTTTCCGACTATATGCGTCCGGCCATCCGCCTAGCCGCGCTAATGGGGGTACCGACCATCTTCGTCTTCACCCATGACTCCATCGCGGTAGGGGAGGATGGCCCCACCCACCAGCCCATCGAGCACCTGATGAGCTTACGGGCCATCCCCAACCTGTGGGTGATCCGACCGGCGGACGCCAATGAGACTGCGGTGGCCTGGAAGATGGCCCTGGCGCGCAGGGATGGGCCTACTGCTCTGATCCTCACCCGCCAGGTGCTGCCGGTGTTGGCCGAGGTGCAGCCGGAGGGGGTCGAGCGTGGGGGGTATGTCCTTTCCGAGGCCGCGCAAGCCCAAGCGGCCATCGTGGCCACTGGCTCAGAGGTCGCGCTGGCCCTCGAGGCCCAGCAGCTCTTGCGAGAGGAGGGCCTTGCCGTGCGGGTGGTCTCGCTACCCTGCTGGGAAGCTTTCCAAGCCCAGCCCGCGGCCTACCGCCAGGAGGTCTTGCCCCCGGGGCTACCCACCCTGGCCCTCGAGGCCGGCGCCACCCTGGGCTGGGAGCGCTACGCCCAACGTGTGCTGGGCCTGGATCGCTTTGGGGCCAGCGCCCCTTTGGCCGAGGTGTATAGCCGGCTGGGCTTTACCAAGGAGCGGGTGGTGGCCGAGGTCAAGGCCCTGCTGGGGGTATAGGAGCGAGTCATGCAGGTTGTTTTGGCCAACTTACCCGCCATGCTGTTCACCCTGGCCCTGGGTTCGGCCCTGTTGGGCTTGCTGATCTGGGTGCTGGCGGCCCAGGGGGCGGCCCAGAAGCGCTGGGCGCGGTCTTTTTGGGGTTTGGCGGCGGGCTTAGCCCTATTGGGCCTGTTCCGTTTGTTGGGCCCTTAGGTGTTGGGGCCGGGGTGTAGACTGGGGGCCATGCCCAAGCGCGTGGTCAGTGTTTCGATCGGTTCATCCAAGCGCAACTCCAAAGCGGAGGTGTACTTAGAAAGCCTGGGGGAGACCGTTATCCTCGAGCGTATCGGCACCGATGGGAGCTGGGAAAAAGCCATCGAGTTGGTGCGCGAGCTAGACGGGAGGGTAGACGCTTTTGGCTTGGGGGGGGCTGACCTGTACGTGTATGCCGGGGGCCGCCGCTACGCTTTTCGCGATGCCAAGCGCCTGGCCCAGGCGGCCCAGAAGACCCCTATTCTGGATGGTTCGGGGTTGAAGCACACCCTCGAGCGCCAGGCGGTTCGCTGGCTAGAGCCCATCCTCGGCTGGAGGGGTAAGCGGGTCTTAGTGCCTAGCGCGGTGGATCGCTTTGGCCTGGCCGAGGCTTTGGATCAGGCCGGGGCTCGGGTGCTCTACGGCGATCTAATCTTTGGCCTGGGTCTGCCCATACCCCTCTACCGCCTCTCGCTTTTGCAAAAGCTGGCCTATCTCTTGCTGCCCGTCATCACCCAGCTTCCCTTCCAGTGGCTCTACCCCACCGGGGAAAAGCAAGAGCAACAGATCAAAGACTGGCGGCAGCGCTACTTTGCCTGGGCCGAGGTGGTGGCGGGGGACTGGCACTTCATCCGGCGCTTCATGCCAGAGGCGATGCCGGGCAAGATCGTCCTCACCAACACCACCACCCCAGAGGATGTGGCCTTCTTGCGGGCTCGAGGGGTGCGCACCCTCATTACCACCACCCCCCGCCTACAGGGGCGCAGCTTTGGTACCAACGTGATGGAAGCCTTTATTGTGGCCGTAGCGGGTAAGTACCCCTTGGGCGAGGCGGAGTACCTGGAGTACATCGAGAAGCTTGAGCTCAAACCGCAGATTACCGACCTGCAAGCCCCGGCCTGATGCCGCCCTAAAAGCCAGGCTTCCCAGGCCAACTAAGTATCAGCCCTTCCTCGAAGGGGATTTTCCTTCGGCAAGCTTGGCTGCGGCCTGCTGGGGCCAGGTCTCCAGGCGGGGGGCCGGGCGCAGACCAGCGGCGGCCAGGGCAGCCCGCAGGGTGGAGGGGTCAGCCTGGGCCAGCCGGGCAAAGGTGGTGATGCCAGCCGCCTGCAGGGCCGCGGCGATTTTGGGGCCAATGCCCTTGATCTGCGTGAGGTCGTCTTTGCGTTTACGGGCTGGTTTTGGGCTTTTACGGCTGGCCGGGCGTCGGCGCGGCTTTCGCGTCGCTTGCTTTAGGTAGGTTTCTAGCACGTAGCCTGTCGCTTCGGCCACCTGCTCCAGCCGGGCGATCAGGGCCGACCAAGCCCGGCTCTGCCGCCTCGAGGCTAAAGCCAGCGAGACCGTCCGCAGCCCCCGCAGCCAGCACTGATGGGCCTCGCGGTTAAAGTAGACCACCTCCGCGAAGCGGTGAACCTGCAGGAAGCGCTGGGTCTCGGGGTCTTGCAGTCGCTGGGGCAGCTCTTGGAGCAGCCGGGAAGGTTCTGGGGGTTCTCGCTGAGCCAGCAGCAGCCGGGCCAGGCCTAGCGCCTGCTGGGCCTGGGCGGGTTCCAGCCCGGCCTCGACCAGGGCCTGCTCCAGAGTCCTGCCCAGCCGCCAGCCTTCGAGTCCAGCCTGCCCCAGGTCGTAGCTGAGGGCCCAGGCCACCAGCCCAGCCCGGGTGGTGCGGTCGTCGTGCTGGCTGGCCGCCAGTACCCTTTCTAAGCGGGCCAACACCTGCTCTGCTGGCGGCAGCGAAAGCGGGGTGGGGGCCTGCTCTTCGATGGCACGGTACAGTGACCAAAGCCCCTCGTGCAAGTCTTCTCTTGGCCCACCTTTTGGCCTGGGGTGGGCCAGCAGGGAAGCCACCAGAGCGCGAAGAGGCGGGTGGAGTGGCTCGAGCCAGAGGGCCTGCCGGGCTTCCTCCAGACTGGGCACGCCCCGGCCTCCCAGCCGCTGGGCCAGCCGGGCGTAGCTGCCGTCGGGGTCGTAGACCTCCCGCCAGTCCAGGAATACGCAGCGCTGGTAGGGGCCCAGCTCGAGGTATAGCCCCTCCTCGTGTAGGCTGCGGTTGGGGTACAGGTACTCCAGGCCGGTGACCAGGTCGCGGAAGATGCTATAGGTATTGGCCTCCGTGCTTAGCCCTAGGCCCTGGCCCAGCCCTACCTGGCGGGTCTCGCGCCCAGCGGAGGTTTTGTATAGCTGCATCACCGAGCGCCGCACCCGGACCCGGGTATGGGCATTTTGGTTGTGATAGGCCACCAAAGCCCGCTCGAGGCCCGCACGGTTGGAGTAGACAAAGACATTTTCGTCCACCCCACCCTCGGTCTGGGCCTCGTAGAGCACGAAGTTTTCCACTTCAGCGAAGAGGTGGCGCTTTTTGAGTAGGGGGAAGATCTGCTGCTGGTGGTAGGCCACAAACCCCTCGTCCGGTTTTTCCTCGTAGTAGGCCCGACGGTACTCCATACCGTAGCGCTCGGTAAGGCCTTCTACCTGGCCGTGCCCCAGCATGGGCAGGCCCGGTAGGGTGGCGCACAGGGTCATTACGCCAAAATACTTATCCCCCTTGCCAAACTGCTCTACGGCGGTTTTCTCGTCGGGGTTGCTGAGGAAGTTAACGAAGCGCTTCAAGATTTCCGGTTCGAACTCGAGGGTATTTTTCATGATCTGCCGGTACTCGGCGTTTTTTTCGTCCCGCAGCATGTTCATAAAGGCCGAGTTGTAGACCCGGTGCATGCCCAGGCTGCGCACGAAATAGCCCTCCATCATCCAGAAAGCCTCCGCCAAAAGCAGGGTCTGGGGCGCCTCCTGGGCGGCCCGATCCACCACCTCCCGCCAGAACTCCACCGGCATGGCGGCATCGAAGGCCTCCTTGGTCATGGCCTGCTCGGCCCGGCTAGGGATGGCCGGCCCCCAGGGCGAGCCTCCCGGCTCGGGGTACCACAGCCGCTGGAAATGCCGTTTGGTCAGGGTCATAGCCGCATCGAAGCGGAGGATGGGGAACTGCTGCGCTACCCGCAGGATGGTTTGGATGACCGCCTCGCGTACCTCGGGCTTGAGGTAGTCGAGCTGGGCGGTATCGTTCCAGGGCATGGCGGTGCCGTCGTTGCCGTGGTAAATATAGCGCACCTGGCCGCTTTGCCGATCCACCCACTTAAAGACCACCGCGGCGTCGGAGCGGTCGTAGTAGTGGTCCTCGAGGTAAATCCCCACCCGGGCATCCGAGGATAAATCGGGGCCGTTGAAGGTGTAGCTGGGGTAAGGGGGGTAGGGTCGTTGGATGAACCAGTCGGGGTGCTCGATGACCCAGCGTCCGTCAATGCCCACGTGGTTGGGTACCATATCGGCGCCCAGGCGGATGCCGTAGCGGGAGGCCTTGGCCCTGAGGGCTTCCAGCGCAGCCTCCCCACCCAGCTCCCGGGCGATGGTGTAGTCGTACAAAGCGTAGGCCGAGGCCGCGGCCTCGGGGTTGCCGGTGAGCTGCTTAATCCGCTGGGAAGCCGGGCTGCGCTCCCATACCCCGATCAGCCAGAGCCCAGTGATGCCCCAATCCTGTAGGATGGCCAGTTCTTCCTCGGGGATTTGCTCGAGGGTGCGAATGGCCCGGCCATACTTTTTGGAAAGCTGATCCAGCCAGACGTAGGTGTTTTTGGCGATCAGCACGCAGCGGGGCATCCAGTCTAGGTCGGGACTGAAAGCCTCGGGCTCGGCTTCCTGGGCCTGGAGGAGCCGGGGCCGCTCCAACAACCCGCTCTGGCCAGCGCCTTGGGGTGGGTCTAGGGAGACCGGCACGGCAAAGGAGCGTTTCTCCTCGCGGATGACGTCCAAAGCCACCAAAAGCCGGTAGTAGAGGGTTCCCAGGTGGCCATAGCGTTGCAGCAAAAACTCGAGCTGGGCCTCCAGGGAGTGAGGGTGAAGCAATGCCGGCAGGCGCAAGGTTCTAAAGAGGCTTAGCCCGCTTTGGCCTAAAGGGGGCTGCCCCTCAAAAAAAGCCTCCAGGGCCTCTATAGCCGGAAGGTACAGGCTGTTTTGCTCCAAGGGGGTATCGTCGAAAAGCTCCAGGAAGGGCGCGAAGGCCGGGTTGGCATTCGCCATCCATAAAAGCAGCATCTCCTCGAGCAAAATCTCCCGGTTGGGCCGCCCCTCGCTGTGGCCTTCGAGGTAGTCCGCCAAAGAGATCTCCCCTCGGTAGACCCGCAAAGGGGGAAACTCCCTGGCGAAGGCTTGCAGCGTGGCCTCGAGCCCTTCACTTCCTAAGCGGGTAGCCAGAGCAGAGAGGGCCTGCTGCATAATGCCGGGGTGCTCCTCGGCGTACTGCCGCACCAATAGGTGCAACATCTCGTCGATTAGCCCCATGGCGTTGATCTGGCTGGCCTGTACGGCCTGCTCTGGGTGGCGCAGTAGGTCGCGCTTAGCGTTTATGGCCTCGGCAAAGCGGCGGGCCGCCTGGAAGTCGGCCAGAATTACGTTGCCGCTCAGGGAAAACAGCGAGAGGTCGAAGCGGTAAAAGTCGCGGGCCCTGGCGGAAACGTGGAACTCGAAAGCGCCTATGGGTTTTTTGGAAATAGGCCTACCGGCAGGCATGCAGACCCTCCCTTCCCCGCCAAGTCTATAGCACCCCAGCACTCCCGTGGTCAGGGCAGGGCCTCTTCAACCAAGGAGGGCACTTCGAGTAGACTGGCCCCATGCCGGAAGTGGTCTCTGAGCTGTACATTCCCAAGCCTCCTGCCGAGGTCTACCGTGCGGCGCGCGACCTGGCTGGGCTTAAGCCCTACCTCAAAGATGTGGAGACCCTCGAGGTGCTCGAGGATCACGGCCACACCTCCCGTACCCGCTTTGTGGCGGTGGCCATGGGCAAAAAGGTGCACTGGATCGAGGAGGAACGCTGGTTCGACCAGGAGCTGCGTAACGAGTTCGACAGCCGGGAGGGCGATTTCGATGTTTACCGGGGCTCCTGGACCTTCCTGCCGGAGGGCGAGGGCACCCGCGCGGTGCTAAGGCTCGAGTACGAGCTCAACATTCCCATCTTCGGTGGGCTGCTGCAGAAGCTGGTCAAGAAGCTGATGCAGGAGAACATCGATGACTTATTGCGCGGTCTTAAGGAGCGCTGCATGGCGGCGTAGCCTGCTATACTGGCGGTATGCTTCTGGCTCGCCGATGTTGAGTAGGCCTTTGTGCCGGGGTAGGGGTGTGCCTAGACCACCCTCCCGGCTTTTTTCATAGCTGCTGGCGAGCCTGTCTTTGGGAAGCCCCAGATGGGGGAGATTGGAACAGTCCTATGCCGCTATACATCTACAACACCCTAACTCGAGCCAAAGAGGCGTTTGAGCCAGCCATACCAGGGCATGTAGGCATCTATGTCTGCGGGCCCACGGTCTACGCCGACCCCCATCTGGGCCATGCCCGTGGTCCCATCGTCTACGACGTGCTGCGCCGTTGGCTGCACTACCAGGGCTACCGGGTGCGCTTTGTTTCCAATATCACCGACGTGGGCCACCTAACCGACGATGCCGACCAAGGTGAGGATAAGATTCAACGCCGGGCTAAGCTCGAGCGCCTGGAGCCCATGGAGGTAGCGGAAAAGTACATGTGGCGCTACTTCGATGAGATGCAAGCCCTCAACGTCTTGCGGCCCGATATCAGCCCTCGGGCTGCCGGGCACATTCCCGAGCAGATCGAGCTAACCGAGACCCTGATTCGCCGGGGCCATGCTTACGTGGCCAACGGTTCGGTCTACTTTCGCGTGCGAAGCTGGCCTGGTTTTGGCAAGCTTTCCAACCGCGACATCGAAGAACAGGAGGCCGGGGCCCGGGTGGAAGTACGCGAAGAGAAAGAAGACCCGCGCGACTTCGCCCTGTGGAAGCGGGCCGATCCCGAACACCTCATGCGCTGGAACTCCCCTTGGGGGGTGGGCTTTCCCGGCTGGCACATCGAGTGCACCGCGATGAGCCTAAAGTACCTGGGGGATGGCTTTGATATCCACGCGGGGGGGGTAGACCTGCAGTTCCCCCACCACGAGGCCGAGATCGCCCAGGCTGAGGCGGCCGGCCATGCCTTTGCTCGCTACTGGATGCACCACTACCATGTGTTGCTCAACGGGCAGAAGATGGCCAAGAGCACCGGCAACCTGGTCTCGCTGGCCGAGCTGCGGGCCCGGCACGAGCCCATGTACGTGCGTTTCTACCTCCTGAACAGCCACTACCGCAGCGTGCTGGACTTCACCGACGAGGGGCTGGAGGCAGCCCGCAACGGCTACTTGCGCCTGCTGAATGCCTACCGGGAGGTGCGCCGATACCTGCCCCAGGCCCCCTCGGGTAGCCACCCCGGTCTGGAACAGGCGCTGCAAACCCTGTACCGCGATTTTTCCGCCGCTCTGGACGACGACCTCAATACCCCTCAGGCGATTGCGGCCCTATTCAACTTCGTTACCGAGCTGAATAAGGCCCTGGCCGAGCGGCCCGGGCGGGACAGCCTGGCCAAGGCCGAGAAAGCTTTTGCGGAGTTGGGGGAAGGGGTGCTGGGTCTATTCCCGCCCCGGGTGTTGGAAAGCCAGCTTGGGGGGGCCTTGCTCGAGGGTTTGGTAGGGCTGCTGTTAGAGCTGCGTGAGGAGGCCCGTGCGGCACGGAACTTTGCTCTTTCCGATCGCATCCGCGACCGCCTGGCCGAACTGGGCGTGGTGGTGGAGGATACCCGCCAGGGGCCCAAGTGGCGGGTAGAGGTGTAGCGCCGCCCCACCGTGAGGAAGCCGTGGATAAGACACACCCGGCGGACGGGTATTCCGCCGGGTGAAAGCGGTAAGTCTACTCGCGGTTGGACATCATGATGGCTACGTAATGCAGGATGGTAGCCACCGAGTTGGCCAAAGCGGCCACATAGGTCATGGCAGCCGCGGTCAGGACGGCTTTAGCCCCCGACATCTCGTTTTCGCTGAGGAAATTCATCTTTTTGAGGATGTTCAGGGCCCGGTTGGAGGCGTCAAACTCAACCGGTAGGGTAACTAGTTGGAACAGAGCCGCGGCAGCGAATAACCAAATGCCGATGCTCATCAGGCCAGTAGCCCCCATAAACATTCCGGCAATGAAAATCCAAGGGCCGAACATGCTGCCGATGTTGGCTACCGGCAGGATGCTATGCCGAACCCGCAGCCAGCCATAGTTTTTGGCATCCTGGATGGCGTGCCCCACCTCGTGGGCAGCCACCGCCAGCGCGGCTGCCGAGGGGGAGTGAAAGTTAGGCTCGGAGAGGCGCACCGCTTTGGCGATGGGGTCGTAGTGGTCGGTAAGGGCACCGGGTACCATCTCTACCCGCACGTTGTGCAGGCCATAGGCGTCGAGAATGGCACGAGCGACCTGCTGTCCGGTCACGCCCCGGCTGTTGGCCACCCGGCTGTAGTGAGCATAGGTGCGCTGCAGCCAGAACTGGATGAACAGCGTCGCCACAAAAACCGCGATCATCAGCAAAAAAGTCAAGGTCATTCTTCCCTCCTACGTGTATCAAGGTAGCAAACCTAAGATGAGTGCGCTGAGTCTTGGGTTACCGAGGTACCTGCGAGGATTTCTTGGGTGAAGTGTAACGAGGGGCGTGCCATTTTTGTCGCGCCGGTTTAGAAGCAGGTTTTGGCAAGGGCTTGCTAAGGTTGCAAGGGTTGGCTGCGCACGGTGAAGCGCAGGGCGGTGCGCTCCTCGTTTTCCAGCTCGAGCTTTACAAAGGCTGGTTTCACCACCAAGTCAAGGTTGTCAGGGGCAATATACCCCCGGGCAATGGCAATGGCCTTAACGGCCTGATTGACGGCCTCCGGGCCAATGGCCTGCACCTCGACCTCGCTTTGGGAACGTAGTAAAGCGGCAATGGCTCCGGCGACGGAGTTGGGACGCGACTTACCAGATACGCGCAGCGTTTCCACAAAACCTCCCAGGCTAGACGTTCCCACATGCATTGTAGAAGCAAGCGCAAAGCAATGTCAAGAAATGGCTTTCTTGGCGGATTTTGTGTTTCTTTTGAGGGAAAGATGCACTGAGGCTGGCCTCAGTACCGCCTTTTCCGCTGGGGCAGCAGCAAAAGGGCCACCCCCACCACCACGCAGGCATCCGCCAGGTTCCAAATGGGAAAGTTATCTAGGAAGGCCAGCCCGGTGCGGTTGATGTCGATGTAATCGACCACCCAGCCCCGGCCCAGCCGGTCAATCGCGTTGCCCAGAGCTCCGGCGGCAACTAGGGAAAGGGCCACCTGGCCCAATAGATTCGCCCGGCGCTGCAAGCTCAGGTACAACAGCAGCCCAAAGCCTACCAGCAAGCTAACCCAGACCAAGACCCTGGCCCCCCCTTGAAAGAGGCCAAAAGCGGCCCCGGTGTTTTTGATAAAAGTGGCGTCTACCACCCAAAACAGATGGGTTAGGAAGACGGCGCCCACCTCGGGCTCGAGGGCGCGGGGGCCCACCGCGGCCAGCACCGCGAGCTTAATGGCCTGGTCGGCAACTATCAGGGCAGGAACCAGCCAAGTGGCGACATTCATCCGGGGAAGTCTAGCACGGGGGGTTTGGGGTGTGCTATACTTCACGCTGTTGCCCTGAAGCAAGGGGTTGTTCCCTTGTGTTGGCAGTTAGGAGACCGGAGATGTCGAAGATTTGTGAGATTAGCGGCAAGCGCCCCACGGTAGCCTACAGCATCATTACCCGTGGTAAGGCCAAGCGCGAGGGTGGGGTAGGTAAGAAAGTTACCGGCTACACCAAGCGTTGGCAGGAGCCCAATATCCGCAAGGTGACGGTTCAGGTATCTGGTCAGGCCATCACCTTTCGGGTGGCCACCAGCCACATGCACAAGGTGTACGAGCTGGTGGAACGGGCCAAAGGGATGAAGCTCGAGGGCCTTACAGCCAAGCAGATCAAAGCCCGCCTGCTAAGCCTGCTGTAAGGCAAGGCCCCCTTGATGAGGCCGAGGTTCTCGGCCTTTTTGCTTTGGCCAGGGGGCCGATTTTTTGTCTTAGAATGACGCCATGCCGATTAAACCTGGCTGGATTGCACTGGCGTTGTTGGTGCTCACTGCCCTTTGGCAAGGTGCCCAGCTCTCTGGTGCTCGCCGGCAGGTGGTTGGGTTGCAAGCGGAGATAGCTCAGCTCAAGCGCGATTTGCAAAAAGGCCCAGGGGGTTTTTCCTTGCCTTTGCCTGGGGCCTGCCTGCCTAAAAGCGACACCAACCTTCCTGGGGCTGCCCGCGAGTATCGCAAGGGAACCAACCCCGGCTTTGTTTTTGTGGACGGGGACGCCTGTGTGCCGGTGCAGTACGGCATGGGGGTGGTGGCTGCAGCAGGGGGAGAGGTGATCAAGGCCGAGACCGAATACCAGGAGATGACCCCTGCGGCCTTTGAGGCCTTACTGCGAGCAGTGGCCAATGGGGCCAGCCCCCAGCAGATGGATCGCCTGCGCGGGCGCGAGGTGTGGATTCGCCACCCCGATGGTTTTACCACGGTGTATGCCCATCTTTCCGAGATCGCCCCCGGCCTGAAGCCCGGCAGCAGGGTTTGGAAGGGGCAATGGATTGGACGGGTGGGCAACAGCGGCACTGCGTCGGGGGCGCGTGGAAGCCGAGGGGGGGCGCGCTTGCTGTTTGAGCTCTGGGATGGCGAGCCCGATAAAGACCGATACTTTGGCCAGGGCCTTACCCCAGAGATGGTGCGGGCTAAAGGGAAGCTCGAGTTCGGCCTACCCTAAACCCGGCTTTATCCCTTTTTCACGGTAAAGCTTCACCCTCGGGATAAAGACACGCTCTTACCGGGGTATCACACATGGGCCGGTGGGCTCGGTGTATGATTTGCATTTCCACCTTCGATTGCTATCATGAAAGCCGAGCATGACCTCTCATTTTAGTCGGGTGGCCTTTACCTACGACCGAACCCGGTACCACCCTCCTGAGGTTTCGGGGCGTATCGCTACGGCCCTCACTGCTCCGGTAGAGAAGCAGTTTCGCGACCCCGTATTCCTAGAGATTGGAGCAGGCACGGGCCGGATCGCGGTGCCGATTATTGCCCGCGGGTATCGGTATATTGCTCTAGACAACAACCCCGCCATGCTCGAGGTGCTGCGGCAGAAGGTGGCTGGCGTGGCCCGCAAGGCCCGGCTGGTCGAGGCCGATGCCTGTGAGCTGCCCTTTGAGCGGGGTAGTCTTCATGCGGTTATCGCGGTACATTTCTGGCACCTTGTGGACAACTGGCATCAGGCCCTGCGGGAGAGCCTGCGGGTGTTGCGGCCTGGGGGGTTTTTGTTTGAGGGCTGGGAGCAGTCCGACGAGGAAAGCGAGGACTGGCGCATCCAGCAAAAGTGGAAGGAGATACTTTCCAGGCAGGGGTATACCCTGGTGCGAGGCCGGCATCAGGCCCGGCTGGCCGAGGTGGAAAAGGCCTTAATCCGCTACAGACTCGAGCCCAAAACCCGAATGGTGGCCGACTGGATTGAGCTACGCAGCCCCCGCGTTAGCCTCGAGATGCTCACCGAGCGCATCTATTCCTTCACCTGGGAGGTGCCGGAGGAGGTGTTCCGCCCTTCGATTGCCGAGCTGGCCCAGTGGATTGCCCAGACCTACCCCGACCCCGACATGGAGTACCCCATCCACTGGAAGTTCATGCTGCGCAGCTCGAGGCTGCCCCAGCCCCTAGGGTAGGCCTTGATAACCGAAGCGGGCCAGGCGTCTTTTTAGCTCGTCGTCCATGGGGGGGCGGGCGCCAAAGCGGCCGATGACCCAACCGGCCACCTGTACAGCCAAAAGCCCGGCGGCCAGGGGGTCTCGTGAGCGCAGGTAGTGCCCCAGGAAAGCCCCGCCAAAGGAGTCGCCCGCCCCGGTAGCATCTACCGGCAGATCGGTAGTGGCGGCCAGCTCGATGCGCCGGCCCCGGTCGAGAATCAAAGCGCCCTCAGCGGCCAGCTTGAGCAGGATCATGGCTTTGGGGTAGAGCTCATGCAGAACCTCGAGGACCTCGAGGGGCTTTTTAGCCCCGGTGAGGGCTTGCCCTTCATCCAGGTTGGGGAAAACGAAGTCCAGCGGAAGATGGCGGGTGAGACGGCGAAACTCCTCCCGCCCGATCTCCCGGATCATCTGGAAAGAGGCTGGGTCGAAGGAGACGGTAATGCCTGCCTCGTGGGCTACCTGGGCGGCTTTGAGGGCGGCCTGACGAGGAGGGTCGGTGAACAAGGACCAGGCGGTCAGGTGTAGATGCTGCCCCTGCCGGAGGACCTCGAGGGGTACCTCCTCAGGGCGCAGCTCGAAATCGGCCCCCTGGGAGGTGAGCATCGAGCGCTGCCCGGCAGCATCGATCAGAACCAGGATGACCCCCGTGGGAATGCTCGCTTTCCAGAGAATATGGGGGGTCACCCCTTCAGCGGCTAGCTCCTGCACAGCAAACTCACCGAAGCGATCCTGCCCTACCGCCCCGATGAATCCGGCGGGGTAGCCTACTCGAGCGGCCCACACCGCTACGTTGGCTGCGCTGCCCCCGCCCATCAACAGAACCCGCCCGGTGGTATCGCCCCCAGGCAACAGCAGGGTATCGGGTTTGGCCAGTACATCCCAGGTGAGGTCGCCAAGGGCAATGAGGGGTTTGCGTTGGGCCATCGGGCTGATTCTACTGTGTGATCCCGCCCTACCCGCAGGCTAAAGCCAAAAGAAAAGCGAATCCCACAGGGATTGTGCTATTCTAAATTCCATGAACGAGCGTTCGCTGCAGGACATCCTCGAGTGGGTGGTGCTGGGCCTTCTGATTGCCGTTGCGCTGCTGGTGGTGCTGTGGGTGGGGGGCTGGCTCTTCACCTTCTTGGGAGCGGTGCTCAAGGGGCTGGCCGGCTTTATCTGGATGCTGCTGCGGGTGCTGGTTCCAGTCTTAATTGTGGTTGCGGTGGTTTACTTCGTGCTGCGCTGGGTGCAAAAGCCCCGGACGGCCTAGTGGGCCTGGCCTCCCGCCCATAGGGGTGGGTTTTTGTTGGGTGTGTTTATGCCGCCCGGCCTCCACAACGCCATTACCGATGTTCCCGGTATTCGGGTAGGCCACTACACCGACTTAAAAAACCTCACCGGGGTGACCGTGGTCGTGCCCGAACAGGGGGCAGTGGCTGGGGTGGATGTGCGCGGCAGTGCGCCGGGTACCCGCGAGACCGATTTGCTGAACCCGGTCAATTTGGTGGAAAAGGTGCACGCCGTGGTGCTGGCCGGGGGTAGCGCCTACGGCCTCGAGGCCGCTACCGGGGTTATGCGCTGGCTCGAGGAGCACGGCAGAGGTTACCCGGTGGGCAACGAGACCACCCAGGCCCTGGTACCCATCGTGCCGGCTGCGGTGATCTTCGATTTGTTGGTGGGGAGCGCGGAGGTGCGTCCCAAAGCCGAGGACGGCTACCGGGCAGCCCAGAACCTAAGGGGTGGCCCAGTGGAGCAGGGGGTGGTGGGAGTGGGTACCGGGGCCCGCAGCGGTGGCCTAAAAGGGGGGGTGGGTAGCGCCAGCCTGGTGTTGCCGGGTGGGCTGGTGGTGGGGGCTATTGTGGCGGCCAACGCCCACGGGCGGGCCCACGACCCGGTAACGGGGGAGATCTATGCCCGGTTCCTGGAGCAAAACGGCGAGTTCAGACTCAAGCATCCTCCCCGATTCCCAGTAGCGCCCGACTACACCGATATCTTTAGCGCTTCTTTTGTTCGCAATACGGTGATCGGCTGTGTGGCGACCAATGCCCGGCTGACCAAGGCCCAGGCCCAAAAAGTGGCCCAGATGGCCCACGATGGTATTGCCCGGGCGATCTATCCTGCGCACACCATGTTCGATGGCGACACGATTTTTTGCTTGGCTACGGGTGAGGTGGAGATTGAGGGCCCTGCCGAGCTCAGCCGCATAGGTGCGGTAGCCGCCGATGTATTCGCTCGAGCCCTGGTGCATGGCGTGCTACATGCTTACTCGGTGGGAGGGCTGGTGTCCTACCGCGATTTGTACGAACAATAAGCGCCAAGGCTCTCTCGGGAAGAAACATGGACAAAAACCACCTTGCCCTCCAAGCGGCCCAAGCCGTAGACACCGATGAGCTGATTCGCCTGACCCAGGAACTGGTGCGCATCCCCAGCTATTTCCCTGGGCCGGGGGAAGCACCGGTGGTGGATTTTCTCGAGCCCTATTTGCGTGCCCGCGGTTTTGCCACCACCGTGCAAGAGGTAGCACCGGGCCGCCCCAACCTGATTGCCGATTTGGGACAGGGCCCTGGCGGGCTGATTCTGGAGGGCCATACCGATGTGGTGACGCACGGCAATCCAGACCAGTGGACGGTGCCCCCCTACGAAGCCCGGATTGTGGAGGGCAAAATCTACGGGCGCGGGGCCTGCGACATGAAGGGCGGGCTGGCTGCAGCCATCGTGGCGGCGCAGGCAGTACGGCAGGTACTGGGTGAGCCCCACAAAACCTTGCGGTTGTGCATTCCCTGCGACGAAGAGGGCCTGATGATTGGTATAAAGGCCTTTGTCCGAGCCGGCTATGCCGAAGGCTTCGCTGGGGCCATCATCTGTGAGCCGGAAGAGAACCAGGTGTGCTTGTGGCAAAAGGGAGCTATGCGGGTCTGGGTGCGTTTTCAGGGGAAAATGGCCCATGGGGCCATGCCCTACGCCGGGGCCAACCCGATTCCTTCTGCTGCCAGGTTTACAGCTGAACTCGGTAAGCTGCAAGCCCTATTGCAGGCTGAAAGTGTTCACCCCCATTTAGGCAAACCCTGGATAACCCCCACTGTTTTCCAGGCTGGGGCGGGGGAAGGGCAGTTCAATGTGATTCCCGATCAGGTAAAGGTCGGGGTTGATATTCGCACCAATCCCGGCCAGGACCATCGGGCCATAGAGGCCCGACTGCGGCAGGTTCTGGAGGAAAGCCTCGAGGTGGGCGTGCACGCAACCTTGGAGGTTTTTGAGGATCGACCGGCCACCCAGACCTCGAGGGAAACCCTCTTGGTACAGGCGGTCGAGCAGGGCCTGGCGCTTCTGAGTATGCCCCTTCGCTATGGTGGCGTGCCAGGGGCCACCGACGGCACTTTTTTGTGGGCCTGGGCCGGCCTGCCCATTGTGACCATCGGCCCGGGAGGAAGAACCATCCCACACCAGGCTGATGAGTACATCGAGATCGAAGCGCTCGTCGCTGCGGCCCGGCTCTATGCGGCCAGCAGTGTGTTCATGCTCTATTGAGACCCATGAACCTGGACGGACACATGTGAGACTCTAAGCTGGGATAAAAAGAGGGGAACCAACCAAGAAAGGAGGTTCCCCAGG